>JASHNX010000219.1 GCA_030041415.1 Candidatus Sulfotelmatobacter sp.
AGGAAGGTTTTAGGGTGACAGCGATATCGCGAGCAGTGGTGACTGCAACTGTGACGTCAGCTTCTGCCGGAGCGAAACCCGCAGCAGTCACGGTGATGCGGTAATTTCCAGGAAGAAGATCGTCGAGGCGGAACTCGCCGCGATCCTCACTGTGCACTTGACGCTGAAGCGACGAGCCCGTCAGCCGCGCAACGATCTTGGCGGCAGGAATGCGGGCCCCACTTGCATCCTGCACGGTACCGCGCAAGGAGCCGCGGGCGCTCTGGGCATTCAGAATCGGGTTTAAAAAAGCCGCCAGCAAAAGCAGCGGCAAGGCAATCAGACGCCTATTGGAATTCATCTCGGCAGAAAAAGACTAGACTGCCGCCCAGTTTTACTACCAGCAGTCGTAGCGAGATGCGGAGATCATCGAACCGATGGTCGAGCGCAGGGCAGGCACCGAACTCACGAAACAGATCGAACCGATGACAGTCTAATCCGACCAGGGCTGCGGCGTGCGGTCCCAGCGATGATGCTTTAGCTCGTTGAGAAGGCGGGTATCGAGCGGACCGGCGTCACTGGCGACAATGTTGTCGCGGACGTGTTCGGGTTTACGCATACCAATGATCGTGGTGCTCACCGCAGGATGCGACAAGACGAAGCGCAGCGACATTTCCGGAAGCGTCATTCCTTCGGGCACGAATTTCTTGAGTTTTTCGACCCGCTGAACGGTGTTGGCCAGGTTTTCGGGGCCGAAATATAGCGAGCGCCAATCATCCTTCGGGAAGCGGGTTTCAAGAGTCATTTTGCCGCCCAGGCTGCCTTCATCGAGCGGAACCCGCGCAATCACGCCTACGTTCAGCTCCTGGCAGACGGGAAACAATTCGTCCTCGGGAGATTGGTCGAAGATGTTGTAGATCACTTGCACTGCGTCAACCAATCCAGTATGAAGCGCCTTGATGCCGTTTTCTGGCTCCCAGCGGTTCAGGCTGAGTCCGAAGTACTTGATCCATCCGCCGTCTTTTAGTTTTTCGACTGTGGAGCGGAATTCCGGTTCATCCGTCCAGCTGTCATCCCAGACGTGGAACTGCAGCAAGTCGATGGAATCGGTGCGAAGTTTCTTTCGAATCGCATCGGCATAGCGAAGCACGTGGTCTGCGGGGAAAACGTCTGCATACTTATAGGTAGGAAGCGCCGGCCACTTGTCATTTTTCGGAGGAATCTTTGAAGCCGCATACAGCCGCTTTTTAGGATTGCTTGCCATGGTCTGGCCGAGCAGCCCGTCGCTCTTGCCTTCTCCATAGGCCCACGCGGTGTCGAAGAAGTTGCAGCCGGAGTCGATGGATTGTTGCAGAGACGCGAGCGATTGCTGGTCGTCGGAGCCGCTCCATCCGCTCATACCCCAGAGTCCGTAGGCGATGTCGCTGACTTCGAATCCAGTGCGGCCCAACTTGCGATATTTCATAGGATGAAATCCTTGAAGAGATATGAATGCAACGTCATCCTAACAGCTCGGGTGACGAGCATGTGGGAACGAAGCACCGGCTGGCTTTCTGAATATGATCGCCTGCGGATCACGAGCAGAACTTTGCATTTGTCGGCCGTGCGCCAATGTTCGATATCAAACGCAGGGCCTCTGGCATTCGATGGGGTCGGCCTACATGCCAAACTCCCATGATTCCCAGCTGGTGTGCTGGATTTACGGAAGACTCGTCCCGCTGGAGCAAAGCGAGATTGACGAGCATGGCATGCCGGTCCACGAGGAATGCTACACCGGGTGAATTGCGCCGCGCGGGTAGGCAGCAAGGTCAAGAGAAATCAGGAAAAGTTCTTCGGTGCGACGGGGCGAGGGTATGCGTTTTTTTGATCGGTGCAATTGAAAGTTTAGGAGCGGCACGCGGCTTGCAGGTGTTTCAATTAGAAGAGAAAGCTCGACCACAGATGTGCAGGAGGTTCTGTAATGAATTCTGAAAATTCTCCCAACGGCATCATGCGTGAGAAAGATGAGATAAAGGCTCCGTCATCCCGGCTGATCGACGAAAAGATTTCAGATGAGTCGGGCACCGAGGCGACCGCCGATCGGGCATTGGCGCCTGCTGGTTTGAAAAACCCTTTCTGGAACTGAAGTTTCGGAAGCTTACCCGAGCAAAGGCTCGCCGCGATTCTGACGGCGAGCTTTTTGTTTTGGCTTTTTCTTTTCTCAGCACAACTAGCGCAGGATCGGCAGGCACAGGCATGGTTTCGTGCAGAACTCCAGAGCGGACATCTTCTCGATCGCTGGGTGCAGCTGCGAATCGCGGCAGGGTTCGAGCGTAATAACAAACGGCAGCGCACTTTTGTCGAAGCCCGGTTTTTGCAAAACCGAATCGATGTTTAACTGGTGCGCGGAGAGAATTGCCGCCAAGCTGGCGATAATTCCCGGCTGATCTTTCACCCAGAAGCGCAAGTACCAGGGAGTTTCAAAATCGCAACTCACTTTCGGTGAAGCGAGCCGCTGATCGCGCTGTGCGCGCGGTTGGGCGGAAATGTTCTCCGCAACGAACATCAAATCGGAAACCACGGCTACCGCTGTTGGATCGCCTCCGGCGCCGGCTCCGAGAAAAGCTACGTCTCCCCCGTACTTGCCCGATGTCAAGACCAGATTCAAGTTACGCTGCACGCGCCCGAAGGGCGAAGCCGCAGGAACAAGGCTGGGGCCAACCTCCGCAAGCAAGGTTTCGCCTAGGAAATCGGCGCGGGAAATCTGACGGATGGTGCACTCGAGTTCGGCGGCGTAATCAAAATCGACCGCGTCAACCGTGCGAATGGTTCGCGCACGAATCGTTTCCGGGGAAACTCGTGCCTGCAACCCAGCGAGGGCGAGAATCGAAAGTTTCGCGCGGGCATCGCCGCCATCGAGGTCTTCGCTGGCGTCAGCTTCGGCATAACCCCGCGCCTGGGCTTCTTCGAGCGCCTCACTGAAGGGAATGCGCGCCGTCTCGATGCGGCTCAGAATATAGTTGCACGTACCGTTCAAAATTCCGGCAATGCCGCGCAATTGGTCTCCGCAAAGACCGATTCGCAACGCGGGAAGCACCGGAACGCCCCCGGCGACGGAAGCGCCAAACTCAAGCTGGCAACCGTTTTCTCCGGCCAATTGCAGCAATTCCGGTCCGTGGCGAGCGATCAGCTGCTTGTTCGCCGTGACCACCGACTTGCCTGCCTTCAGCGCGCGGCGCACCAGATCTTCCGCGGGATGCAAACCGCCAATCAGTTCAACCAGAATTTCGGCGTCAGAGTCGAGGACCGAATCGAAGTCGTCGGTCCAGAGGACGTCACTTGGAACCCAGGACTGCTTCTTTCGCTCGACATGCCGGTTACAAATGTGAGTCAGGCGAAGCGATCTATCCTTGCGTTCACAAAGAATCTTTGCCACTGCGCGGCCGACCGTCCCAAAGCCCACAAGCGCAACGTGGGGCGGGCGAATGCGGTTACCCGAAGTCGGATCTGAGTCGGTGGCCATCGCTTGCCGTGGACGAGTTTCTTGCAATGCCTGCTCCAATAGAAGTGATTCTCATTTTTACCACACCCAGTTTCTCGGACCTGAGCTTACAGATGCCCCTGTTCGGGCCGAGCCAGGTCATCGAACGAATGCTTTGTCAAAATGGAAAATGTTGCTGAGGCGGCTTGCCCTCCGCGTTCCGCATCAAAGCTTGATAAGATGTTGCATTCCACTGCGGGCGAGGGCGGTCCCTGCCTGCAAAGTGTCACAAGCGGAGCCTGGATTAACGGCGCCTCTCCATGCCGAGCGCTGCGGTCCGCCACTACGCCCGGATATGGGAGGAGAATGGATGATGGG
>JASHNX010000220.1 GCA_030041415.1 Candidatus Sulfotelmatobacter sp.
GTTCGCGGTCCGGGCTCGAAGCCATTTCGCGACTTGCTGTGAGATGAGCGGAACTGCGATTAGAACAAAGAGCGGGATAAGGCGGATAGAGCGCAGCGCAGCGAACAGACTCACGATCAGCAGGAGCACATCGCGAAAGCGAATGTTCATGCCCTCTGAGCTCACCATAGCGAATAGCGCAAGCAAAATGAGCAGGAAGGGCCAATACTCAGGGCGATGGAAGTTGGGCGAAGCCCATTCGGCGATGAAGTTCTGCATCCCCGAGGAGCGGAGAGTCTCGATCGGATACCAGAAGAGCTTAGCGCCGTTGGGATTCAGAGGAACGAGTAGAAAGTTGATCACCAATATGGGCAATGCGGTCCGCATTGAGATTCGAGTTGAGGATTGCGACCCAGTCTGCGCGAGTCGAATTCTTGTGGTCCACTCGTTTTCGATCCAATCCCCGATGAGAAATAATCCATACACACCGAGGCCGAGAGCGAAGCCGGCGTGAAGATTGACCCACAGAAGAGTGAGCGGAAGAGTCCACCACAGAAGTTTGGGATTTCGACCGGAACGCTCGAGCAGCAAGAGCCACAAGCTTGTAAATAGCAGCGAAAGAACTTGAGGGCGCACACCCCAAACCGGGCGTGTGGCGAGGGCAGCGCAGAGAGTAGCGACGCCTGCCACGTACACGTTCGTACCGCAGCGCAGGTATAGCAGAAAAAAAGCGGCGGCGGTTATGGCGGCAAACAGGATGATGAGACCGGCCCACCCGGCAGAGCCGTGAAGTTTGTAGAGGAGAAGATCGGTGAGCCACTCGTGCGCGATCCAAGGCTTGCCGCTGCTGGTGTAAGAGAAAGGATCGGTGCGAGGCACGACGTGGTGCTGAACAATGAATCGGCCGGTTGCGAGGTGCCACCAGAGATCGGGGTCGGTCGAGTTGCGCGCTGCCATCGCGAAGAGGCCAAGGAAGAGAACCGCTAGAAACAAGGTTTGGGTGCGCAGGCCGCTGTTCATGGCGTGTCCCATCATAGCGGTTGTTTTGCGTACGAGGTACAATCGCGGGCCATCGTGGCAGCAGAGACACAATCGATTCCAAAGACCAGGTTCAGGTTCCATCCACGCCTGACTCGCATCTATGTCGCCGGAATTTTGTGCTTGCACCTGCTGTTCGTTGTGGCTGTTCGAAAGAGCATCGCGCGTGGATACCCGGACTTCACGGCCTTTTATGCCGCAGGCACCCTGTTGCGCGAGAATGCCGGACATCAGCTATACGAGCCACCAGCGCAATTTCGAGTTGAAGAGAAGCTGGATGAAGGGATCACCTCCCAGCAAGGACCCCTGCCTTACCATCATCCTCCATTTGAGGGCTTGATTTTCCTGCCTTTGGCAATGCTGCCGTACGGTTGGGCGTTTGCGATATGGGACCTGGTAAATCTTGTCTTGCTCACTTGCGTAGTACTGCTGTTGCGGCGCTCCGTAGCCGCGCTACGCCTGATACCAGCGTGGGAATTGATTTTAGGCTCGTTCGCGTTTTTTCCGGTGTTTGTCTGCTTTTTGCAGGGGCAGGATTCGATTCTGCAGTTGTTGCTGTGCACCGCTGGATTTCTGGCGCTCGAAAAAGGATCTGACGTTGCTGCAGGCTGCTGGCTTGCCTTGGCGCTGTTTAAGTTTCAGTTTATCGTGCCACTGGTTCTGCTTCTGGTGCTCTGGAAGCGAAGCCGCGTGCTGATTGGTTTTGTTCCAGTTTTGATGGGATTGGTAATGGTTTCTGCCGGGCTGGTTGGATGGAGAGAGTTAGCGCTTTATCCAGCCTACGTTCTGCGAGGCTCGCAGGCGCCGGTTTTCGGAGCGGTTCCGCCGCAACTTATGGCCAATTTGCGCGGATTGGCGATGGGATGGCCGTCGATTTCCGCGCCACTGGGCGGTGCGGTGGTCTTGACGAGTTCGGCCGTATTGTTTGTTTTAGCTGCGAAATGGGGCAGAAAGCATGCGCAACCGGAGAAACTTGCATTGCAATTTTCCCTGGCGGTTGCGGTATCGCTGCTGGTCGGGCTGCATACCAATGCACATGACTTCTGCTTGCTGGCTCTGCCTGCAATCTTAACAGCGGACTATTGTTTCCGTCTCCTGAGGAATCAACCGCGCCGACGGTTGGAGCTTCTGCTTCCTCTGCTGCCGATTCTGGTCAGTCCGTTGTGGATTGTGCTTTCGCTGGCCTACGGCCACGAGAATTTGATGGCAATTCCACTTCTGTGGTGGACATGGGCCATTGCGAAAGAGGGTCAGGCGAACGAGCCGGTGTTCTCCATTGAGAGCTAAGTGGCCAACTGCCTCTTGACTTTCGGGCGCTGTCGGCAGCAGCCGGTTGCGCTCGATGGTTTTGCAACAAGAATGACCCGCCAAGATGGGATTCGTACAAGGTACAATCGCCAGCACTCGTGGCTCCAGAAGCACAATTGATTACAAGAAGGAGGTTCGGGGCGCGTTCCCGGCTTCTTGGAGTCCTGGTTGCGGGT
>JASHNX010000221.1 GCA_030041415.1 Candidatus Sulfotelmatobacter sp.
CGTGAATAAAGCAGCCGGCAACGCATCCGGGCCCGCCGTTCAGATATTTGTAACTGCACCAGACGCCGAAGTCTGGTCCCCATTCGTGGAGCTTGAGCGGCA
Source organism: Candidatus Sulfotelmatobacter sp. (assembly GCA_030041415.1). Classification (GTDB taxonomy): domain Bacteria; phylum Acidobacteriota; class Terriglobia; order Terriglobales; family Acidobacteriaceae; genus Sulfotelmatobacter. The sequence goes on from JASHNX010000221.1 coordinate 103, forward strand.
AATTTCCAGCAGCGTGCGCGAGATCAAAACCAACGCTGCACCCGGCTTTCTGTCCGGCACGGGTGATGCTCTCCATATCGAAAGCTTGGCCGGTAGCGTAATTCACCCCGGCCAGCATGATCAGGGCAATTTCGTTTCCGGTCCGATCGATCAGTTCTTCGATGTCGTCTGCGCGCAGGCAAGCTTCGCCCGGCCGCGGGGTTAGTTCGACGAGGGAACTCGTAGGGTCGAATCCATGAAAGCGAATCTGCGATTTCACCGCGTACTGATCGGAAGGAAACGCGCCGCTCTCGACAACAATCTTGTGCCTTGTCTTGGTCGGCCGGTAAAAAGAAACCATCATCAGATGCAGATTTACAGTGAGCGAATTCATCACCACAACTTCTGTTGGATTTGCGCCGACGAGTTCGGCGGTCTGCTCGGTGAGCAGGCGATGGTAGGGCATCCACGGCAGCTTTGCGTGGAAGTGGCCTTCCACCCCGAATTCGGCCCAATCTTTTAAGTGTTGCGCCAGGTAGTCGGCCGCGGTTTTCGGTTGAAGTCCGAGCGAATGCCCGCATAGGTAAAGACAATCGTTTCCGTCGCCGGTCTTTGGCATGAAGAAGCGCTTGCGAAAAGCTTTCAGCGGATCGCGGTTATCCATCGCGATTGCAAAGTCCTCGCCGGTTTGAAACCCGGCGGCGCTCACTGCGGAATCTCCAAAGGTGTGAGGTTGCGGTGAATCAGTTGGTCCGCCTTTTTCCAATCGAGATCCTCTACGCGATGGATGGACTCGCAAAGTTCTTCCAGCATGCGGTCCTGCACAGTTCCGCGCGCCAGCGCGACCGAATACGGAATCCGATGAAAAGTGACCATGGCATATTTTGGAATAAACAATTTCGGGTATTTTTGCTCTAGAGCCAGCTCCACTTTTTTTCGAAACAGAAATCGCGAATCCGCTACCCGATCGCGCATTTCGATGAAGTTTTCAACGGCCATGTCGGCGATGGCATCGGTGTTTGTCTTGCGTTGGCTTTCAAATTCTGGAAAAATTCGCGCCCAATCGGAACCGTGCTGATCGATCAAGTCGACCAAGGCTGTGCAGTCCTCGAATCCGCAATTGATTCCCTGGCCGAAAAACGGAACGATGGCATGGGCCGCATCTCCCAGCAGCAGGGCTTTGCCGCCTACGTGCCATGGAGAACATTTTATGGTGACCATGGAACCAGTGGGATTGGCAAAGTAGTTTTCCGTGAGTTGCGGCATCAACTGAGCCGCATCTGCGAAGCGGGACTGAAAAAAGGCGCGCACTTGTTCGGGGGTATTTAAACTTGCAAAGCTCTCGGGTCCTTCGAACGGCAGAAACAGAATGCAGGCGAACGTACCATCGATGTTCGGCAAGGCGATCAGCATAAGATTGCCGCGCGGCCAGATGTGAAGCGCATTAGTTTCCAGCAGATGCTCTCCACGAGCGCCTGCCGGAATTGTCAGCTCCTTGTATCCGTGTCCCAGATGCTGCTGAGAAAAATCGAAGCGATTCAGCTTGAGCATCGCCATGCGAATCGCCGATGTCGATCCATCGCAGGCAATCAGAACCGTTGGCTGGCAGCTGGTTTCACTGCGAGGATTCCCTTCGCGCAATCGTATGGTGCCGGTTTCCATGTCGTATCCGGTGCAGCGCTGGTTGAAATGAATTGTTGCGCCCTGCTCTTCGGCCGCGTTCATGAGCGCGATGTTCAGTTCGGCCCGGGAAATAGAATTGATGACCTCAGTTTCATTTTGCCCATAAGGTTGAAATGTAAGCTCACCGGCCAGCGAGTGCATCATTCTTCCTCTCATCGGGATTATGATGCTCCGCATGCGCTCCCACAATCCTGTCTGCTGTAGGGCATAGATACCGCGCGCGGAAAGAGCGAGATTAATCGATCGGCCAGCGTTTACGCGAACCTGGCGCATATCCGGACGTCGCTCATAGACTTCTACATCGAACCCGCGTTGCCGCAGGAGGATGGCAAGAAGCGGTCCGTTCAGACCGGCTCCGATGAGTGTGATTTTGTCAGGAGAGGGTTTCATTCGAGCGATTCAGCGGACGCGCGGCGCATAAGCCGACACATTCGCAAGGGACGGGCGGCGCTTTCAAGAAACGGGCTCATTCCGTCAGCAATGTTCTGGCCTCCCATAACTCAGGAAAGAATTTCTTATCGAGAGTCAGCTTCAAATACGACGCTCCTGCGCTGCCGCCGGTTCCCATGCGAGTACCAATGATGCGTTCGACCAGCTGAATGTGGCGTAGCCGCCAGCTCACGATTAGTTCGTCAAACTCCGTCAGCCGTTCACATACGTCGATCCAGTCGCGATGGTGATTCTCATCTTTATATAGCTCGTGAACCGCGCGGGCACGGGCCTGAAAAGTTTTGTTCTCATTTTCGGCATCAGCCGGCGGCACTTTACTGATCGCCTGCAAAGCAGCGAAAAAAACGTCGTGCAGTGATGGCTCCTCGAGTCTTCGCCTCAGCCGCTCGTAGGCCTCCGGCGTTGGCCGATGATAGCGAAGCATTTTTTCGTCCTTCAAGCCGCATAAGAATTCGATCTCTCGAAACTGTTCTGACTGGAAACCGCTGGCTGGCTCCAGCAATCCGCGAAACGCAAGAAAGTGCGTTGGCAGCATGGTTTCGAGAATGGTGAACTGCTCAACGAGAACTCGCGTGATCTCAGTACAGCGGCGGAGCAATCGCGCGGCCTCGTAGACTTCGTCATGCGATCCGGGCGCCACGGCGGCTCGCTTTAGGTTCGCGACTACCGCGTCGAGATCGTGCAAAAGCTCCTTGAACCACAATTCGTACGTCTGGTGCACGATGATGAACAGCATCTCATCGTGATGCTCGGGCAAAGACTGCGGGCATTGCAGTTCCAGCAATTCCGGAACCTTGAGATACGAACTATAGGTCAATTGCCCAGCCGCGGGCACGGACAGCGACGAAGCGGCTTGCGGCTGATTCGGCACGTGGTTCGGTTCCGCGGGAAATCCTAAAAATCGTTGTGCATTCCTCCCAAGAAGTGCCGACTTCACATGTTGCAGGATCGCGCTTTTACGAATCAGCGAGCCGACCCGTTCCTCGCCGAGCGGAAACGGATAATCCGATCCCAGCATCACTCGATCTTTCCCCATGGTTTGCAGGAGAAAATTGAGCGTGTGCTCGTCAAATACGGCCGAGTCGACGGAAAAGCGATTGAGGTAATGGCTTGGTGGATACTCGCAGTCGCCCCGCGCAACGGGATGATGGTGCCATGCGTTTTCCAGGCGGCCGAGCAAAAACGCAAAGCTGCCGCCGCCGTGCGCGAAACAAATACGCAGCGTAGGCGGCAAGCGATCGAAAGCGCCGCTGAGTATCAGGGCAACTACCGAAAGCTGCGTTTCTGCCGGCATGCCAACCGTCCACGGCATCATGTACTTTGGCATGCGGTCGCGACCAAACATTTCCCAGGGGTGGACCAGCACGGCCGCGCCTTCCTCGGCGCAGTGATGAAGAAAAGTCACGATGCCGGTATCGTCGAGGTTCTTCTCGCCGACATGGTTGCCGATCTGCACGCCAAGGTGGCCGCCCTTCATACAGCGGCTCAGCTCCTTGCAAGCGGCATCCGTATCCTGAAGCGGCACCTGGCAGAACGATTTCAACCGGCCTTTGCCTCGGCTGCACAGTTCGAGCGCCGCATCGTTGAACAACCGCGCGCAATCCAGCGCGTGTTCAACAGGGCGGTTGTATGCAAACAAAACAGGAGTTGCCGAGATCAATTGCAGATCAATTCCATCGCGATCCATTTCCTGAATCCGCACTTCCGGATCCCAGCACGCCGAGTAAATGTGGCGAAAAAATCGATCTCCCACCATAATGTCGGCTTTTCCGGGCTCGGTATGTTTGATCCACGGCCAGTCCGGCGAGCCGTAGCGCGCGGCGAGATCCGGCCAGGATTCGGGAAAAAAGTGATTATGAATATCAATGACCTGCATATTTCATTTGCCCGGATGAACGGTTCCGCAGTGTTTGCATTTGCGTAGATTCTCATCGCCGTAAAATCGCTCGAAAATCGGCGGCAAATCCTTCACGATGCTCTTCAACTTCACTTCGGCGCGATGAACCAGTTGGTTGCAATTGGGGCAGTACCATTCAAACGCGTCGAGAGATCCCTCGGGGCGCGGCACCTCGATGACTACGCCGATCGTATCGGCCGGACGCTGCGGCGAATGCCGCAGGTGTTTGGGCAACAGAAAAATCTCGCCTTCTTTGATCGGAATTTCGAGCGGTGGCTTGCCCGGAGCTTCGATCACGCGTAGAGAGATGTTGCCTTTCAGTTGGTAGAAAAATTCTTCCGTGGGATCATCGTGATAGTCGCGACGCTGGTTTGGTCCGCCCACGACGGTTACCATCATCTCGCCATCTTCCCAGACCTGAGCATTCCCTACGGGAGGTTTGAGCTTGTCTTTGTTCTCATCGATCCACTTCTGAAAGTTAAATGCCTTCAGATTCTTAATCGAGGCCATCATGTCTCCTAGGGAGCGGCTTGTACGCAATCGCTTTGATCTCGATCAGCAAATGAGGATGCGGCAACTCGCGTACGGCGACAGTTGTTCGCGCAGGGCCGTCGTACCCGAAAAATTCCCCGTACACTTCGTTGTAGCCGCCGAAATCGCCCATGTTAACGAGATAAGTGGAAATTTCAACCACATCGTCCAGTTGTGCCCCTGCGGCTCTCAGGATGTCGCGAATATTTTCGATCACCGCGCGCGTCTGAGTGCGAATATCCAGGTGCACTTTGCCCAGCTCGTCAACCTTGGCGCCGGCAACGGTGTTGTCGGGACGCCGCGCGCTGGTTCCGGAAATGAAGAGAAAGTCACCGGCACGTTTGATGTGCGGATACTTTCCGCGGGGCGCCGCTTTTCCCTCCACGACTTTGCTGTCGGTCGCACTCATCTCGTGAATCCGTTTACAGCCGAATGCAGATGTTATTCAGTTCGGAATAGAAGTTCAACGAATGAACGCCGCCTTCGCGGCCAATGCCAGAGAGTCCGACTCCGCCGAAGGGCGTTCGCAAGTCGCGCAGGAACCAGCAATTGACCCAGGTAATGCCGGCACTCATTTGTTGCGCGACGCGATGGCCACGTTTCAGATCATTTGTCCAGACCGAAGCTGCGAGTCCATATTTTGTTTCGTTGGCCATTGCGACCGCTTCTTCCTCCCAATCAAACGGAGCGACGTGGCAAACCGGGCCGAAGATTTCTTCTTTCACGCACCGCGCCGACTCCAAAAGCCCGGTATAGATCGTCGGTTGCACATAAAACCCGTTGTCGCGAGCATCGCCAAACTCCGGGATTTCTCCTCCGGCGACAAGCGTAGCGCCTTCTTCTTTGGCCAGCTGAAAATAAGAAAGAACTTTCTCGCGGTGCTGGGCCGAAATCAGCGGACCAAAATCAGTCGTGGCATCGGTCGGCCATCCTAAGTTGAGGCTTTCCGCTTTTTTCTTCAGAGCCTCGAGGAAGCGGTCGAAAATTTTGCGTTCCACATATACTCGTTCGGCGCAGAGACAAACTTGGCCGGTATTCAGAAAGACCGCTTCGGACAACCCATTCGCGGTTTGTTCGAAATCGCAGTCGGCAAAAACGATCGCGGCGTTCTTTCCGCCAAGCTCAAACGAGACTGGCTTCACGTTGGATGCCGCGGCCTTCATGATCGCGGCGCCAGTCTTGGATTCTCCCGTAAACGTGATGGCGTTTACATCCGGATGCCGCGTAAGGAATTCTCCTGCCGAGTCAGGTCCGAAGCCGTGCACCACGTTGTAAACGCCCTTGGGAATCTCGGCCTCTTGCATAACCTCGGCCAGCAATGTCGCGGTTGCGGGCGTCTCTTCGGAGGGTTTGACCACAGCAGTATTGCCGCAAGCCAGCGCGGACGCAACTTTCCACGTCAGCAGCAGCAACGGCAAATTCCACGGCGTAATGACGCCGACGACGCCCAATGGTTTGCGAATCGCATAATTTAAGGCATTGACGCCATCGGGGGTTTGCGTTTGAAAAGCTTCTAACCCAGAGACTTTAATGAGATCGGCGAAGACGCGAAAATTAGCGGCTGCGCGTGGCACATCTAGCTTCGAAGCAAGGGAAATCGGCTTGCCGGTATCGGCAACTTCGGCTTGAACTAAACAGTCGAAACGCCTTTCAATCGCGTCAGCAACTTTGTACAACCGCTGCGCCCGCTCACGAACCGAGAGATGTCCCCACTCTGCTGCTAGGGCGCGGCGGGCAGCTTGAACGGCTTCATCGACTTGCCTGGCGTCAGCTTCGGCGACGTGTGCAATGACGGTTCCATCAGCGGGATTTACATCTGCGAATTGGCGGATGCCGGGAGCGAAACAGCCGTCAATGTAGTTCAGAATTTGCTTCACAGAATCCCCGGAGAGGCCTTGAAAAATCGTAACAGGGGAGATCGAAATGAAGCAATCGTCGTGACTTCACCGAATTGCTGAAACTCATCGGCTGGCGGGTCCGGCGAACGTACGATATCGTCGCCGAAGCCGCTACTTCCCGCCGACCTCAGAACTTCCGCTGGTCTCGAACTCTTCCTGCATCCACTTCTGCAGCGCCGCCATATTCTGTGGACGCCCGAGGAAGTTCTTCACTAAGTCGTTCGCCGACATCGAGCCACCGGGCTCGAGAACGACGCTCCGATACTTTATCGGCGCAGGGCCGGCGAGTAGATTTTTCTGGTCGAACTGCTGGAAGAAATCTTCAGCAATCTCTTTGTCCCACAGGTAGGTGTAGTAAGCGGAGGAATAGCCGCCGAGGTGTCCGAACGACGCCCAGAAGTGAGTGTCAGGCAGATACTTGAAAAGCGTGTAACGATCGGAATCCTCGTTCGTGACTTTATCGAGATCGACGCTTTCAGGTTTCGTTTTGTAAATGTCGTACGAGATGGCGGTGAAGGAATTTTGCCGGTCGACCCAGCCACCGCGCCCAAATGCCGATGCACGATTCATGCGCTCGACAAGTTCCGCGGGAATGGGTTCCCCGGTTTTGTAATTGCGCGCGAACTTGGCAAGAACCTGAGGGCTGCGAATCCATTCCTCAAGCATTTGCGAAGGCGCCTCGACGAAATCGGACTCCATGGTGATGCCGCTAATGCCCGCCCATTGCTGCTGGCCCCCAAGAATGTGGTGCATGAGGTGCCCGAACTCGTGGAAGAAGGTTTGCACGTCGTTGTAATCCATCAAGCCTGGATCATCCGCCGCAGGCGCGGGAAAATTGCAAACCAGAATAGTTTCCGGCAGTTGCTTGCCGCGAACGCCATCCAATACCGGCACCATTTCGGCGTGGCTATATTTCCCCGGCCGCGGATGCATGTCGAGATAAAAACGGCCGATCGGCTGTCCATGATCCAAAACCATCCAGGTCTCAACGGATGGATCCCAGGAGGGGACGTTTTTTTCCTGCTGGAAGCTGACGTGGAAGAGATCGGCTGCCGCATCGAGGATTCCCTGTTTCACCTGCATGAACGGGAAATAAGGACGAACCGACTGCGAATCAAAATTGTATTTGTCCCGCCGTACCAATTCGGCGAGATAGCTGCGCTCATAATCCCAGATTTCGGTGGCTCCGGGCTCGCTCTTCTGCTTCTCGGCGAGCAGCATGTCGAACTCTTTTTTCGCGAGCGGCCGCGACGCGTCTTCCACTTGCTGAATAAAGTCAGCGATGTTTTGCCCCTTCACGATCATCTTGTCGGCGGCGTTGTAGTCGGCCCATGATGAGTAGCTGACGAGCGTCGCGATCTCGTACCGTGTCTTCATCAGACTGGTGAGAACTTCCAAATTTTTTGGATAAGCTCGGTTGTTGAAAGCAAACAGCAGACGCTTGCGCAGATCGTTGCTTTTAGCGAACGTGAACACAGGCAAGGCATCGGGATAATCGGTCGAGATGTGGACTTTGCCGTTGGCATCTGGCTTGTGCCGGTCGATGTAGTCCTGCGGCAGGCCGGCAAGTTCGGAGGGATCTGCCTCGATTTCTTTCCGGCCGTCGGAGATATTTCGATCGAACATCGACTGCTCGTCGGTCGCCTGATCGTTCAGTTTCTTGAGGCGAGCACGAGTCGGTTCATCTTTGTCGACTCCGGCGAGCCGGAATTCGAGAAGTTGGCGCTGCACATAATAACGAGTGGCAGCATCGGCCTTGGAAAGATCAAGTGCCGCAAGCGCGTTGTAGACCTCGTGATTCAGGGCGATCGCGGTCTGCGCTGCGCTTGCCTTGGTCAGCATGGCGGTAGCGTGATCGCGAAATGTACCATCGGGATGCACCTGTTCCATCAGCCCCGCGAAATACCCGGCAGAGTTGTTCTGACGCACGGCCTCGTCGAAGAGCACAAGCGTGTTTTCGATCGTGCGTTCGCCCTTCACCGCGAGCAATTCGTCGATGGCGCGTTTGCCGGCGTCAAGTCGGTCATTCTCGATTTTCTCGAATCCGGCGACGTCGGGCTTGCTCGCCCAGATCGTAGGCTGAGAGACACTCGCATTTTGAGCGGGAAGCATAGAAACCAGAATAAACGGTATGCAGAAAAAAATAGCGAATCGGGAATGCGTCATTGAAAAGCCTCAGTGATTTCGACGAGCAAGAAACAATTTGGAAATAACTACGGCGCAGAAATTGTTGATGAGCCGATCGAGTGCTGTCAAGCGCATGGGTCGGGCGAAACTTCAACAATGTGTTTTGTGCGATCAACGCCAGTGCTTAAGTTGCGGCCAAAGCTCGGCCATAGTGCCGAACTTGGCTCCTCGGCAGATGAACACAGGAATTTCCTTTTCAAGCGCGTAGGGATTGTCGGCGGACGTGCCGACGTATTGGACGTTCGTCCACAACCGCTCGAGCCGTGATCGCCGGTCGTCCAGCACGATCATGCAGTTGCCTGAATAGCCGCGCGGGCCCCAGAGAAACCAGGTCTGGTGTCCGCTGAGAGATAAAGGCAAGCCGTACTTCGACCCGAGAAAATCGATGGCTCCGGCCTGGCCGTAGTCCTGTGCGAAGATTCCGCAGCGCTCGTCTTCGCGTTCCAAAGGCGTCAGTTGGTTCCATGCGACCGCAGTTTCGGCAACGATTTCGTCCCAGCCGAATTGATCGGCGTACCATTGCGGCAGCGCGGCACGCGCATGGGAGTGCTCCATGACCGGCAGTTTGAACGGGAGTGTTCTCGTGTACGCCAAAAAATGTTCGGGTGAAAAAACCGGGACGGTAATTGGAAGCAGGTGTATGCCACCGGCGAGCAGGAGAACAATTATGACCGGCTTCAACCACGCGAGGCTGTGATGCTTGGGCTGCGATACATCATCCTGCTTGCCATCGACCGCAGATTCGATCACCACTGCGCCTGCCGCCAGCAGCATGGGATAGATTGGGGCAAGGTAATAGTTTTTCCCGTGAAGGACGAACATTACCGTGAAGCAAATCAGATAACACCAGCCAAGAAAACGGTACGGCTTGAGCCTAGCTGAAACAAGCAGTGCAAAGAAGCCGGTCAGCCAGATGGGCGCAGTGATGGGATCGATCAGAAGGGTTTGCTGAAGGAAATATTGCGGCAGGGGAAGAATCACATCGCGTCCTTCGGCGCGAATGTTGTGCATCAGCTCAAGGAACGGCCAGTGGTAATGAATGTTCCATAGCAGGTTCGGTAGAAAGATCAGAAATGCTGCGAGCCCACCGAGCCAGATCCAACGGTTGAGAAAAACCCGCCGCTGCGCGGTCAGCAAAAGTCCCACCACAATGCCGAATCCGAAAAGGGCGATCGAATATTTCTCCTCCATCCCTATCCCAGCAACAACGCCGAACCACAGCCAATAGCGCGGGGCGTTCTTTGTTCCATCGCGCTTGACCGCGAGAATCGCGAAATAAGCGCAGCCCATCCAGAGATTGGGTTCGAGGCAATTGGTGCCGAGCAGGCTTGCGTTCGAGAGATATTGCGGCGCAATCAGGATGCAGATGGCGGTGAGAAGCAGGGCGAAACGGCGTCCGCCGAGCTCGCGAGCGAGCACGGCAGACTGCACGATTAAAAGAGACGATGCCAGCGCAGGAATAAAGCGGATGGCGCGAAGGGAATCGCCGAGCACGGCAAGCGAAATTCGGCTGAGAAAAGGAATAAGCGGCGGCTGGTCGACGTATCCCCACGCTAGGTGCCTGCCGCAGGCGATGTAATCGAACTCATCACGAAAATAGCCGTAGCGGTTGTTGAAGTAGATGTGAAACAGGAGTTTGGCCAGCGCGATGCCCCAAACCACAGCTAAGCTAGGGGAGAAGAACACCTTCTCATCGCGGCGGAATTCGAAAGCCTTAAGGTCAGCGCCGGCCATCCTGAAAAGAGTATCCTAAGCTTCTCGAGAAATGCTGGTGGATAACGTTCCTGGCGCATTCAGCCGTAGCTTTTCAAATGTGGCCGAGAGCGGACATCCGGCCAAGTGTGATCGGTACACGAAGGTAATGTTCCTTCCTGATTACCTGTTTTTTGCGTTTCCTCGCTTGTGATAACTTTGAAATTACCGCATCTTCAAAAGGTTTGAATAAGGTTTTAGGTGCACGTGTCTTCGCAGACTCGCAAACCGGGCGTCTATATTGCGTGGAAGACGATCACTTATCGCAGCGTGGCGTTGATGGTTCTCGCTGGCTGCCTGATCTTCTTGGTTGCGCTGCGTTTCACCTTTCCGCAATTTACCGAGAGCAGTCTTAAGACCGCCGGTGGCTTTGCCGACAGAGCCTTAGAGCGAGTCGCCGGCATGGCCCCGAAGGCGGGTACAGGTGCGGTCACCGCACAGCAGGCGCATTTCACAGCGCTTGACGGCACGGTGCGAATCAAGAAAGGAAACGATAACAGTTGGATTGCCGCCGATTACAACGTCCCGCTCGAGAAAGGGGACGTGGTGCAGACCGGCTCCGAAGGTATGGCAAAAGTGGTCTTCAACGACGGCACCAGTTATGTGGTGAAACAGGATTCCCTGATCGTCATTGAAGAGAACTCCGCGAACGACCAGCAGCAGACAAACGTGGCGGTTGCAGTCAGCACTGGAACCGTCGATCTTTCGACCGCGACGTATTCTCAAGGATCGAAGTCGCGGGTGATCGTGGCCGGGGCAACGGCATCCTTGGCTCCCGAGTCCGCCGCTCAGGTGCACAACGACCCCAAAGCCGACCAGCATGAGATCTTGATGAAGAAGGGCGTTGGCGAAGTGACCCGTAACGGAGAAACTGTTCAGCTGGCAAACTGGGAAAAAGTGAGCTTCCAAGGGAAAGAAACGCACATGCAGAAGGAGCAGGAGATTGGACCGCCCACTCCGATTTCTCCAGCTAACATGGCGCCCATTTTCACTTCCGGCGAGGCAACCAAGGACGTGGAATTTTCCTGGACGCCGATGGCTAACGCGATTGCGTATCGGTTGCAGATCTCACGCAATCCGTACTTTTCCTCTACTCTGGTCGACAAGCGGGTCAACACGGCAGACGTCAGCGTGACCAGCCTGGGCGAAGGCGCTTACTACTGGATGGTACAGTCGTATGACGCGGCCGGAAAAGAATCGGTGGAGAGCGAAAAGAACCGCTTTACCATTATTCCCAAGAGCAAACAGGCCGAAGTGATCGATTTGGAGTTGGATCCCTTCATCCAACATGGTCATGTGATTGAGATATCGGGCAAGACACAGGTAGGGGCGCGAGTGATGGTGAATGGGCGGGAAGTGCCGATGGTCACGATGGACGGCACGTTCCACTACTTCACCCCACCACTGGCTACGGGTGAAGCTGTGATTACGGTCACAGCACAGACCGCCCAGGGTGGGGTTAATACGCAGCAGAAGAAGATTATTATTCAGTAAACAAGATCCTCACGTGCAAATTGGATCAGGCATCGCGGTCAGTCAGAAACCAACAGGCGGAAGGCAGAGTTTGTCATGTCGAGCAACGGATTTCATTCATCGCGTTCACACAATCTGAGGTCGCTGTTCAGCTTATTCTCAAGCGACCTCGCGATCGATCTCGGTACGGCCAATACTTTGGTCTATGCGCGAGGCAAGGGCATAGTCGTCAACGAGCCTTCCATTGTCGCCATCAATAAGAATACGGGCGAAGTCGAAGCTGTCGGCAAAGAAGCGAAAGAGATGCTCGGTCGGACGCCGGGCAATATTGTCGCCATCAAGCCAATGAAAGATGGAGTGATCGCCGACTTCAAAGTCACCGAGAAGATGCTCAATTATTTCATTCAGAAAGCCCACAACCGGAAGATGCTGGTGCACCCGCGAATCGTGATCGGAGTGCCTTCCGAGATCACGCAGGTCGAGAAGCGGGCGGTTATGGACTCTGCCTATCGCGCGAAAGCGAGCGAAGTGCACCTCGTGGAGCAAGCCATGGTCGCGGCAATCGGCGCGGGGTTGCCAATTACCGAGCCGAGCGGGAACATGGTCGTGGATATCGGTGGAGGAACGACTGACATCGCGGTGATTTCGCTAAGTGGCATCGTATATTCGCGTTCGGTACGGATGGCGGGCAATCAGATGGATGAAGCCATCATGAATTATCTGAAGCGCAAATATAACCTGCTGATCGGCGAGCGCACCGCCGAGCAGATCAAAATGGAGATCGGCTCCGCTCATCAACTCGACAAGCCCATGACCATGGAAATTAAAGGGCGCAACCTAATTGAAGGAGTTCCAAAGACCATCACAGTCGACGACGGCGAGATACGCGAGTCCTTGAGCGAGTGCGTGTCGACCATCATGAATGCGATCCGCGTGGCTCTGGAGCGCACGCCACCGGAGCTTTCGGCGGACATCAGTGATCGGGGCATTGTACTCACCGGCGGCGGCGCGCTGCTGAAGAATCTGGATAAACGCATTCGCGAAGAGACCGGGCTTCCAGTCTCGATTGCCGACGACCCGTTGTGCAGCGTGGTGCTGGGCACGGGCAAAATGCTCTCGGACTTCAAGCTGCTGCGAAAGATATCGATCGAATAGCTGCGAGTCCTGAGCCCCGAGTCGCGAGCACAGGAACTCGGGACTCACAACTCGGGACTCGGGACTAGTTATGGAATCCGTACTCGGCCGTCATCGCAACCTGATCATCTTCCTCGGTGTGCTCTTCCTGCAGGCACTGGGATTGGCGGTGCAGGTTAAACGGGGCGGTCCCGATGAACAGGATACCCGGCTGATTCGAATCTGGGCCGTCGATGCCATCACCCCCTTCGAGCGCGCCCTCATTCGCGTTCAAAACGGCGCGAGCGGTATTTGGCAGGAATATTTTTTCCTGCGGGGCGTACGCGCCGAGAACCGCAGGCTCAATGAGCAGATTGAGCAGATGCGGCTCGATCAGGTTCGTCTGAGCGAAGATGCAGGCCAGGCGCGGCGGCTGCAGCAATTACTCGCCTTCAAAGAACAGGTCATTGCCAGGACCGTGCCGGCTCAAGTCATCGGCTCCAGTGGCAGCGATCTTTCCAAGTCCATTTACATCGATAAGGGATCGGACGATGGAGTAGCCCAGGATATGCCGGTCATTACCGCAAGCGGCGTTGTCGGCAAAGTTTTGCGTGTATATCCTTCGACCTCCTTGGTCCTTTTAATCAACGATCAGAGCAGCGGGGTCGGCGCTCTTCTGGACAAGTCACGGCTCCAGGGTGTCGTGCACGGAACGCCGAATGGGGAACTGATGCTCGAACACATCATGAGCGATGAAAAAGTCGCCCCCGGCGAAACTGTATTAAGCAGTGGGGGCGATCAGATTTTCCCGAAAGGGTTTCCCATCGGGACGGTCACACACGTCAGCCCGGGAAGAGAGATGTTTTTGAACATCAAAGTAAAACCCGCGGCGGATCTCAACCGGCTAGAAGAAGTCCTGGTTATCACCGCGAAAGAAGAACGTGAATCGGTGGCAGGAAACGGTGGCCGCATGCGAGCGGCGGATATTTTGGCGCAGCGTTTGCCTTCCGTTCCGGATAAACCTCTGACTGCTTCGACGCCTGGCGCAAATCCGGCGGGCGCCAAACCACAAACTGGCTTGCAAGCGAAGACCTCGTCGAAGCCGATCACGGGGAATACAAACATGACAGCCGGGGCCTCGCCGGCGGGTACTGCGAAAACAGCAAGCCCGGCCGCGGTGAACGCCAATGCCGACCCTCAGTCACCCCACATCAACATGGCGAACAGACCGGAGCGAGTGGCCGTTTCCGGTGATACCGCAGCGAAAAGCAAGGCTCCTGCCGAAAACGGTTTGAGTCCTCAAGTTTCTCTCGAGCCAGACGCCACCCCCGCGAAACCCCTGAATCCGCCTTCGGCTCCTCAACCTGCACCGAGCGAAGACACTCCCCACTAGCGTGCCCATCACCTACACATCGGGCGAGCAGATCGAGGTTTACCGGTTCAGCATACCAGTCACCATCGGCGTTCCGCTGCTGGCGCTCTTCCTGCAAGCGTTTTTGCCGCGCCGCCTGCCGTTTTTCTCGATTTTCGATTTGCCATTGCTGGTGACGATTTTTTTCGCCATGGCACGCCGCAATCCAATCACCGGATTGTTCACGGGGGCCGGGATTGGGCTGGTGCAGGACATGCTGGGCGCCTATCCCATAGGAATCTTCGGCATCGCCAAGACGGTGGTCGGTTATGGCGCGTCGTCGCTTGGAGCGAAGCTTGATGTGGAGAATGCCGGTGCGCGCTTTCTGGTTACCCTTGGTTTCTATCTGGTTCACCAGGCGGTTTATTTCGCGGTTGCTCGCGGCATGGTGAACTTGACGATGAACTGGAGCTGGAGCCGTGGCATCGTGGCCGGATTGGCCAATGCATTCTTGGGAGTCGGGTTGTACTTTGTACTGGATAAATTCAAGCAGAGAGCGTAAAGCTACCGACTGGTTGTCGCCCTGCAGGGTTCGGCCCCAATTCAAACTCGAACTATTGGTTGCGCTCTGCCTGTGACTTAGGTTTTGCTTCGACCTTCGCGCCATACTCGGTCGGGGCTAGAATAAGGAAACCGCACAAATCTCAAGAATCTCTGTCCACTTTGCTGTTACCGCAAAAACGGGAACTGAGACGTGTGAACTGACAACTGATGCTCGGCCGTGACGACAAAGTTTCGGAATTCCGCCTGACGGCAGCGCAATACATGATCCTGGCCATTTTCCTTGTACTGGCGTATGGGTTGTGGCGGCTGCAGGTCATGGAGAGCAATCTCTACGCCACGCTGGCGGAAAAGAACCGTATCCGAAATGTGCCGATCCTGGCTCCGCGCGGGAAGATTCTTGACCGCGAGGGTCGTACCATCGTCGACAATTACCCTTCGTTTTCCGCCCTCCTTTTGCGCGACACCCCGCATGACCTTAACGCCGACTCCGACTTGATCGCGCAAGGGCTGCATCTCGATCCTGACGACTTGCGGACACGTATCCGGACTTTCGCGTCGATGCCGCAGTACCAGCCGATTTTTTTGAAGGAAGACATCACGCCTGACGAGTTGGCCTTCATCGATTCTCACCGTAACGAACTGCCGGAACTCGACACGATTGTGGCACATCGCAGGCTTTATCCGCGCAATGGGTTCATGGCGCATCTGATCGGCTACGTCGGGGAAGTCACGGAAGACATGCTGAACCAGCCGCAATTCGAGTTGTACAACCCCGGTGATGTTGTGGGAATTTCCGGCGTGGAACGGCAATACAACAACTTGCTGATAGGAACAAACGGCGCGCGCCGGGAACTGGTCAACAGCCATGGCCGAGAGGTCGGCCTTTTGGATGAAACCGATGCGATTCCCGGAAAACCATTGAAGCTCACCGTCGACATCGATCTCCAGATTGCTGCGGAAGAGGCGATGGAGGGCAAGAACGGCGCCATCATTGCCATGGATCCGCATACCGGCGAGATTCTTGCCATGGTCAGCGGACCCACGTTTGATCCCAATGATTTCTCGGTCCACATTTCGCGCGGGGAGTGGAACAAGCTGGTGGACGATCCCGACAAGCCACTGCTTAACAAAGCGATTCAGGCACAATTGGCGCCCGGTTCGACTTTTAAGGTCGTTATGTCGGTTGCCGGATGGCAGGAAGGGATCGCACAGAGCCTTCGCGTTCACTGCAACGGCAGTGCCGATTTTTACGGCAGAAACTATAAGTGTTGGGTCTATTTCCTGCACCAGTCGCACGGCGATGTCGACCTTGAGAAAGCCATTTATCAGTCCTGCGACGTATTCTTCTACACTCTCGCTGACCGCTTGGGAATTGAGCGCATCGCCAAGTATGCGAGCCTGCTCGGCTTGGGGCAGAAGACTGGCATCGATCTGCCGAACGAAGTCAGCGGTGTAATGCCCTCGGAGGAGTGGAAGCTGCGCAACTTCCATCAGAAATGGTTTGCGGGAGAAACGATTTCGGTTGGGATCGGCCAGGGAGCAATCACAGTCACTCCTGTACAGTTGATCCGTGCCATCTCTGCCATATCCATGGGCGGCCGGATGGTTGTGCCGCATGTGGTCAATCCCTCTGGCTTGCCGCCCGGACTTTTGCAAACCGCCAATTACACCGAAGTAAAGAACATTCCGATCGATCCGGAGGGATGGAATTACATTACGGACGCGATGGTGAAAGTTCTTCAACCGGGAGGCACGGCGCCGTCGGCGGGAGTCCCGGGCATAGAGATCGCGGGGAAGACAGGCTCAGCCCAGGTAGTCTCGCTGGCCCTACGCGCCAAGGCAAAGAACGAATCGGATTTTGCGCAGAACGGATGGTTTGTTGGTTTTACGCCACGCCGTAATCCCGACGTTGTGGTATGTGCCTTGTTCCAGGGCGGTGAGCACGGAAAATTAGCGGCGCGACTCGCTACCCAGGTGATTCAGGCTTACGTGGAAAAACAGCGCCGCTCGCCGCAAAAGGTGGCGCGAATATCGAAGCCGGAGAAGGTTGAGGTTGGGGCTCTGTGGAGCGAACCCGATCCCGACGGCAACAATTCGAAGCTGCAAATGGGAAGATTTGTTGTTGATCTTGCAAAGAAACCGCTCCCTCTGGCGATTGCTGCGCCGGGCGTGGAGTAGAGTTCCGCTAACTTAGAACTGACAGCCGGGAACCGATTACTGATGTCTCGCTATGTTTCATTTCGCGATTTCGACTGGCTGCTGCTGGTCTTTGTGCTCATGATTTGCGCTCTGGGCGTGATGGAGATCCAGAGCGCCACCGCGCACACAAAGTTCGCAGGGGCGAACGTGAAGCAGATGTATTGGGTCGTAGCAGGAATCGGATTGATGTTCCTCATGAGCATGGTGAGCTACCATGCCCTGCTCGATAAGATCCAGTGGTTTTATATTGCGGCGATCGCTTCGCTGATGGCCGTTCTGGTGTTTGGGACGAAGGCTTTGGGCGCGAAACGCTGGATCAAAATACCTGGTGGAAACCACTTCCAGCCATCTGAGTGGGTAAAGCTGATCCTTATCCTCGCTGTCGCCAAATATTTCGCCGACATGCGGCAGCGGGAGCTTTCATGGTCTGACCTGCTCAAAGCCGGCGCGATCGTCGTTGTGCCGATGCTCATGGTTTTAAAGCAGCCGGATTTAGGCACCGCTCTTACCTACCTGCCTATCGCTGCAATGGGGATCTTTCTCGGCGGCTTGCAATGGAAACAGGGGGTTATCATCGCCTTGCTGGCCACAATCGGTGTGGGGGCGGTATTTTTTATTCCACGGGTTCATGTGCTGAAGTCTTATCAAAAGCAGCGGTTGACCAGCTTTGTCGATCCCGATCTCGACCCTCAGGGTTCGGGGTACCAAGTTGAGCAATCGCTGATCGCTGTGGGTTCCGGAGGACTGTGGGGCGGCAAAGGCTCGCAAACACACGGCGCTTTCTTACCGGTGCCGCAAACCGACTTCATCTTTGCGGCTTTTGCCGAAGAACACGGATTTGTCGGCGCTTTGGGGCTTCTGCTGTTATACTTCATAGTGCTGATGCGTTTGACCCAGAACGCACAAACAGCGCCCGACCGCGCTGGGACGTTCGTGGTGATGGGTGTGGTGGCTGTTCTCAGCTTTCATATCCTGGTCAACGTCGGTATGGTGGTCGGCTTCATGCCGGTCACTGGAATACCTTTGCCGCTAATGAGTTACGGCGGGTCTTCCGTGCTTTTCATGTTTCTGGCGCTGGGGATGGTGATGAACGTCCGGATGCGCCGCTTTGTGAATTAACCGGCTGGGCCGACGATCCAGGAACGTTCAGAACGTAGTTCGGGGTTTTCTGAACTGCTAGAGTAGTTGCAAGTGAGTAATTGCCGCGCCGCGGGCGCGGCCCCAAAAATATCGATCGCTCTCGCGTGAAGAGAGCATTTCACCGGTCATTTCGAGCAGTGGAAGGCCGGGCAGGATTGAAGTACAAAGCGCCGCTGGCAGGGAAACGGCCCCCTCATACCGGAAACGGTTTCGAGAGTGCGGTCACAAACCGGCGGGCGAAAAGCGAAAAGTGCAAAAGATATCCAAGCTTGTGCAGCGGATTCGGCCTAGGAATATTATTCTGAGCCTTAACCGTCCCTCGTCCAGGGTCTTTGTCGCGTCACTCGATCCTCCAGCTTTCCTCTTTTCGATCCGGTGAACACCTGCTGATCGCAGCAGGACCGGAGTATGCATGAATAAAGAGTTGTTTGTTTCTTCCACGCCTCACGAGACCAAAGTGGGGCTGGTGGAAGATGATCTGCTCGCGGAGATCTACCTCGAGCGCGAAAATGAATACACCCTGGCAGGGTCCATCTATAAGGGTCGCGTGACCCGGGTTTTGCCTGGAATGCAGTCGGCATTTGTCGACATCGGCCTCGAACGCGATGCTTTCCTTTACGTCTCCGATTTTATGGAACTCGAGGAGCATGACGAGGACGTAACGGACGTTATTCCGGCGAATCGAGCCGTACCGGATTTGCGGCCGCAACCAGCCACTATTGCCGAATCGTCCGGTTCAGAAGTTCACCCCTCTTCTTCTGGCGCCGAACCAGAGTCGGAACTGAAAAGCGATTCCGAGGCGAGTTCCAATCAGACCGAAGATGTCGAGGTTCAAACGCGAACCCCGGCATCGGAGGGCTTCACTTCTGAACCACAAGAGCGAGAGCGCGGCTGGCGTGGACGCCGCCGTCGTCGCGGTGGGCGACGTGACGGACGAGGCGAAGGACGGGATCGAGGGTTCGATTCACGTTCGACTCGGCCTATGGGCGAGACGAGTCCTTCTTCTCCCTCATTCCGCGCGCCGGAATCGGGGAGATCGCAGTTTGGGCCGCCGGCAGGCTATCAGCCAATTCTCCTTCCCGGTGAATCCATTTCAAAATATCGCGGAATGTCCTCGTCGATTCCCTCCGCTCAGCCCCAAACCGGTCAGGAACCGAGTATTGGTTCTCCGAATGAGATAACGAGAGAATCGGTGGGCCCGGTGGCGTCGGCTTTTCCGGAAGACGAGCCCATCTTCGCGAATCCCGCTGTTGAGGCTAGCGAGACCGAGGCAGGGAAATCGCATTTCAGCGTGGGACAGATCGCACAACCTGCCGCAATTGAGACATCGACATCCATCGATTGGACTCAGGAAGTTTCGGATTCAGCCCCGGCTGGGGTGGTCGAATTCGCAGACGAGCGGCAGCCGCAGGAGTCGATTGACCGTGGGCTCGTCGAGATTGAACAAGACACCGCGCCAGCCTCATCCAGCATTCCGGAATTTGCCGCCCCGGGAACGCTTGAGGAAGAAACCATCGAAGAGGATGAAGTCGACGCGGTGCGGTACGAGGGAGCCTCCGACGAAGGCTATGAAGAATTCGAAGAAGAGACGCGCGCCGCTGGGGACGATTCAAGCGGCGGGCTGGTGATCCCCGAGGTCCGCGAGACCGTAGCTGAAATTCACATGTCGTCTTTGGCCGAGTCGGAATCTGCGACGGCCGGGGGCGTCGAACCGGAGGGGGAAGACGACTCGGAAGAATATGAATTGGAAGAAGCTCAAGCGGAAGCGGAGGCCCTGCTGGATGCGGAAGCGCGAGGCAACGGTACGGTCGATGCTCGCGCGGAAGTACGAGCTTCGTCAGGGACCGCAGGTTACACACAACGAGCTCCCCGTCCGCGGCCGGCTTATGAGCGCCGCGGTGGACGCCGTGGCGGACGGCGTTTCCCTCGCCGTCAATCACAGGAAGTTCCCAAGATCAGCGATTTGCTGAAAGAGGGCCAGGAGATTCTGGTCCAGATTGCCAAGGAGCCGATCGGGAAAAAGGGCGCGCGCATCACCAGCCATATCGCGTTGCCCGGACGTTTCCTTGTGTATATGCCAACCGTGAATCACACCGGCGTTTCACGCAAGATCGCGTCCGATGAAGAGCGGCAGCGGCTAAAGAGAATCGTGATGAGCGAGCGGGAAAACGGCCACGGAGGTTTCATCGTCCGCACGGCAGCGCAGAATGCCAGCGAAGACGAACTGCGCGCCGATATCCGCTTTCTCAAAGGCTTGTGGAATGACATCAAGACACGGGCGGAAAATTCGAAGCCGCCGGCCCTGATTTACCACGACCTGAACGTCGTGGAGCGGGTTTTGCGCGACCAGGTCACTTCCGACTTTTCCGTGATCTGGGTCGATACCGAACCGGAGTATGAGCGCATTCTGCGTTTCTTCAACCGTTTTCAGCCCGGGCTGGTGAAGCGAGTGAAGCTCTACACCAAAGAAACGCCATTGTTCGAACAATTCGGCCTGGCCGATGAAATGAACAAGGCCTTGAAGTCGAAAGTTTGGTTGAAGAGCGGTGGTTACATCGTGATCAATCAGACCGAAGCGCTGGTGGCGATCGACATCAACACTGGCAAGTACGTCGGTAAGACTGCGCGTCTGGAAGATACCATCGTCAAGACCAACGTAGACGCAGTCAAGGAAATCGTGCGGCAGATCCGGCTGCGCGATTTGGGCGGGATCATCATCATTGATTTCATCGACATGGACGAGCGCCGCAATCGCCAGCGCGTGATGCAGGCGCTCGAAGAAGAACTGCGCCACGACCGTGCACCATCAAAGGTGCTTCAGTTCAACGATTTCGGCCTGGTCGCGATTACCCGCAAGCGCGTAAAGCAGTCGCTTGAGCGCACCATTGGCGCGCCCTGTCCCTATTGCCAGTCCACCGGATACGTGAAATCGGTGACCACAGTCTGCAACGAGATTTACGTAGAGATGCGCAAGATCGCGAAGCATCTCGAGCACGAAGATGTCATGCTGCGCGTGAATCCCGATGTGGCCAAAGAATTGAAGGGCAACAATGCGCGTTTGCTGAATGAAATGGAAGAACTCACCAAGCGGACGATCATTGTGAAGAGCGATCCGGCGCTGCACCAGGAGCAGTTCGACATCAACTAGTCGCCGCCATTTGGCTGCGTTAAAACCAAAAGGACGGGCATAACGCCCGTCCTTTCTTGTTTAAGACCCGCTAGACAGAACTCCCTTGCCCGAAGTTCAGCCTTTTCGAAAACTACTGCCGTGCCGAACCGCTCGCCGGCAGTAATGTGGCAGCGAGCACCACCACGTGAGAGTTATCCGGCAGAAGAAGGCTCTGCACGACCTTGGCTGGATTAAGCACAAACTGATAGGCGTACAGATTGAACGTACGATCATCTTCGGTCCCGTTGTCAAAATTCCGGTAAGCCATGGCTACGCCTTCATATTCATGCGGATAGTTTGCGGGCGTATACCAGTCGCTAAAGCTCTGGACAAATTTCGAACTCGTTCCATCTGTGTAGTTCACGGTTAGAGTCTGTGACGCTTGATCTCCCTCCACGCCGGTTGCCAAAAGCATTAGACCGGAAAATTTTCCTTGCGGCAGAGAAACCAACTGCCCGCTGCATCCCACCGCATCCAGATCATTCTCCGGTCCAAACTTGAACAGGATGCCGTTATAAACTCGCGATGGAGTAAGCAGGTTCGCCGAATACGAATAGCCGTCGCCGTCCAGGCCGCCGGTCGTATACGTTGTGCCGTCTTTGTAGATTCCGTAAAGACTAAACTCCGAGGAGAGATCTACCTGCGTGCCTGTTCCGGTTGAACCGGCAGCGGCGCTGACGGCGAGATTGAGGTTAACGCTTTCGACCAAGTTGCCGGATGTGCCGGTCACAGTCACAGTTGTCTGTCCCGTGCTAGCGGAAGACACGGCCTCAAACGTCACTTTCCGTTGATTGCCCTGCCCCTGCACTCTTGCCTTCACACCTTTTGGCAAGCTCGACAGCGTCAGATTCACCACGCCATTGAACCCATTCACAGGTGTGATCGTGATCGCCGCAATTGCGCTTGAGCTTTGATTCAGAAAAACGCTGCTCGGCCCGGAGAGAGTGAAACCAGTTCCTCCCACTGCAGTGTTAATTGCATTGGCGTATTGCGCCGCGAGGCCGGTGCCGACGAAGTCGTCATAGATCCACATGAAGCCGCCAATGATGTCGCATTGGTCATGCCAGCCGGTCATAATGCTTTGCACCTGCGCCGGAGCGTCAACCTGGTCCCACAGCCCAGGAAATACTGGAACGGCGCCGAAATTCCATCCTTCGCAGGGATTATTGCCGGCGCCGCCCGCATACGCCTGCAGGTGGACCCCATCGACCGTCCCCGGAAGTTGCGCATTGATTTGGGCCACCACATTTGTCCAGTAACTGTTGTTATCGAAGGCATCCGGCATCACGTGATAGCCCAGCTGGCCGAGCATCACGCCAAATGCAATCGTGGTGGGCGAATTGAAGCTGTTCTCATCGTCGAAGTCGATGGCGTCCAAAGCCGGGATGGCGGCCTTCAGAGCGACAAAATCCTGATACAGGATGCTGCTTGGTCCAGTTCCCTGCGCTTCAACCAGCGAGGTAATGTCTTCCCAGTCTCCGTAGTTAGAGGAGCCGATGCTGAAGGTGACTCGCTTCACCGTCCCTTGCTCTAATTGCGCCATGTCGGCTGGAAAGTCAGGATAGTACTGGTTGCCTACGTAAACACCGCCAGAGGTCAGTGGAAATTCTCCATTAAAGTTCAGGTCACCTGTGCTGCTGACCTCGATGCTCCAGACAATGGCCTCAGTGAAACCAGAGTTCTCGATCTCGGTGATGTTCGCTGATGCATTCTTGTAAAACGGTCCGCCGCCGAAAATTCCCGTGTAGCCGGTCTGGCCTGATGCCTGAATCGAGAAGTTTAAAATCGCGAATAAGAGAATTAGAAATAACAAAAGTAGATTTGTTCTGCCGCGGCCGAATGCTGCGCGGTGAAAAGACTGCGCCGACTGCACCTTTATCGAATCCCTCACGTGATCTCCTGGGAAAGTATTGGACTGCGCTGGTACCTTGAGATCGGAGCAGGGGGAACCGAATCGCGGTCGCTCCTCCCTCGAAGTTGCTGACCGATTCTACACTCTCATCGAAGCGGCCTGCTGGGCGGGCATTCTCGAGCGGGATTTGTAAATATCAGGAGAAAAATGCGATGAGGAAAGAGAATTGCCGAGGTGTTAGCTGCCGGGATGCGCCAAAGTCTTAACGGCTACATCGGACCGGCTACGCAATTTTTTGATAGTCTCGTGAATGGCCTTGGAGGACGAGGCATCGCCTTTTTCTGCCGCCTTGGCCACGCTTCCCGCCTCCTCGGTTGTCGTGCTGGAAATATCGAGCAGGACGACGAGCGCATCGGCATGAAGCTTCCACAGTGATGACATGCTCTGGCTGCGCTTGATCTCTTCTAATTCAGTGTTAATGCGGGCGATGCAGGAGACCGAACGAATCAATGTGCGGGCGACATCGGCGCGCAAGCTCTTTTCCTCCAGGAAGGTCGCATTGTAGGCGTCTGCTTCCGCCGGGCTCAGCATTAGATTAAAGAAGCGCATGGGCACAATCTGGCGGTATTTGGGATCGGCGACGCGAACAAAAACCCGGATGGACTCTTCGACACGGCGCAACTTTCCCTCCTCGGCCGATATTTGTTGAGCGGTGATGACCGGCGGCTGGAACGTCTGAGCCGCTACCGGAGCTTTCGTGGCGGCAATCCGTGCCGGCTTTGCCGCGGCCGTCGACCGGTTCGATGCTGCAGTGGCGCTCCTCGCAGCCGGAGCCAGCAGCGATTTGCGAATCGGCGGACGGCGGTCCAGTTCTTTTTTCAGTCGCGAAACGCGTCGGAATTTTTCGAGCGCATTGTTGTAATCGGCCTTGAGCATCTCGTGTTCCTCAATGGCGGCCACGTGCTCAACCGTGACCTCGACGCCATCGACGGTGCTCAGAATGCTGCCGCCCATCTCATCGAGCGCCTGTGCGAATTGCTTGATCTCTCCCAGGGCTTTGGCGAAGAGTTGGTCAAAGCGCTGCCCGAAGGCGGCGTTGTGCGCAGCCACTGTGGCCAGCACTCCGGGGTGATAAAACGAAGAATCCAGCCAGCGCTTGATCTCACGAACGCGTGAAACGATTCCGGAATCCATCAGCGCATTGAAGTCGCGGTAGCGGGTGATTTCTTCCCGCAGCGGATCAAAATTCCGCAGCAACTGCACGTGTTCCTCCGGGAGCTGAGGAACATCCGTATCGGCTAGAATCTCGATCAGCGCGATTTCGAAAGGCGAAAGAGGTAGCGCGCCATCTAATCCATAGCCATGTTGTTCCCACTGGCCGGAAACGCGTGGGTGTCGATAAAGAAAAGTCGCGATCAGATCGGTCTTATCCCGGTTGATCTCACTCGACTCGCGCCGGCGGACGAAATATCGCAGCAAGGCTTCCGCGACTTCTGAGTCAGTTTCTGGAGTGAGCGCTTGCCGCAACATCGCGGGAGTAATCGCCATATCCAGCACATGCAGCCAGCGATACATGCGGGAAAGAGTTTCGGGAAGGCCATTGTCCGATTGGCGAAGCGAGGCCTCATCCAATCCGCTCGGGATGGGCACGTCGCCGCCGAGCGAATCGCGCATCAGCTTCTGGTAAAAACCCTGGACGGTCGCCAGGATTGAAAGCTCAAATTTAAGGTCCTCGGCCAAAAATCGCTCCCGCAGGGCGAGATTCTCCCGTTGGCTGAGAGAATTCTTAACGCTGTTTTAGTAAAGACGAAAGTTACCAGTGCCGCAAGTTACTACCGGAATCGGCTGTCAACGGATCCAGGCGTTGACGGAAGTGCATGACCTTCCGCGTTATCGCAGCTTTCTGTTTCTTGGGGTTGCGAGGAACTCGAATCTTATGTGCCCGAGGATCCTGACGAGGAAGTCGACGTCGAAGTAGACTGCGTCATGGTGAAGGTGCCGTTGCTATCGTTGCACACTCCTGTGCCTTTGAGGCTCCAATTACCGATAATCGAGCCTTCGCTTAGCGGCGGTTGGCCGTCGACCTCGGTGCCGCTGACCGTGCCGGTCAGAGTGAGTGTATTGCCGGAAGCCTGCACGATGTACTTAAAAGGGCCGGAGACCTGGCCCGTGCTCGGATTGACAGAACTCAAGACCAGCGAACCCGACTCTTGCCCGCCATCCACCGGGAAACAAGTCGAGGTTGTGAGAAATTGAAAATAGTTGATGACTAGTGAACCGTTGGCATTCAGCGTAAATTCCGTCGTGAAGCTAAAGCCAGAGGCTTCTCCCGCGCCCCCTTGAATTTCGGCGCTCCAGATTCCAGCAGCCGCAGACTGCGCCTGCTGGGTAGCGGTTGGGTTGCTGCAGGCGGTAAACGAAAAGGCCACGAGCAGCAAGAGTGCAACTTCTTTCATGAATATATTTTTCCTGAGCTTATAGCTCCGATGCAGCGATTCGTTGGGAAAGATGTCTGCAGCAAGACTACCTAGATTTCGCCTTCTGGGTCAATCGAAGCATTGGCGCGTGGTGAAGAACGCAGAAATAACAAAGATTCCCGCGATTTATCGCACTTTTTTTCACACTCAAACGCGCGCCGGTGTCCCGCGCGCCATGTTTTTGGCAAAACCAGTGCTTTCATTCCTTTACAAGGGTTCGGTTCTCTCGCGACGGCCTGTGAATTGCAGCGTTCTGATTGATTTGTGGTCGGTTCGAAACGCTTTCTCAATGCCGCCAGGAAGTGATACCCTGTCGGGTAACGTTTTTAGGGTCTTTTCCTCTCCCTACGAAAATCCGCAGGTGATTGCCGCCGAGACGCAGCAATAGTTCAGGACCGCAATCTATCTAATTATGATAAACGTAGTCGACATTACGACCACCATTGTTCAGGAGGATTCGCACGTGACCGCTTCGACCAGCCATCTTATCCCGCCCCACGGCGGTGAATTAATCCAACTTGTCGCGCAATCGGAAAGGATTGATGAGCTCAAGGCTCACTCACGGGAATGGCCCTCGTGGGATCTGACCGCGCGACAACTCTGCGATCTGGAGTTGCTTTTGTCCGGCGGTTTTTCTCCGCTGCGCGGATTTATGACTCGCGCCGATTATGAAGGAGTTTGCCGCGACATGCGACTGGCGAACGGAACTCTCTGGCCTATCCCGATTACCTTGGACGTCAGCGAGGAGTTTGCGAAGAAGCTGACGCCCGGCTCAAGCAAGGTTGCCCTGCGCGATCCGGAGGGCGTGATGCTCGCCGTCCTCAACGTTGAGGAAGTTTGGCAGCCCGATCGTAAAGCCGAAGCAATGGCAGTTTTCAACACCACCAGCAGCGCACATCCGGGAGCGGATTATGCGATCAATAAGTCGAACACCTGGTACGTTGGGGGAAAACTCGAGGGTTGCCAGATTCCCTCGCACTATGATTTCCGCAATCTGCGTTTAACTCCCGCCGAACTGCGCGCGGAATTCGCCCGTGTAGGATGGCGCCGCGTGGTTGCTTTCCAGACGCGAAATCCCATGCACCGGGCCCATGTCGAACTTACCTTTCGCGCGGCCAAACAAGTCGAGGCCAACTTGCTCATTAATCCCAGCGTGGGCATGACCAAGCCTGGCGATGTGGACTATTACACGCGCGTGCGCTGCTACCAGTTGCTGCTGCCGAAGTTCCCGCAGTCGACCGCCAAACTTTCGTTGCTGCCTCTTGCTATGCGTATGGGGGGACCTCGGGAGGCCATTTGGCATGCATTGATTCGCAAGAACTACGGCTGCACGCACTTTATTGTGGGCCGCGATCATGCCGGTCCGGGATCCGATCCCGAGACCAAGAAGCCGTTCTATGGGCCGTATGAAGCACAGGAGCTTTTCAAAAAGCACGAAGCTGATATCGGCGTGACCATGGTGAATTTCAATATGATGGTCTACCTCGAGGAACAGGACAAATATGTTCCGGATAACGAGGTCAAGCCGGGCGAGCGCGTGCTCAACATTTCCGGCACGGAGCTCCGCCAACGGTTGAACGAAGGCCGCGATATCCCCGGATGGTTTACCTATCCCGAAGTCGTTGCTGAATTGCGGCGCAGTTTCCCGCCGCGGCACAAACAGGGATTGACTGTTTTCTTCACGGGGTTGTCAGGTTCGGGTAAATCGACCATCGCCAACGTGCTAATGACCAAGTTTCTCGAGGCCGGTGGTCGTCCGGTAACGATGCTTGACGGCGACCTGGTTCGCAAGCACCTTTCTTCTGAGCTCGGATTCTCCAAGGAGCATCGCGACATCAATATTCGTCGTATCGGATACGTTGCCTCGGAGATCACCAAGAATGGAGGCATCGCGATCTGCGCGCCGATCGCTCCCTATGACGCCACTCGCAAACATGTGCGCCAGATGATCGAGCCTTACGGCGGATTCATTCTCGTACATATCGCTACTTCTGTTGAGGTCTGCGAACAGCGCGACCGCAAAGGCTTATACGCGAAAGCGCGTGCGGGAATCCTGAAAGAATTCACCGGCATTTCGGATCCCTATGAGGTTCCGGCCGATGCCGAGGTCACGATCAACACCGGCGACCTGTCCCCCGAAGAAGCAGCGCAGGAAATCGTTCTGCACCTGGAGAGGGAGGGTTTCATCGGATCGACGGCTCAGTCAGCCTAAGTCTCCGAAGAGTTAGAGAACGGGAAGCTTTACGGCATGGATCTGCTGCTAAAGAGCTTGGTAGGTTTTGTAGTTGGCGCTCTCATCGGAATGACGGGAGTCGGCGGCGGCGTATTGCTGCTTCCCATCCTGATCTTTGGCTTGGGCGTGCCGCCATTGCGCGCAGTCGGCTCCGATGCGATGTTCAATTTTTTTACGAAAATTGGCGCCAGCGCAGTTCACCTGAGGAAGGGAACGGTGCGGAAGCAAGTGGTTTTGGCGCTGGCGGCGGGCAGCGCCCCGGGATCGTTCATAGGCGTGAACTTCCTGATGTATCTGCGAAACCACTATGGGGACGGCGTAAATCATTTTATTACCGTTGCGGTAGGAGTATTGCTGGTCTGCATTCCGACTTTTTTGTTTTTTCAGAAAAAAATCGAAGATCACGCGGCGGCCAAACCGCCGACGATGAAATCCTTTGCATGGATGACCCTGATCGGGTTGGTTGCCGGATTCCTGGTTGGCATCACTTCGGTAGGATCAGGCAGCATTGTGATGATGCTGCTCTTGCTCTTTTATAGTTTTCAACCGAAAGTGATGGTCGGCACCGATATTGTTCATGCTCTGGTGCTGACCGGTGTCACCAGCTTTCTTCACTTCCGCATGCACAACGTGGATCTCCACCTGGTAGGCGCGCTCCTGATTGGTTCGGTTCCCGGAGGCCTGTTGGGTTCCTATCTCAGCACGCGCGTGCCGGTTCCGTGGCTCAGGCGCATTCTGTGTGCAGTCTTACTCGCGACCGGTGCGCGCATGCTCATGGCCTAAGCGAGCGATCATACAGACTTAAGGGCACAAATATGCAATCCAATCGTTATGCGCAAATCCTTGAACGTATTCAAGCTGCCATCGAGGCCTCACGCCCGGTATTTGCCCGTTTCACGCCCGGAGCAATTGAAACGGAATATAAAGTTGGGCATGATCCGGTAACCGAGGCGGATCGAGCTCTCGATGCCATTCTGCGAAAGGAATTGTTGCGCCAGGATGAAGGCTGGCTTTCGGAAGAAAGCGTCGATGATGCCGTTCGGCTGCAGCGATCGCGAGTCTGGGTAGTCGATCCGCTCGATGGCACGAGAGAATTTGTTAAAGGCATTCCGGAATTCTGCGTATCCATTGGCTACGTGGAAAATGGCCACCCCGTAGCCGGCGGAATCTATAACCCAGCGACAGATGAAACCTTTCTTGGGTCAATCGACTCCGGCGTGATTTACAACGGCAAACCGGCCCGGCCAAGTCAACGTAAGAGTTTGGAAGACGCACTGGTGCTCGCCAGTCGAAGCGAAGTGAAGCGCGGCGAGTGGAAGGTATTTGAGAATTCTGCGCTGAGCATTCGCCCGATGGGATCGGTCGCTTACAAGCTGGCGCTGGTTTCGGCGGGACTGGCCGATGTAACCTTTACGTTGACTCCAAAGAATGAGTGGGACGTCGTAGGCGGCGCCGCGCTGGTCGAGAGCGCGGGAGGGTTTGTCAGCACTTTGGAGAAAACCAGTCTTATTGCGAATCGCCGCAATTCGCTCTTATCTGGCCTTCTGGCTTGCGGGCCATTTCTGAAAAACGAACTGCTCGCGCTCATCGAACCGCATATTCCAGTGGCTGAACAAAGTCGATAGCTGTTCTCCGGCCGACAAAGGAGCGCATGTTATTTTCAGCACAGGTGCAGCTTACTTCTCTTTTGACCTCATGAGCAGGCTTTACATCTCAGGCGGGCGGCAGCGGGCCACCATATTTCACAAACTCGAGGAGTGGCAATCTTACGAACAGGCGCTGCTTATCGAGTTGGACACGGCAACAGGTCATTCCCGCGCGCGCGTCGAATACGTGACGCCTCCAGCAGCATGCGCGGGTGAATTGCCGTCGATTCTCTTTAAGTCAGCATCATTGCGAAACAATAAGCTCTATGCCTGCACTTCTACAGAGATCTTGATCTACGAAGTTCCAGCGTTTCGGCGCTTGCATTACATTTCCTTGCCCTGCTTCAACGATCTCCATCATGTTTGTCCAACTGGGAGAGGAACGCTGCTGGTCGCCGTGACAGGTCTCGATATGGTGGTTGAGATCACCCTGGAAGGAAACTTGGTGCGGGAGTGGAGCGTTCTAGGCGAGGATCCGTGGGCGCGATTTTCACGGCAAACCGACTATCGCAAGATCGCTTCCACAAAGCCGCACCAGTCACACCCCAATCACGTTTTCGAGCTGGATGGCGAGGTATGGGTAACGCGCCTGCAGCAGCGCGATGCGATCTGCTTGACCAAACCGGGCGCGCGCATCGATATCGCCATCCAGCGGCCGCATGACGGATATATTTTCGGGGATCGCATCTACTTCACGACTGTCGATGGCTACATAGTCATCGCGAATCGCAAGACTTTGAAGATTGACGAAACTATTGATCTCAATGAGATGAGCAATCAATCGGACCAGGTCTTGGGATGGTGCCGCGGCCTGCTCCCGCTGGATGAGCGCCGGCTCTGGGTCGGGTTCACCCGTGTTCGGCCAACGAAGTTTGTCGAGAATGTAGCGTGGATCAAGAATGCGGGCAATCAACGCCACAAGCCCTCTCACCTAGCTCTGTACGATCTTGCGCGCAGGGAATGCGAACAGGAAATCGAGCTAGAGCCGCACGGAATTGACGTTGTCTTCAGCTTGCTGCCGGCATCGGCCGCCGGCAGCGGATAATCTAAACTCCCGCGAACCGCGGTTCCAGGAAGTTGCGACCATATCTAGGCATATCGCGGTGTCTATGCTGAGTCCTCCGTCGCAAATTGTCGGCTATGATAGGAGCGTTCAGGAACCTCTGCCCGTTCGTTCACCACGGCCGTCGCCAATCTATGCGCAAGCTGGAAAAGATTCAGATCATCAAGAATGTCGGGTCGAGCTGGGTTGCGCTGGCGGTCAACATTCTGGTCGGAATTTTCCTTTCGCCATTTATTTTGCATCACCTAGGCGACGCCGCTTTCGGCATCTGGGTTTTGATTTTTTCACTCACGGGCTACTACGGAATCTTTGACTTCGGCATTCGCTCGTCGATCATCCGCTTTGTCTCGAAATACACGGCCACTCACGATTTGAACGAAGTGAGCGGGCTGATCAACACGGCTCTTTTCACTTATTCCTGCGTCGGAGTTTTATGTCTGATTATCACGGTCGCCGGATCGTTTTGGGTAGATCGCATATTTCATATCACTCCCGGACTGCAAAGTACGGCGCGCTGGCTGCTGCTGATGGTCGGAGCCTCGGTCTCCGTCGGTTTCCCACTAGGGATGTTTGGTGGGGTGCTCGAGGGTCTGCAGAAATTTTACATTCTCAACTGGACGAATATCACTTCTAGCCTGCTACGCCTCGTGCTGATTGTGTTCTACCTGCGTCGTGGCCATGGTCTGCTTGCGGTTGCGCTTATCACGGTCGGCATGCCTTTTCTTGCGTCGATTGTTCGCATGATCATCGCCATGCGTTCCATGCCGGTCAAGTTTTCCTCGACCCTTGTCGACCGCGGTTCATTCCGCCAGATGGCGAATTACAGCGGCCTGACCTTCATGATTATCGTCGCTGCGCAGCTACGGTTTAAAACCGATGCAGTTGTGATCGGGACATTTCTTTCGTCAGCAGCAATCACGTACTTCTATGCCGGCTCGCGGCTAGTCGATTATGCCGGTGAAGTCGTAAGCAGCCTGGCGCAAATTTTTGTTCCAATGTCGAGCCAGTCCGATGCCGAGGGGAATATGGCTCGCCTGCGGAAGATTTTTATAGCCGGAAATCGCGTCTGTGCCTTCACGACTTTTCCCATGACCGCAACATTCGTGATCGTGGGCAAATCCATCATCGAGGTGTGGCTGGGAAAAAGATACGTCGCGCTTGGCTATCCGGTCCTGATCACCCTGATCATTCCTACCACGCTGATGTTGATGCAATCTGCCTCATCGCGCATTTTGTTCGGTATCAGCAAGCACGGTCGGTTCGCGGTTGTAGCCCTGCTGGAAGGCACGGCAAACCTGATTCTGAGCATATTGCTGGTGCGTCCGTTTGGGATTCTGGGCGATGCCATCGGTACCGCAATTCCATTAGCGGTTACCTACCTGTTGTTCATGCCTCGCCACCTCTGTCGTCAGCTTGGCATTCGCCTCTCGACCTACGTGCGACAAGCCTATCTGCTGCCGCTGTTGCTAAGCGTCCCTGTGGCACTCTTTCTTTTTGTTATTCACTCTGTTTCTGCGGCTCATTCTTATCGGCAACTGATTCCGGAGCTGCTCATCGCAGCCGCCATCTATGCTGTCTGTTTGTGGTGGGCGTATACGAGCAATCGCGCTTTTCAAGTGGATGATCTCGCTTCCTCGCGCCCGGAACTGAATTCGGTTGCCACTTTGGAAATGGCTGTCACAGGCCAAAGTTCGCAACCGGAGATCTAAAGATGGCCGGAGAACGATTTTCAAGTTTCGTTTTCACTGTGAAATGAGTTCATTGGCGCCGGAAAAAGCCTGAGGGGTAAAGATGAAATTTTGCTTTCGAGGCGCGTCTGAGCTGCATGCCTTTCTTATGCTGCTGGTGCTCGTTTCTATTTCGCCATTGTCAAACGGTCGGAGCGCTGACCACGCCACTGGGAACATGTTCGACGGTCCAGCCGAGTTACCGAGAGAATATGTCAAGAGTGATCTGAGAGATTCTCCAGCGGCCGGGAAGGTCTGGACGGTTCATAGCGTTGAAGACCTTTACGAAAGTTTAGCGAAATCTTCTTGCGGCGACACGATCCAACTGCAGTCGGGTGGGGTCTTTTCAGGAAATATCGTGCTGCCGGCGAAGAATTGTGACGATGCGCATTGGATCATTCTGCGAACCAGCGCACCTGATTCTGCCCTGCCGCCGGAACATAATCGACTGACGCCGTGCTATGGCGGAGTACTATCGCTGCCGGCAAGACCTTCGTGGAATTGTCCATCAAACACGAACATTCTGGCGAAAATCGAGTTCAGTGGCGGCGGAGGATCGGGCCCGCTTCTGTTCTCTCCTGGAGCAAATCACTATCGGCTGGTCGGCCTGGAAATCACTGCGCTCGGCAGCGCATACAATCTGGTCGAATTTATCGGTCCGGCCGACCATATCATCTTCGATCGCGTGTGGATGCACGGCACGGTGCAAGGCGAAGCCGCGCGAGGCATTTTGTTGGGGCAAAGCCGCTACGTTGCGGTCATCGATTCCTTTTTTTCTGACTTCCATTGCGTCGCGAAGACCGGTTCTTGCGGTGACTCGCAGGCCATTGCCGGAGGAATTGGCGATGGGCCGATGGGTCCCTACGAGATCGTGAACAATTTTCTTGAAGCCTCGGGCGAGAACATTATGTTCGGGGGCGGCCGCGGCACCGCAACGCCGCAGGATATTGAAGTTCGTCACAATCACCTGTTCAAGCCCTCGATATGGATGAAGGGCCAGCCTGGATACGTGGGAGGAGAAGACGGAAATCCGTTTATCGTAAAAAATCTTTTCGAGCTGAAAAATGCGCAGCGCATTCTTCTCGAAGGCAACATCATGGAGAACACGTGGGGCGGTTTCACTCAGGCAGGGTTCGGAATCGTGTTGACGCCTAGAAATCCAGGCGGCTGCTTGCCCTGCAAAGTAGCGGATGTGACCATTCGGAATAACTACATCCGTCATGTCGGTTCCGGCTTGCAAATCGCTAATGCGCCGTCGGGCTCTGGAGTGGCGGTCGATGGCCAGCGCTACAGCATTCACGATATCGTGATCGATGATATCGACGGTCCCAAGTACGGTGGCGCCGGGGAACTTGCGCAAATTTCGGTAAACCCTGGTGCGCCGCTTCTTCAAAATGTGAAAATCGATCACATCACCGCGTTTCCCCCGCACGGTCTGTTCTTTATTGGCGATTTCGTAGCGACCAGCGGACCAATAAACAATTTTAGTTTTACCAACAGCATTGTGACCGCAGGCACAAATCCAGTCTGGTCGACGGGTGGTGGTCCGGCAAACTGCGCCTTTCACGACGATCCTCGCACCACGTTCCAATCTTGCTTTATCGGCTCCACGATCGCTGCAAACGTAATTCTCGACCCACCGCCAGCGTACGGTCCGGGAAACTGGCCCGCCAATAACTACTTTCCGAAGTCGGCCCAAGCGGTCAAGTTCGCCAACTACAATGGCGGCAACGGCGGTGACTATCGCCTGCAGCCTTCGAGCCCATACAAACGCAAGGGCACCGATGGCAAAGACCTTGGAGCGGACATGGATGCGATCCATGCGGCAACGGCCGGTGCTAATTAGAATCTGATTGCATTCCTCGGCATGAAGATACTGTGGGTAAAGGCTGGCGGACTGGTTCCACCCGACACTGGCGGGAAGATCCGGAGCTACAATATTCTCCGCGAGCTTTCGCGCCAACACTCCGTTACTTTCTTTTCCTTCTATGCCGCTCACACCAATGATCAGCATAGTGACTTAAAGAACATTTTTGACCGCGTCGTCTGCCTGCCGTTGAAACTTCCAGAAGCGAAGAGCGCGGCCGAGATGTTCAGCTATGGCATTCGCTTGTTTTCGCCACAACCCTATGGCATCGCTAAATTCTGTTTGCCTGAAGTCCGTCGAAGAGTGCTGGCTCTGATCAACCAAGAAAAGTACGACGTCATCGTCTGTGATTTTATGGCGGCTGCTGGAGCGATTCCGTGGACTTCGCCCGTTCCCAAGGTCCTGTTCACTCATAATGTCGAGGCAACCATCTGGCAACGGCACTATGAGGTCGCCGCGAATCCCATTTGGAAAGCCATTTCCTGGCTGGAATGGAAAAAAATGGAAAACGCCGAGCACAGATACCTGCACCTGGCCGACCACGTGCTCACCGTTTCGGAAGCGGACCGCGATGCATTCGCCCACATCGTGGCTCCAGCGAAGCTGAGCGTTATTCCCACGGGCGTTGACGTTGAGTACTTCCAGCCGCTGGCTTTAGAGGAAACGCCCAATTCGATAGTCTTCACTGGATCCATGGATTGGCTTCCCAATGAGGATGCCATGATTCATTTTCTCGCCGAAATTTTCCCTTTAATAAGACGGCAACTCCCCGATGCGACTCTCGAAGTAGTCGGCCGAAAGCCCTCGCGGAGGCTGCAGGCTCTCGCAGAAAAAGAAACAAATGTAATGCTCACCGGTTGGGTCGAAGACGTTCGGCCCCATCTCGCACGCGGATCCGTATGCATTGTTCCGCTAAGGATTGGAGGAGGCACGCGGCTGAAGATTTTCGAGGCGATGGCGATGGCCAAGCCGGTCGTTTCTTCTTCAATTGGGGCGGAGGGGCTGCCCATCGAGTCAGGCGAGAATATTGTGCTTGCGGACGCTCCTCAGGATTTCGCCAATCGGGTTGTATCGCTGCTCCGGGATTCTAGCGAGAGGATGCGAATCGGCAACGCCGCACGCGCGTTGGTGCAAGAAAAATACGGATGGCCGAGGATCGCTGAAATCTTCGCTCAGACTCTGCAGGATGTTGTGTCTCGCGGGCAGAAGTGAATACGTATGAGGTACGAGATCACTGAGACTTGGCGTTGCTGCAATTTGGAGGGGTTAGTTCGGCTACCAGCAGATCCCTTCGTAAAAAGGCACGTCCTTCACTCGATGCAACTTATCGAGGTTCACAAGGTCAATGATGATCTGATCTTTCCGAAGTCGTCTCGCAAGATCGTCCTTCGTCACCGACTTGTTCCCGACAATCACAACTTCGCCCCATTGGAGCACACCTTCAAGATCGGATGACAGCAACGATCCGATATGCGGAATGACTTCTTCAATGTACTGCCGGTTCGAGCCGGCAAGCCGACCGAGACTGACATCGCGATCCCAAACCTTTACTTCATATCCCTCGCCCAACAGGCGTTTTACCAGTTGCACCTGAGGGCTTTCCCGCAAATCGTCCGTACCTGGTTTGAAGCTTAGTCCCAGCTGGGCAATCTTTCTTTTGTTCGCGCGCATCACGGCTTCCACAGCGCGCTCGATGTGCGCAGAGTTGCTCGGCATCATCGATTCAAGCATGGGCAGCTTAAGGTCAAGCTCTTTCGCTTTGTATATCAACGCCCGCAAGTCTTTTGGGAGGCAAGATCCGCCAAAGGCAAATCCAGGAGACAGATACGCCGGTGAGATGTTCAGCCGCGTATCGGACGTGAAAATCTCGGTTACCGCTTGCGTGTCAACTCCGAGCTGCTTGCAGAAGGTTCCAAGTTCGTTGGCAAACGTCACTTTGACGGCATGGAAAGCGTTCGAAAAATACTTCACCATTTCGGCAACAGCGATGCTCGTTTCGAACACTTTGCCTGGAGTCTTTCCGCAAAGCTCGCGCAACGGGGCGAGTTGAGCGGCATCCGGCGCACCGAGAATCGTGTAGGGAGGCTGAAGGAAATC
This sequence comes from Candidatus Sulfotelmatobacter sp., assembly GCA_030041415.1. GTDB lineage: Bacteria > Acidobacteriota > Terriglobia > Terriglobales > Acidobacteriaceae > Sulfotelmatobacter. Next base: position 36,451 of record JASHNX010000221.1, read on the forward strand.
GGCTACCGCAGTTCCCTCCCGCATGAATTCAGGATTATATGCAACGCTAAAATCAACTCCGGCCCGCTTGCCACTGTCTCTCTCAAGAATGGGGATGACCACTGTTTCTGTTGTACCGGGCAACACCGTGCTGCGCAAAACACAAGTGTGATGACTTTCTTTGTGTCTTAGCGCAGCACCGATCTCGTGTGCGACTTTCTCGATATGACTCAAATCCAGCTTGCCATTTCGCAAGCTTGGCGTGCCTACGCAAACGAACGATACGTCGGAGTCCAGGACCGCCGCAGTCGAATCAACTGTGGCGTGAAGTCGGCAGGCGTTGTGGCCTTCGGCTACAAGCTCATTCATGCCGGCTTCGATGATGGGGCTGCGTCCGCTCCCCATCATTTCCACCTTCGCGGGATTCACGTCCACGCCGGTCACGCGATGCCCCATGGAGGCAAAAGACGCGGCGGACACAGAGCCTACGTATCCCAAACCGAAGACGCTAATCGACAAACTCACTCGTGAGACCTCTGCTGGTAATGGCGGGCGCGGGGAGATGGAATTTCCCGGCGCCGCGCCGTTTAGACTCTCAATATAACAATCGCCGGACGAGGCTGCACAACGCGGACTGCACCGAAGTCACATCCGCCGTTAGCGCGGTAAAACTTTCCACCTGAACAAGTTGGCGGCTGTGCTCGTTATGCTTCTAACTTAGCGCCCCTGCCGTGGCGCGCCCGGAAGCTTCGGCAGGGTAACATGTGTTTTGTGGCTACGCTGCCTCCAAGAAAATGGAAGCGCCTCATGCAGATAAACTGGGATGAGGCTGCCACGCGCCTTCGCCAGGAGTTCTCCAAACGCGTTGACTTGGCTTTATACCGCTCGGGAATTGGATTTCCTGCGCACCGACTAGGTAGTGTGTTCTCGAATGATGCAAAGCTTGGGGCCGCGAAATTTTTCTTCGGCAAAGATCAGATCCGCAATCGCGCCGATCTGATGCGCAGGCACCTCCCGAATGAAGCGGACGCGATCATCAATGAAGCCGACGAGATTTGCCGTCATGAATTCCGTCTCCTGGGCTATGAAAAGATAAGCTTTGACCAGGAAATCGATTGGCATTTTTGGCACGGCAAGCGAGATGTGCACAGACTGCCTTGGTTCAAGATCAATTTTCTCGATTTTGATGTAATCGGCGACCACAAGCTTGTGTGGGAACTGAATCGTCACCAGCGCCTTGTTACGCTTGCGAAGGCCTGGGTTCTAACTGCCAACCCGGCGTATGTCAATGAACTCATGGCGCAGTGGTATTCGTGGCGGAAGGCCAATCCATACCCGCTCGGCATCAACTGGGCAAGCACATTGGAATCGGCATTCCGTAGCGTTTCCTGGCTCTGGGTGCGCGGTCTTCTTGCGGACTGCGCGCAACTTCCCGATAGTTTTCGAAACGATCTGCTTCACGGACTTCAGTTGCACGGCCGCCATATCGAACGCTATTTGTCGACATACTTTTCGCCTAATACGCACCTTCTCGGCGAGGCAGTTGGGCTTTTTCTTATTGGAACATTGTGCCCTGAGATTCCGGCTTCGCGCCGATGGCGCGATTTGGGATGGAAAATTCTTCTGCGCGAATCCCACCGCCAGGTTCGGCCTGACGGGGTTTACTTCGAGCAGGCTCTCTACTATCACGTCTACGCTCTCGATTTTTTTCTGCATGCTCGAATTCTTGCGGACGAAAACGGAATTGTGGTTCCAAAACAATTCGACGATGTTCTCAAGCGAATGCTCGACCTTGTGCTGGCGCTTTCGGCGTCTGGAACGATCGAGGGTTTCGGCGATGACGATGGCGGGAGAGTATTCAATCCCCACAGAAACCGCG
>JASHNX010000222.1 GCA_030041415.1 Candidatus Sulfotelmatobacter sp.
ATCCACAACGAATGTGCAAGCGATGCAATAAACCGATTCGACGCTAAATATTTAGTTTTTAATACGTGGCCCCGTAGCTCAGATGGATAGAGCAGCGGTTTCCTAAACCGTTGGTCGGCGGTTCGACTCCGCCCGGGGCCTCCACTCCACCCTAGGAAAAGTGACGCGCTGTTCACCAAAGAACCATTTGAAAGCAAGAATCGGAGTGTCAGCCTCGAAACGACAACTTAATCTGAGTGGTGGAGGCATTCATGGACGCGAAAGAATTCCGCGACGTCGGACATCAGGTGGTAGATTTTCTCGCCGAGTATCTGGAGCACATTGAGGAAAAGCGTGTGTTTCCGGAGGTCGAACCGCAAACCGTGAATGCGCTGTTTGCGGAACCGCTGCCGCAAGATCCGGCCTCAGCCGAAGCTGTCTTGAGCGAACTCGAGACTAAATTGGTTCCCTACTGCACCAACGTTGGCCACCCCGGATACATGGGTTTAATCACACCGTCGCCTAATCCTGTGGGCATCATCGCAGACTTCATTTGCTCCGCCCTCAATCAGAATGTCGGCGCGTATTCAATTGGCCCATCGGCAGTCGCGATGGAGAGGCGCGTGGTGCGTTGGCTCACCGATCTCTGTGGTTACGGTCCGCAAGCCGGAGGGAATTTAACGAGCGGCGGAATGATGGCCAACTTCATCGGCTTGAAAGTCGGCCGCGACGCCGTAACGGGTGACCAGGCGCAGCGCGATGGAGTGCGTGACCGCTTTGCCGTGTATGCCTCGGAAGAGCGGCACGTTTCCGTTGACAAGGCTGTGGATTGCATCGGTCTCGGTCGAAGTGCACTCCGCGCGCTTCCCACGGACGCGAGTTTTCAGGTGCGGATCGATGCCCTGGAGCACGCCATTGCCGAGGACAAGAAGAACGGACGTCCTCTATGCATTGTGGGTGTTTTTGGAACGACAAATACGGGCGCAGTGGACGATATCCACACGCTGCGGCGAATCGCCGATCGCGAAAATATGTGGCTGCATGTGGATGCAGCCTACGGCGGAGGCATGTTGCTTTCGCATGAGTGGCCAATGCGAGATCGAGGACTGGAGCTTGCCGACTCGATCACCATCGATCCCCACAAGTGGTTCTACGCTCCTCTCGATGCGGGAGCTTTACTGGTGAAAGATCAGCGCCGCCTCACTGCATCGTTCGGAATCAAGCCTTCGTATTTGACTGACGAACTCGACCAGGCGAACGAACGCTATCAGTACTACGTGCACGGTTTCGAGCAGTCGCGGCGTTTTCGCAGCCTCAAAGTGTGGATGAGTTTCAAACGTTACGGAGCGCGCCAGATCGGGGAATGGGTCGACAACAACGTGCGGCAGGCGAAATATTTATACGCTCTTGCCGAGGAACACCCGGAGTTCGAACCGGCAACCAATCCTCCAATGTCGGCAATTTGTATCCGGTTCAAAAGCGATGGTTTGAGCGAGGCAGAATCGAAGATCTTGCATGCGGAAGTTGCCCAGCGCGTCGAGGAAAGCGGCCGCTTCTGGATCTCCACTACTGAACTGAAGGGCAAGACCTGGTTCCGCATCAATCCCGTGAACTTCCGAACTCGCGAAGAACACATGGCGGAATTGTTTCAGTTGCTTCAGCAAGAGTGTCGGGCCATCTTGGGTGAAAAGGGATTAGCTACGCGATCTGCTTAGGAAGAATTTGACTGCATCGCCGCAGCGGTTGGCAGGGCGTGCTGTAGCTTACGGCTCCGACTGGCTTGCCGCCGGGCTCGACGATCCCTTGCAGAAAACCAGGCAAAGGGCGATCCCTCCGGCAACGCCGCCGCCGATCGCAACCCACTTCGTCGGAAACGCACTGCCCGCCTTCGGCGCCTCTGGACCGCGTCCGCACGACGATTCCTGGCGGCTCTGCTCCTCGCCTGCATGCAGAATTTCAGAGGGAGCTGGTCCCTCCGGCTTCGAGGTTTTTTTCAGCGCCCCGGACTCCGTGAACTTCAGATCGTTCTTAACTGCCTTGACTTCAACCGTGCCGGTTCTGTCCGCCACCTCGTATTCCGTGCGTTCGCTGCTTATCGGTTCCACTTGCAAGCAACTCACGTGCACTCCGATTGAAGCCGACGTTCCCACCGAGATGCTCCCATGTTCCAGTTCAATGTAGGTGCCCTGGAATTTCAGAATCGACTCCGGCTGGATCAGTACCGACGATCCCTCCATGTCGAGATCGGCGACGAAGCCCGGCCTGGCCTCGACGCGATCGCCGGGAAAGACCGGACTCGAATCCACCGCTTCCGAACCGTTCACGAATACGCCTCCTCGCGTATGCAATACCGCGGCCTGCGTGTCGGCCGCCAACGACGAGAGCGGCCACAACACGATCATCAGCCAGGTGACGAACGTGCGCGCACTGGGCGCACTCGGGTTCGACAGAAATTCGCGCATGAATCCATTGGAATGTTAAATGGCAGTTGCCTCATCGTCTATTAGCGTAGAAGGTGCGACGCGGCCGGGTGTGCATGGATGGCGCTTGGCTTCACCCGTCTTAGACTTCTGCTCACGCTCGGCGCGTGACTCCGGTATTCTTACAAAATGCCGTTGCATCCAGTTTCCCGTTCTGAATGATTGCCGACCGAAAACCTATGGAAGGCGCTGGCATTGCCGAACTGGTCATCGAATTCCGCGACGTGCAATACCGTTTACCGAACGGTACACCGTTGCTCTCCGGTTTGAATTTGCAGATCAATGGCGGCGAAACGCTCGTTCTTCTCGGCCGCAGCGGTTCGGGGAAAACCACAACCTTGAAGCTGATCAATCGCCTGCTCGTTCCTGCCGGAGGAGACGTGCGCGTGAATGGCTCGTCAACCGCGGCAATGGATGTGATTGCCCTGCGCCGCAGCATCGGCTACGTCATCCAGGATGTTGGCCTGTTTCCTCATTTCACGGTCGAGCGAAACGTCGCTCTGCTGCCGCGGATCGAAGGATGGCCCTCTGAAAAAATCCAGAACCGCATCGCCGAGTTGTTGCAGTTGGTCGGGCTCGAAAAGGGCTTGGGTTCGCGCTATCCGCATGAGCTCTCCGGTGGGCAACGGCAGCGTGTGGGCGTAGCTCGCGCCCTGGCAGCCGATCCCGCGATTCTGCTCATGGATGAGCCCTTTGGTGCCCTCGATGCCATCACCCGCGACGAACTGCAGCGGGAATTTCTCGCGTTGCAGCAGCGATTGCACAAGACGGTCGTTTTCGTTACCCACGACTTGCGGGAAGCCCTGCGTCTCGGCTCGCGCATCGCGTTAATGGAAGCCGGTCGCTTGATCGCGCTTCTGTCGCCGGATGAATTCCTCCGCTCGAACGATGCCCGCATCGCGGCCTACGTCGAAGCTTTTGCCGGGGGATGCGATTTGCTGGCCAGCCGAGGTGGGCGATGAACCTGCTGCATTTCTTCAGCGAAAACCGCCAGCAGATTCTGGAACTGACCCTCGAGCATCTCTGGCTGGTCGGAATCTCCACGCTGCTTGCGGCTTGTATCGGCATCCCGCTGGGAATTCTCAGCGCTCGTTGGCCCGCCTGGAACAAGCCGGTGCTGGGAACAGCAAACATCATTCAGACCATTCCCAGTCTCGCGCTCTTTGGCTTTCTGCTTCCCGTGCCCTGGCTCGGCGATCGCGCCGATCGTCTGGCAATTCTCGCTCTAACGCTATATGCGTTGCTCCCAATCATTCGCAACACCTATACGGGTATTCGCGGAGTAGATCCCGCTGTCGTCGAAGCTGGCCGGGGCATGGGCCTCACTGCAAATCAACTTTTGTTTCAGGTTGAACTGCCTCTTGCTTCGAGCGTCATCGTCTCCGGCATTCGCATCGCAGTCGTAATCTCCGTGGGATTGGCCACTATCGCCGCCGCCATCGGGGCCGGAGGCCTAGGCGAGTTTATCTTTCGCGGGCTTGCCATGGTCAGCAATCAGCTGATTCTCGCCGGAGCAATTCCCGCAGCAGTTCTGGCCCTTGCGGCGGATTTCGCTCTGGGGTGGCTCGAAAGGCGCCTGCGTCCGCGATGAGGAAATATCAGCAGAACCAGCATTGGCCCCCGCCGCACCGCAGCCCTGTCCGCACGAACTCAAAGCCGATGAACGCCAAAGTTTTCTACGCCGCGCTTTGCGTTTGCGCTGCTCTCCTCGTCTCGTCCTGCTCTCCGTCTCACGCCGATCGAATCGTTATCGGTTCCAAGAACTTTACGGAATCGCTGATGCTCGGCGAACTGATCGCGCAGGAGATCGAAGCCCGTTCGCCTTTAAAAGTCGAACGCCGTTTCTATCTCGCCGGCACCTACATCTGCCAGCAGGCGATTCTCGCTGGACGCATCGACATCTATCCGGAGTATACCGGGACTGCGCTCACGGCGATTCTTAAAGAGAAAATCGGCGACGATAAGGCAGATGTCTACCAGCGCGTGAAGCAGGAATACGAAAAGCGGTTTGGCCTCACCCTTGGGCCGCCGCTTGGTTTCAACAACACGTTTGCCCTCGAAATCCGCGGCGAAGAAGCCCGACGCCTGCAACTGCAGACGCTCTCGCAGGCGGCGAAGTACGCTCCGCAATGGCGCGCCGGTTTCGGGTACGAATTCATGGAGCGCCCCGATGGCTACCGCGGGCTCGCGGCCGCTTATGGCCTGCACTTTGACGTGCCCCCACGCATCATGGATCTCGGCCTGCTCGCTCCAGCGTTGAAAGCTCATCAGATCGATATCGCCGCCGGCAACGCCACCGACGGCCTCATTCCCGCGTTCGATCTTTTCGTTCTAGAGGATGACCGCCATTATTTCCCACCGTACGAAGCCGTCGCCGTGGCCCGGCAGGAAACGCTGCGGCAGCATCCCGAGGTTGCCCAGGCCTTAGCCGAGTTAGGAGACAAAATCAGCGATCGCGAAATGCAACAGTTGAACTATGCTCTCGATGGCCAGCACCGCGATGCAAAAGAGGTAGGGCATGAGTTTCTGCTCCGCAAGGGATTGATTCCTCATTAAATGCTTTGGCATGCAGTCTCAGCCAGCGATTGTGATTGCGATTGACTTACGGAGCCTAAACGCTTGTCCTTTTTCTGCAAGACCTTGCATTGACCACAAGCGCGAAGATGGGGCCGCGCCAGTCAGATATTGCAACTTTGAAGTTTGACGACTAACTCGCGCGATTGGCATAAATCCGTCCGTGGTGCTAAAAATGCACTCTGAGGAAAATCGTTTCCGGCAGCGACCAAACCGTGTCGCTCATCATCTATAGTTTGGCCTGAGGAACAAAGTTGGGTGCTTGCGAGTGCTCGTTCGGTGAATGGGCGATTCGAGAGGCATACAGCCAAACAAGTTAGGTGTATCACCCTATATGACACCTGCCCCGCGAAACTTAGAATCGGGAATTGCGTGTCTCTTCATAAGCGTTAGGCACACGAAAAAGCAGTCCTGGTAAACGCGGGGAAGTTTTCAGCAACTCGGGAGGATCTCAATGCCGATGCCAGCCACTCGGAATGCTCTCGCCTTCGCCAATGAGGCCGCTCGTCACGATCTTCTCGATCAGCTCACTGTTGCCCGCCAGCGCACCGACGAATTGTTTGCCATCGTTAAGGCCGATTCCCTTTATGAACGCCCAATCGCCGAGCGCCACAGAATCATTTTTTATATCGGGCATCTCGAAGCATTCGATTGGAATCTGTTTCGCGGTCGCGTATTTAATCTCGAGAGTTTCCATTCCGGCTTTGACCGCCTCTTCGCCTTCGGCATCGATCCTGTCGGGGGCGGCTTGCCCACCGATCAGCCTTCCGACTGGCCATCGATTGCAGCCGTTGGCGATTATGTCGGCCAAGTGCGCAACATCCTGGATGACGAACTCTCTGACGCTCTCACCGCTTCCTCCGATCGAACTTTTGACGGCTTCCCGCTCAGCACTCTGCTCAACGTCGCTATCGAGCATCGCCTCATGCACGCTGAAACGTTGGCCTATATGTTTCATCAGTTGCCGCTCGATCGAAAAATTCCCCAACCTGATTCTCTGAACCTCGATTCCTCTTCACTTATTTGCCGAAGCGTTGACATCCCTGCCGGCTCGATCACGCTCGGCCTTTCCCGTTCGAGCGGCGTCTTCGGCTGGGATAACGAGTTCGAATCCCACGTCATCCACGTTCCCGCCTTTGCCATCGATCGACATAAAGTCACCAACGGCGAATTTCTCGATTTCGTCGCCGACGGCGGCTACGACCACCGCGAATTGTGGATTGACTCCGAATCAGCGGAAGATGTCGACCCCGCTCAAGATTGGAACTGGAAGACGCAGCAAAAGATTTCTCATCCTG
>JASHNX010000223.1 GCA_030041415.1 Candidatus Sulfotelmatobacter sp.
TAAAAAGAGTGGTGGAGGCGGCGGGAGTCGAACCCGCGTCCGAAAATGTTACTGGCCAAGAGACTACATGCTTATTCCGGTTCATGCCCCGGGCTTTTTATCCCCGGGACGTTCGCGGCTGTGCGCTCAGAACGGACAAGAAACGCTAGCCACTAGCCTGTGATCTTAGCCTCGCTGCCCAGACGTAGCAGAGAAGAGCGGCCCGCTGTGCGACGTCCTTCGGAGGCCCGCGGGCAAAGCCTCCGGGAACGGCTGCCTAATTAATTAGGCTGCGTATGCCATTGTTTGATTGGCAATTATCATTTTGCACGCGATTACGGGTGTGTGCACCCCGGCATGCCTCCTGGCCGCAAGCATCTCCGTCGAAGCCGTGACGCCCCCACTGGTGGGATTGGCCGTGAAAAGAACTGCTTCCAGACTAGGATTCCCTCGAATGGAAGTCAATTGTTGGATGCCTTTACGCGACCCTTCGGTTCAGGCAGGAAGCGCCACTCAGGAACCGTTCTCTTACCCAAGTATCGGGTCTGAACTGACATCCGATTAACGCCCAAGTGCAGAAAAACTTTGGTGCAACTGCCGGCGCTTGTAAACCTCTCTCGTTATTTTTTCATCCTCTTTGTGTTAGCCGGGAATGGCTTTCGAACTATGCAAGTTTCATAAGCTTTAGCCATAGGCCTTAGCACCACGCGTAATCGGAGCTGCACCCTCAGAACGAGTAGGGCCTTCCCCCAAAATGGAGACAAAAGCCCGGGCATGGGCCGCCGGTATGAAGATTTAACAAAAACTCTCTTGGATGATCGCCCGTAAAGGAGTATGTTGGCCGACACCGCGCTTTTCGGGGCGATGTGGCATTTCCTTGGGGCCGCCGAAAGTGGCAATTGAAATGAAAGGCTTGACCTAGAGAAGAACTTGGCAGAAAAAATGCTGCCGTGGAAAAGGCGGCCTTTAGAAGTTTCCAAGACCGGAGAGAAAGCCAGCCATGAAGTCCTTTCTTCACCTGTCGATTGCAGTCGTCTTCAGCATTGTTTTCTCTACTGGTCTCCCGGCGCGTCCGGTCAGCGGCAAAGACAAAGACAGCCTAAGTTCGCAGCCTGACGGAACCTCGTCTTCCGGCGATATCGCTCCCTCGCCTACGGACTTCCCGATTCCCGGGCCCTTACGATCGTTTCTGCGAATGGCTGGAATCAGCCAGGAGATTTCGCGCGACGATGTTCTTCCTCTGCTGAGCTGGAATGTGTCAACGATTGGCTACGAGGGCCGCAGCCACCCGACTGAGTATCTGATACTTCTGATCCGCTATGTCGCGCAGGCGAGGGAGTTGGCAGCTCTGGCCGGGAACGAAGGTGTGATACGGGTTTCCAGTTGCGAGGAGGCCGGCCCGCTTCTTCATGTTCTTGGCTATCGCATGGCGTCAAACTGCGGACAGCCGGGCATGTCCTTGCTGACCGGGGATGCGGAGAGAGCGTTTCTGACGATCGATTCCGGATTTCCCTTGACTGAGCTCGAGCAGAGCCTGCAAGCGGGGAGGCCATTTCAATATTCGTTCCCTTCGACGGATGTTCCTGTGCTCTTTGGCGTGGCGAACTGGAGGATTTCCAGCCGGAAAAAGAACCACGGTGAAGACGAAAAGGGAACGGTGGATGAGATCTTGAGCGATCGCAGCATCGCGCGATTGTATTGGGCGCTTTCCAAAATGGATCCCGAAACGAGGCTGTACTTGCAGCGTAAGGTCGGAATCAAAAAGCTGCTTGACTATGCCCCGGAGCTTGATTTCTATGGCGCGCACCTCTGTATTCGCCACGACCGGGTTCAGGTGCCTGGTGGGAGGGAAGCTGAGTCGGCCTGGGAAGATCTGGCGGGAGCAAGCCCGAGTGATCCGGCGGAATTCGTTGAGAAATTGATGGTGAAAGATGACGGATGGCTGGCTGCATATTTTGATGTGCTCTCCAATCTAAGTGCGCCGCAACAAGCGCACTTTACTCGAGCCTCGCGGTTGCGGCGATATTACGCCAGCCTGCGGCCCGCCAAATCGGCAAGCGCAACCGCTGGAGTCTTCCGGCCGGCTCCGTGGCTCTTGCTTCTGGTTACCCAGACCGAGTGGACTCCGGATGGCGAGCCCCTGGTTCCGGGAGGCGTAGAGGTTTGGCGGGAGATTCTATCCCGGTGGAAAGACGCTTCCCATTCGGTGCGGGATTTGCATCAACGGAACATAAAAACTCCCGACGACTTGCTGGAAGGAATGTTTTCTCTTTCCCGCGAAAACGTCGATGACGGACCGCTGCAGGCATATCTCGCACTCAGTCAACTCTCCAGTCGACGACCCCATGGGCACGGATTGAGCGCGGAGACAGTCCGCTCCATGAGCCTGAAATTTTCCGACTTCAGCGATCAGTATCGAATATTTTCGGAATTTCCGGAGTTGAGTGATTCTTCGATCCAGCTGTTCCTGAAGGTGGCCGATCATCTGGATAAGCTTCCCAACCCGGAGCGCGACGATGCTCTCGGCATCATTCAGGCCAACATTGGTATCTGGCAAATTCTGGCCCGGCAGGGTCAGATTCCGAGCGCGCATCTGGAGCACTCCTGGCAGAACGTGATCAAGCCGTTCGAACGGGTCCGCTCGTCGAGTCAATTGTATGAAGCGGGACGGGCCTCGCTTTCGCAGCTTTTCCGCGCGGCCACTGGGAAAACCGAGGTTTCTCAGGACGAGATCGTGGAGGTGCTCGCCGGCCCTGAGCCGATCACGCCCGAAGCAACGGAGATTCACCGCGAGCTCGAGAATAATATCCGCTCTGTATTGGATGCCCAGCGGCTGGTGTCGCTCGACACGCTCATTGCTTTGGATGACGCGTTGCAGGACAAAGCCAACGGAAATCCTCCGGAGGAATACGTTCTCCACCTTGCCGGCGAGTTGCACGAGTTCCAGATGCCGCAACCGATCTTTACCAGTAGCGAGAGAACGCAGTGGGCGCCCCCTTTTTACAACACGCATCATACTGACCTGGAGATGAAAGCCGGCGTGGGCAAGGTGCTCAAAGCCGCCAACCCTTCGCCCGGACAGATTGAGGAGGCGCGCGGTCAGCTCGCGCCGTTCCTTCGCGACATTTTGGTTGGCCTGAACTATGCCTATTACGAGCCGCCGGGAGCGCAGGCACTGCACGTCAACCCGCTGTTTGTTCGCTCGCATGATTTTTCCGGAGAAACGGTGGAAGGAATACGAGCAGTCTGGCAGGCGCCGCAATTGTTTGGTGTCGGATCGCCGGCGGGCGGGGGCGCGCATTTTGTTGGTTCCCTGGCCGATCTGCCTTATGTGCTGGCCGAACTCGAGCAGGATTTCATTGCTCCCAAGAATGTTCAGGCGCTGATTTGGGAAGAGCTGGTTCCGAGCCTACTGGTGAGCTCAGTCCTGCCGCGTTGGTGGGATGTGACCCCAGCTGAACTGCACGCCGTCACGCTTTATCAGCGAAGTGGAGAGGAAATCATTGCTGCCTCGGCCACCGATGAACAGTTGCGCGCCAAAGTCATGGTCATCCTTTCCGATCGTATGCTGCCGCGAGAATTGGAAAGCGTCGAGCGGAAAATCAAAGAGAACCGGATATCGGAAGTTCTCGACGAAATCACTCCGGCGGATACTTTCTACCTTTGCGGAGAATTTCAACGCAAATATCCTGCGGAAGCCAGCTCTTACGGCAGCTCCGGAGCGGAATTGGCCAACTTGCAGCGCCAATCTACGAAGGAAGTGAGTTGGGCTCGCCTCTCCCACGACTTCGGAATGCCGCATCCAACATTGAGCTACAGCTACTCGAGCGAACTGCTCAACGTGCCGCCGTTGCCCGCTTTCTCAGGTTTCGCCAGCAGGTTGTTGGCTGAGTCGTGGGAGTCCTCCAACCTTTATTGGGCGCGGCTGGCTGATGAGCAGGGTTGTGCTCCGGTCACGCTGAATCGCCTGGTTCCCCAGCTCACTCAGCAGATGATCGCAAGAATCTTTGCCACCGATCTTGAGGATTGGCCGGCGGTTCTGCGAGCCATGCGCCAGACCGGGGCAGATTTTCGCAATGGAAAGATAGCCACCAATACGGCCGAACTGCGTCATTGATTTCGGATTGGATGGGGGAAGTCGCGTCCGCCGTAAGACAAACCGGAATCGATCGCAACAGGAACTGAAAGATATGCCCGGCAGATTTCTTGCTTTTCGCTGCTTTTTGATTGTTGGCGCCTCTCTTCTTCTATATTCCGGCGTTCGCCGCCTTGCAGCCCAGGATGACGATTCGGCGGTTCACGTGGTTGTGAACATGGTGCAGTTGAATGTCGCAGTCACCGATAAGAAAGGCGACTACGTTACCGGTCTTCATCCCGAGGACTTTGTAATCACTGAAGATGGCATCAATGAGAAGCTGGCGACCTTTGCAGAAGGAGACATGCCGGTCCGCGACATGCAAGCGGATGACTCGAATTCGCGCACCGGGCAGGGAAGTGACGCGCCGGCAACGTTGCAGTCCTTGGTCGCCGGGGCGAATGTTTTCGTTCTCTTTGACAGCAGCAATTACATGTATCGGGATTTTGTGTTCGCCGAGGATGCGATTGCAGAGTTTATCCGTTCTCTCGAAACCGCCGACAAAATCGCATTCTATTCCTATAGCCGCGATTTGTTGCGGTCAGCGCCACTCACCAACGATCGCACACAAGTTTTGCACGGCGTGCGTTCGACTGTCGCGGGAGATTCTGCCGCGCTTTACAACGCGCTGCTCCTTACGGTTAAAGACGCTGCTCATTGCACGGGGAGAAAAATCGTGGTCGTCTTCTCCAATGGCCCCGACAACTCGAGCGTGGTTCCTCCTGAAGACGTTGCGGAGATGGCCCAATCCGCCGGAGTTTCGGTTTACATCATCAGCACCCAGGAAGCCAGGATCGAGCCGATCTCCACGGCAGTTTTTGAGCGCATGACCGCCGATACCGGCGGCATGGCGTATTTTGCGAAAAGTTGGCGCGATGAGCGCCGCGCTTTCGCTTCTATTCAGAATGACTTGGCGCACCTGTATTCTCTAAGTTACTATCCGAAAGCCAACGCGAACACCGGCTGGCGCGCCATCACCGTAAAGCTGGCCGGGGAGAAGGCGAGAAAATACAAAGTGCGCACGCGCAACGGATACCGTCTGCAGCCGAGACATTTTGGCGGACGTACCACCGCCTCCGCGGATATCAACCCGTAGCAATCCGCCAAACCCAACCATTCGCACCCCGCCTTATCGGAGCACGCCCTACGCCTGATGAAAATTTGTTCATTTTTTTACCGAGCGTTCATGATTCCGTGATCTTCGGTTCATACGCTGCGCCTAGCCTCGTAAGTTCTTAACGGCTCCGGATCGTCTCGATATGGTCGTTGACCATTGATGAGGTGAAGTGTATGAGCCTCCACGCGTCACACATAATCGTGAGATTTCGCAGTCATGAATCCTCAATCGTAAGGCCAGGGTTGCGAGTACTGCTCGGCTTTCTAAGAGCGTGAAGCGTAGCACTGGACTGCTAGCTCGATCTGCCGCTACGGAGAACAGATGAAGATTCTGGTCATCGAAGATGAGATCAAGACGGCAAAGTTTCTGAAAAAAGGGCTTGCCGAAGCGGGGTTCGTCGTCGACGTTGCCGAAGATGGCGCGGAAGGATTGAACCTTGCTCTAGGTCTGGAATTTGATCTGATCGTGCTTGATCTCATGCTGCCCGCGATGGATGGCTGGCAGGTTCTGTCGCGGTTACGCGAAAAGAACCGTCAGGCGCTGGTGCTCATTCTCACCGCGCGCGATGCCATACACGAGCGCGTGCGAGGCTTCGACCTCGGCGCCGACGATTACATGGTAAAACCTTTTGCCTTTTCCGAATTACTGGCTCGCATCCGCTCGCTGCTGCGCCGGGCTGCGCCGCGTCCCCAGGAAACCCTGCGTATGGCCGATTTGGAGATCGATGTTTTGCGGCACCGCGCCACACGCGCCGGCCAGCGGCTGGACCTGACAACCAAAGAATTTCTTCTCTTGTCGCTGCTCACGCGCCGCGCCGGCGAAGTTCTATCCCGCACGCTGATTGCCGAGTCCGTCTGGGACATGAATTTCGATAGCGACACGAATGTTGTCGACGTGAACGTGCGGCGGCTGCGCAGCAAAGTCGACGACCCGTTTCCCCTCAAGCTGATTCATACGGTGCGCGGCGCCGGCTATGTCCTGGAACTGGAGAATTAGTCTCGCATCCTTTTCGCGGGGCTGGCGGACTCTCGCCTTCCGTTTGACCGCCGGATATGCGCTTGCCGGTTTGTTCCTTGTATTTGCCGCAACGGCGAGCCTTTATTTCGTGCTTCGCTCCGAACTGGAGAAGAGCACGGACTTGTTTCTCGCCGACAAGCTGCACGTAATCCGTACTATGTTGCGGGAACGCCCCGATGATTGGGATGCGCTGCACGAGGAAATCGAGCTTGAGTCGGCCGCACGAAAATACGAGCAGTTTTATGTTCGCCTGCTGAATTCGCAGAATCGCCTTCTGTTAATGACGCCCGGCATGGCCGAGCAGCTGGATCTCTCGAAATTCAAATCCTCTTTCCATCAATCGGACCACGCGGCGCCGATGCAGGGAAAGAGCGGGCAAATGTTTCGCGTGACCAGTACGACTGCGGAGGTTGGCTCGCCACCGACGGCGACCGATACGATTCAGATTGCGATCGATGTATCCCAAAAAGAAAAACTGCTGGCCCGATACCGGTTTTGGTTTTGGACTTTCTTAACAGCAACGTCGATTCTGTTCCCGTTGATCGGGTACCAAATTGCCCGCCACGGTATTCGCCCCGTTGAAGAAATGGCGACGACCGCCCGCAACATCACTTCGACAAATTTGCGCGAGCGCATCCAGACGGAAGGATATCCCTTCGAACTGGCTTCGCTGGCCGCAACCTTTAACGAAATGCTGGATCGTCTCGAGGAATCGTTCGAGCGAATCTCGCGTTTTTCCGCCGACATTGCACACGATCTGCGCACACCCGTAAATAATATCCGCGGCGAAACCGAGGTCGCGTTGGCCCGGGCGAGGAGCACCGACGAATACCGCGAAGTCTTGGGATCCTGCCTCGAAGAAGCGGTGCGGTTGTCGGATCTCATCGGCGACTTATTATTTCTTGCTCGCGCCGAGAGTCCATTAAATCAATTGCGGCGGGAACGAGTGGATGTCGGGCAACTGCTGAATGGAGTCCGCGAATATTACGAGGCTTCGGCAACTGATAGTGGAATTGTGCTGGCTACTGCTTTTGGCGATAAAGCTGTTATCGGCGAGATGGACCGTATGCTTATTCAACGTGCCGTGGGCAACCTGGTCTCAAATGCGGTCGCGCATACTCCGGCGGGCGGTTCGGTGGTGCTAGGGGCGGAAGCCGAAGCAGCCGCGATCCGGATCGAAGTTGTCGACACCGGCGCGGGTATCCCGACCGAGGACCTGCCGAGGGTATTCGATCGTTTCTATCGTGTCGATTCTTCGCGCTCAAAAGTTTCGGGCGGCACCGGACTGGGTCTGGCAATCGTGCAGAGCATTATGGCGCTGCATGGAGGAAAAGCGGAGATTACGAGCCAGCTTGGACAAGGCACAAGAGTCACACTGCGCATGCCATTTCCCGGCGCAGCGTAACCGCCCAGCGCTTTCCAATCAACATCACCAGAAAGGGCTCGTTTTCTTGTGATGGCAGTGCATCTCGATCACATCTGACACACAAAAATCCCTCTCCCCGAATATCGGGGAGAGGGATTGTAGCAAACCAGCATGTTTCTAGTCGTCGTCGTCAGACGTAGCTGGCGCCGGGTTGTTGAACTCGCTCGCCGGGCGAACACTCTTCTCGCCAGGATACGGCCGCGTAAACCCGGTTGACATGTACCAGTTCAGGTGGTTCACGGTGTCCGGGTCTTCGGAGTCGGGCTTGGTCAGTTTGCCAGCGAAGATCTGCTGCTTCTTCTGGAGCCAACCTTCCCTCAGAGCCTTGACCGCAGGGCTGTCATTGCTGCCGGCAACGCTCGCGGAAACGCCTTCGTTGAGCGGGATTGCGTTCGGCACGTGCGTCCACGGCAGGAAATTATCCGCGGGCGGGGTATTGGTGAAATCCGTCCTCATTGGCGTGGCCGTGAGGTCGAATTGGTTCATGGGCGGCAGACCGAGGATTTGCTCGATCGTCCGAGTCATGTTGACTTGCGAATAGTAGGTGCTATCCGTCGGTCCGTTCTGCACAGCGTACGGGCTGACGATATAGCCTGGGCTGCGATGACCGTCAACGTGGTCGACGCCATTCTGCGAGTCGTCCTCTTCGATGAAGATCGCCGAGTTGGCCCACACGCTACTGTGACTGATGTAGTCGATGATGCGGCCAACCGCCAGGTCGTTATCGGCCTCTTCGGCTTGCACCTCGGGAGGGCCGCCGGTATGGTCGCACATGATCCACAACTCTTCTAGCGTGGGTACCGT
>JASHNX010000224.1 GCA_030041415.1 Candidatus Sulfotelmatobacter sp.
AAGTTGCGCGACGACATCCGTAAATTCAAGAAAAGCAGCGGCGCGAGCCGCCTGATCACGATGTGGTGCGGCTCTACCGAAACTTACATCGCCGCTGGCGAGGCACATCAGTCGGTCAAGTCATTCGAAAAGGCGTTGCGCTCAAATGACGAAACCATCGCGCCATCCATGATTTACGCCTACGCTTCTTTGATGGAAGGTGTGCCATTTGCCAACGGAGCGCCGAATCTTACCGTCGATCTGCCCGTCATGCTGGAACTTTCTCGAAAGAACGAAGCGCCCATCTGCGGAAAAGATTTCAAGACCGGGCAGACGCTTATGAAAACCATCCTGGCGCCGGGTTTCAAGGCGCGAATGCTCGGGCTGAACGGATGGTTTTCCACCAACATCCTGGGCAACCGTGACGGCGAAGTGCTCGACGATCCAGGCTCGTTCAAAACCAAAGAGGAGTCGAAGCTCTCAGTGCTCGAGCACATTTTGCAGCCCGAACTCTATCCTGAACTTTATGGAAAGATGTGTCACAAAGTTCGCATCAACTATTACCCGCCGCGCGGCGACAACAAAGAAGGCTGGGACAACATCGATATTTTCGGCTGGCTTGGCTACCCAATGCAGATCAAAGTCGATTTTCTTTGTCGCGACTCGATTCTCGCCGCTCCGATCGTGCTCGATCTTGTCCTGCTGATGGATCTGGCGCAGCGGAGTTCGGAACTGCGCGGCCTGGGAATTCAGGAGTGGTTAAGCTTTTACTTTAAGTCGCCGATGACGGTTCCCGGACTTTATCCGGAGCACGACCTTTTTATTCAATTGATGAAACTGAAGAATACGCTGCGGCACCTGAAAGGCGAGGAACTGATCACCCACCTGGGGTTGGAGTATTACGACTGAGCGCTGCGCGGGAGCAAAACTACCCTAGGTGTTTCTCCCGCTTGTACTCGTCAAACCTCTCCAAAAAGCGATCGATCTCCGTTTTCTGCAAGTAATATGGCGTCGATAACCTCAGCTTATTCGGATCGCCGCCGCGGATGCGGATCCTGTGTGTCTTCCACATCCAGTTCTCCAGATCCATGCGCGGAATCGGCGGAACATTCACCGTCACGATGGCACAGCGCAGTGCAGCATCGGGCGAAGTCCATGATTCCGCACCGCGCTTCATCATTTCAGCGAGCATGTAATTGGCCAGCTTGCGATGACGGCCCTCGATACGGTCCATACCAATGTCATTCGCCAGTTTGATCGATGCACGCAACCCCCACAATGCCGGCACATTCGAGCTGCCGATTCGCTGGAAGCGCTCGGCGCGAAGCTGCGGTTCGTCCCAGCCCTCGGTTGCGATTGTGTTCCACAATCGGTCGATCACGTCATCGCGAACATAGAGGAAACCCGAACCCTTTGGCGCCTGCAGCCACTTGTGCGGGCTGGAGGAATACATATCGCACCCCAAGTCGTGGAGATTGAGTCGCATCATCCCGACCACATGGGCGCCATCGACTGCTGAAAGAATTCCTTTCGAGCGTGCCAGGGCGCAGATTTCCTTTGCGGGCAGAACCACCCCGGAAAATGTTGTGATGTGACTGAAGAAGATCACACGCGTCCGTGGTGTGATCGCTTCGTTGAATAGATCGAGAACCTGAGCCGTATCTTTGACCGGACGAGGCAAAGTGACTTTCTTCACCACAACGCCGTAGCGCTTTGCTTTTAGATTCCACGGGTGAACGCCGCCGGGATGCTCCTGATCCGTCATGAGCACTTCGTCGCCCGGCTTCATGTCGATGCCGTTGGCGATGTAGCTGTTGGCCTCGGTTGCATTCCGCAACAACGCAATCTCGTCCCGCTTGCAGCCGGCGAAGTCCGCGAGCGGATCGCGAAACTCATTCCACGAAGCGTAGCCCCAGATCGGGTAATCTTCGGGATCTTGTTGGTCCATCCTCTCCGTCGTTTCGTAACCCTCAAATACTGCGCGCAAAACCGGCGCGGGACTGGAGCCGACAGTGCCGTTGTTCAGGTAGATCTCGTCGGCCGGGATGAGGAATTGTTTACGCAGCTCCGCCCAGTAGGCATCTTCGTTCTTGTCGAATTGCGAGTTGTCGGGAAGCGGCGGTGTTTTTGCCAACTGTGCCGGCAGGTTGCCCCGCAACGCGAACGAGGCCGCGAATCCAGCTGTGGCCGCGCTCAGGAAACGACGCCGGTCGATCATAACCACCTCCGGTAGGAATTATTTTCCAGCCTCGGGCTGCTTCAGAATGACAGCCGGAACGTCCTGCTGCTTCATCAGATTGTTGTAGGAAACGACATCGGTAGAAACAATCGACTGCCATTTTGTCAGTTGTTCATCGACTTGTTTACTGACCATGTCGAACACTTCATAGGATTGCTTAGTCGGGGCAGTGTCGGCGCTGCCCACGACCCCGCCCAAAGCCACTAGATGATTGTTTAACCGGACGGGGAAATTGAGCACATCTTCGTCGCTCTTGGCTTTTGTCTGGACCAGCGCTTCTTCGACGGCTGTCATCTTTGTGTCCAGTGCTTTCCCGGCATCGGTGATAACCTTCGTGCGCGGATCGTCTTTCATGCGATTGTTGATGGCCTTGATCTGGTCGCGCAGATCACGAATCTGGATGATCGCGTCGTCTGTTTGTGTGACCTTATCTCGAATCTTGATCAGCAGGTCGAACTGCTTTACTAGATCTTCCTGGCTAATGTTCAATCGTGGGTCGGGTTTGATTTCGAGCGGCGCCGTGTAACTCTTCCCGAGAACTGTGAGCCGAACTTCATACGATCCCGGCAGAGCTTCAGGACCGTCTGTATCGCCACCCCACAGCGCCGAATGCGGAAGCTTAGTCGCCCCTTCATAGCGCAAATCCCAGACGAATCGGTTGAATCCGGCATCGCCGGGCAGGTTGCCGGCATTCTCGTTGTGGCGAAATTCTTCTTGCTCCTCGTCTTCCGGCTCTTCCTTCTTCGGATATTTGCGAATCACCTTGCCCGAAGAGTCGAGAATCTCCAGCGTGATTTTTGGAGCCTCTTCTTTTTTCTTTTCTTCGGAAGCCGCAGAGTCTGAGCCAGCTTTTTCAGCCGTGGCTTCGCTTCCAGCGGAGGAATTCTTAGCCTTTCCCTCATCGGGCTTCTTCAACGAAGCTTTCAGCCAATAATCGACTATCGCTCCTGCGGGTGGATTCTTGCCGACATTACCGCTGGGAGCGAAAAATCCGCCACGAAAGACGGTGTGATTCGCGTCCGCTGGCCTAAACAGGTGAGCTTCTTCCTGCGGGATCGAATCTGTGTACTGCTCGAGTGGTGTGATGTCATCGAGAATCCAGAAACTACGTCCGTGGGTCGCAACCACCAGATCGTCGTTCTTCACCACGAGATCGTTGACCGGGGCCGGGGGCAGATTCAGTTGCAATGGCTGCCAACGCTCGCCGTCATTGAAAGAAACGTAAACTCCTTGTTCGGTTCCTGCAAAAAGCAAATTCAGGTGCCGGGGATCAATCCGCACCGCATGCACGTAATTGTTCGTTGGAATTCCCTCAACCAGCTTGCTCCAGCTTTTTCCGAAGTCGGTCGTCTTAAAAATGTAGGGCGTGAAGTCGTCAGATTTGTGGCGTTCCACGGCAACATAAGCCGTGCCCGCATCGTGCGGAGAAGCTTCGATCATGCTCACCGTGCCCCACTCAGGCATGGCTTTGGGAGTTACATTCTCCCAGTGCTGGCCACCGTCGCGAGTGAGTTGAATCAAGCCATCGTCAGTCCCGGCCCAAATCAAATCCTTCTGGATTAGTGATTCCACCACAGAAAATATTGTGTCGTAAACCTCTACGCCAGTGTTGTCCTTCGTAATCGGGCCACCGGAAGATTGTTGTTTCGATTTGTCGTTGCGCGTCAGATCGGGGCTGATGATCGTCCAGTTCATGCCAGCGTCCGTTGTCTTGAAGAGCACCTGCGCGGCAAAGTACATCGTCTTCGCGTCGTGCGGGGAGAAGACGATGGGCTCGGTCCATTGAAATCTGTACTTCAAATCGGCCGCCGCCCACCCGATTGGATTCACCGGCCACGGATTGATCAACTGCTCTTGGCCGGTGCGGTGGTCGTAGCGGGTGATATCGCCGCCGTAAGAGCCGGCATAAACAATCTGTGGATCGGTCGGGTCCGGAGCGATGTATCCGCTTTCTCCTCCACCTACGTCATACCAGTCGGGTCGGTCGATGGCTCCATCAGGGCTCGCGCTCGCGATGCCAACAGTCGAGTTATCCTGCTGCGCCCCATAGATGTAATAAGGAAAACGGTTGTCTGCTGCGACGTGGTAAAACTGCGCCGTCGGCTGGTTGTAAAGAGAAGTCCAGGTTGCGCCGCCGTCAATCGAGACCGTGGCGCCGCCGTCGTTGCCATTGATTAGCCGCTTGGGGTTATTGGGATCGATCCATAGGGCGTGAGTGTCGCCATGGGGCACGTGTATGCGGTTGAACGTCTTTCCCCCATCATTCGATCGATAAACGCCGGTGTTGAGAATGTAGACCGTATCTTCCGATTTCGGATCGGCGAAGATATGCATGTAGTACCAGGCACGCTGCGTGAAGCGATGGTCGCCCGTCATGAGTTGCCACGTATCACCCCCGTCGTCGGATCGATAAATCCCGCCCTTTTCCGCTTCGATCGCTGCGTAGACGCGGTTTGGGTTCGCGCCGGAGACCGTAACGCCGATTCGGCCGAGAATTCCCTCCGGCAATCCATGCCCCTTCAATTGTTTCCATGTCGTTCCGCCATCGATGGAACGATACAAGCCGCTGCCCTCGCCGCCGCTGTCGAGACTCCATGGCGTGCGGCGAACTTGCCAGAGCGCCGCGAACAGAGTGTTTGAATTCGTCGGATCAAATACGACATCGATGCCGCCTGTTTTTTGATCTTTGTAAAGCACCTTCTGCCAGGTCTTTCCGCCGTCCTGCGTGCGAAAGATTCCGCGCTCTTCGTTGTCGCTGAAAGGATGGCCGAGCGCTGCCACAAACGCGATATCAGGATTCTTCGGATTTACGGCCAGGCGGCCGATTGCATGTGTGTCGCCGAGTCCGACGAATTTCCAGGTTTTGCCGGCATCGATGGATTTGTAAACTCCGTTGCCGCCTACGACGTTGCCGCGAATGCATGCTTCTCCGGTACCCACGTAGATCACGTTTGGATCAGACTCCGACACGCCGATCGCCCCGATCGAGGGGGATGCGTCTTTCATCTTGTCGAAAACCGGCTTCCAATTGAGGCCGCCATCCGTGGTCTTCCACACGCCGCCGGCCGTCGAGCCAAAGTAATAGAGATTGTCCTGACCGACGACTCCCGAAACTGCGACCACGCGCCCTCCGCGAAATGGGCCGACAAGGCGGTACTTCAGGTTCTTCCACGGGCCTTTGTCTTCGCCTTCGTCGCTGTCCTTCTGCGAGTCGGCAGTCTGGGTTGCCGAGCTCTCGTTTTTTCCCTGAGACGCTTGCTTCTCGGACTCTGAGTTTTGCTTCGAAGTGTGTTTCTGCCCAAAGAGTGGGCTGCTGAGAATAACGATCAGAAGGGCGAGTTCGACAGGTCGCAAGTTCGTGTTCCTCCTAGGAAGTACAGAACCAATATTTGGAAATCGAAGAGATGCGGCATAAAGGTCGGTGAACAGTGGCTTCGTACAACGACGTACACGATAATCTGCCGATGAGAATTGCACAACTGGAAAGAGTTAATCGTGCCGTTTTCGACTGGGCGGGATAAAATAGTCTGTTTTCACGGCGTGAAAGAATCATGTACTTCGAACAGTTTTATCTCGGCTGCCTTGCGCATGCTTCATACATGTTGGCGTCGGCGGGTGAAGCGGTTGTAGTCGATCCCCAACGTGACGTGGAGATTTACTTGCAGGCTGCGACGGCGCACGGGGTGTCGATCCGCCACATTTTTGAGACTCACCTCCACGCCGATTTCGTTTCCGGCCACAATGAACTTGCCGCAAGAACCGGCGCAAAGATCTATATCGGAGAACAAGCGGGCGCGAAATTCCCGCACGTCGCTGTGCGTGACGGTTTTGAGTTGCAGGTGGGCCGAGTGCGGATTTCAGTTCTTGAAACCCCGGGACACACCTCGGAAAGCATTTGCCTCGTAATCACCGATGAAGGGAAATCGCCGGAGCCATGGGCGGTTCTGACCGGAGATACGTTGTTCCTGGGCGACGTAGGACGGCCTGATCTTTCGAACCGCTACACCCCCGCGCAACTCGCCGGAATGCTTTACGACAGCCTGCACAATAAGGTCTTGAGGCTGAATGACCGCGTTCTGGTCTATCCGGCGCATGGCGCCGGTTCTCTTTGTGGGCGCAACATGCGCGCCGAGCGGGTTTCGAGTATCGGCACTGAACGCATGACGAACTGTGCGTTGCAGATCAAGAGCAGGGAAGAATTCGTCCAGCATTTAACCAGCAATTTGCCCCCGCGCCCTGAATATTTCCTCCAAGATGCAGACATCAACCGCACGGGTGCGTCAGCATTATCGGATTTGCCCCAGCTGCGTCCGATCGAGGCGATTGAATTGAAAAAATTGATGGATGAAGGCGCAATCGCGCTCGACGTTCGTCCGGGTGAGCAGTTCGCTGCAGCTCACGTTCCGGGTGCGATCAACATCGCCTTGTCCGGACAGTTCGCTTCGTGGGCTGGGGCCCTGCTGGGATTGGCTGCATCCCCGGTTCTGATTGCAGATTCCGACAATGCGCTCGCGGAAGCACGCGTGCGATTGGCGCGTGTGGGACTAGAGAATGTGCTGGGATATCTGAAGGGAGGCGTTGCCTCGTGGAGCGCCGCAGGATTGAATTTGGCGGCTATTCCACAGATTGACGTGGAAAATCTGTCCGATCAAATGCAGAGGAAAGCCGTGCAGGTACTCGATGTGCGTCGCGAACCAGAATGGGAGGCTGGGCATATCGAAGGCGCGGTCTGGTGGCCTTTAGATAATTTCAAGGTTGCGCCTCCGGAAATTGATCGCTCTGTACCAGTCGTGGTTCACTGCAAGAGCGGTTACCGCAGCATCATCGCTTGCAGTCTTTTACGTCGTGCTGGTTTTGAGCAGGTCACCGACGTAATCGGAGGCTTTGATGCCTGGAAACAGGCTTCTCTGACCGTTAGCGCTGGAAATCGATGATGTCTGAGCAACCGGTGCGCCGCCCTTCTGACTTCAGAAAGGTTATAAGCTATCTTTTTCGCCAATTCGTTTATCAGACGAAATCATGAAAACTGCCAAACTCGCGAGATCCTATCGGGTAGAGGATGGCGCTAAGCTCCGCTTGAAAGATTTCGATCCCGCCGACTCCGCTAACTTCAAATCGAAGGAAGAAGCCGAGGAAAAGCTGCAGAAAGACATTGTTCGCATGGCTGATCTGCAGGACAAATTGTACGCGCAAGATAAATGGTCACTGCTGCTGATTTTTCAAGCCATGGATGCTGCCGGCAAAGACGGCACGATTAAGCATGTGATGTCAGGGGTGAATCCCGAGGGCTGCCAAGTGCATTCTTTCAAAGTGCCCTCGGAGACGGAGTTGCAGCATGATTTCTTATGGCGAACAACGCTCCAATTACCCGAGCGTGGCCAGATTGGCATCTTCAACCGCTCGTACTACGAAGAGGTGCTGATCGTACGAGTTCATGCTGAACTCTTGAAAAGCGAAAAGCTGCCGCCTCCTTTGATAACCGAGAGAATCTGGAAAGAACGGTTCGAAGATATACAGAGCTTCGAAAAGCACCTCGCGCGCAATGGGACGGTAATTCGGAAGTTCTTTCTTCACCTTTCTAAGAAAGAGCAGAAGCGGCGTTTTCTTGCGCGATTGGATGAGCCGGAGAAAAACTGGAAATTCTCTGCGTCGGATATTCACGAGCGCGAATACTGGGACGATTACCAAAAGGCGTACGAGGACATGATCCAGAACACGGCGACTAAACAGGCACCCTGGTACGTGATTCCCGCGGATCATAAATGGTTCACGCATCTCGTAGTCGCATCTGCAATCGTGGAAACACTGGAAGAGCTTAATCTGTCTTATCCCAGGGTTGATGCGGCGAAGCGTAAGGAAATTCAAGAGGCAAGCAAAGCATTGCTGAAGAAATAAAGCCAGGCTAAAGATAGTCAGTGTTTTTCATATTCAAGTGGCAGTCTTCGTTCTCGATTGGGGGCAAAGGATGAGAATCTTTAGGTTCTTTGGGAGCAAACTGTTGAACTCCGCGTTCATCTACTCGCCGTTGTTTCTCGCTTTGTGTGCCGGCCCGGCTGCTATTTCCCAGACAAAGCCGGAACGGCAATCAAAAGCGACCAAGCCGGCGCAAGCCTCACCGGCAACGGCGACTGCGTCCAGCCAAAAATCGGAACCCGAGGAATCGGCCAATCCCGAGGAGAATCCGTTCAAGGGCATGAAGTACCGGCTAATTGGCCCATTCCGCGGCGGACGATCGCTCACCGCAGCCGGAATTCCTGGTGATCCCGCGATCTATTATTTTGGCGCGACCGGCGGAGGCGTATGGAAATCGACCGATGGCGGATCGACCTGGTCGCCGGTCTTCGACAAAGAGGGAACCGGATCGATTGGAAGCATCGCGGTCGCCGATTCCGATCACAACATTCTTTACGTCGGAACCGGCGAGGCCTGCCTCCGGGGCAACATCTCCCAGGGCGACGGCGTTTACAAATCGCTCGATGCCGGCAAGACCTGGAAGAATGTCGGCTTGCACGACAGCCGGGCCATCGGCAAAGTTATCATCGATCCCAATAATCCCGACATTGTTTTCGTCGCTGCGCTGGGCCATCCCTACGGGCCGAATTCCGAGCGCGGCGTTTTCCGCACCAGCGACGGCGGCAAGACGTGGGAGAAAGTTCTTTTTAAAGACGAAAACACTGGTGCAGTCGATGTAGCGTTCGATCCGCATAATTCCAGCATTGTCTTTGCGGCGCTCTGGCAAGTTCGTCGCACTTCATGGACTCTCAATGATGGCGGTCCCGGCAGCGGGCTTTATCGTTCGACCGATGGCGGTACAACCTGGAAGCGCCTGGAAGAACACGGCCTGCCCAAAGGGCCCTACGGCCGTATTGGGATTGCAGTCGGAGCGAATTCCGATCGCGTCTACGCGTTAATCGAAGCCAAGACTCCGAAGGGCGGTTTGTATCGCTCCGATGACGGCGGCGAAACCTGGGAATTCGTGAATCCCAGCCACAGTCTCTGGCAGCGACCGTGGTATTACATGCACATCTTTGCCGATCCGAAGAACGAAAACGTTATCTACATCATGGATGTGGATAGCTACAAGTCCACCGACGGCGGGCATCTCTTCAACAAAGTCAAAGTGCCGCACGGCGATAACCACGGACTGTGGATCGATCCGAAAGATACACGGCGGATGATTGCTTCAAACGACGGCGGGGTGACCATCTCGCTCGACGGTGGCACGAGTTGGACCCCGGAAAATAACCAGCCCACGGCGCAGTTCTACCACGTCATCACCGACGATGCGACTCCGTATCGTGTTTACGGTTCGCAGCAAGACAGCGGCTCCGTTGCCATCGCCAGCCGCAGCGACGATGGCTCTATCGATCGCTCTGACTGGTACGACGTCGGCGGCGGCGAAGCGGGTTACATCGCGCCTTATCCTCCCGACCCCGAGATCGTCTATGCCGACGATTATCAGGGAACGCTGACGCAATATAACCGGCACATCGGCCAGGCAAAATCAATCACCGAACAGCCGGAGCTCTCCGATGCCCACGGCGCCGCAAAGCTGGAGCATCGTTTTCAGTGGACCGCGCCACTACTGATTTCTCCCCATGACCCGAACACGCTATATCACGGCGGCGAACGTTTGTTTAAAACCACCGACGGCGGCGTTCACTGGGAGGCGATCAGTCCCGATCTCACCCGTAACGACAAGAGCAAACAGGTTGTCTCCGGCGGCGATATCACTCTCGATGATTCCGGAACGGAATATTACGACACGATTTTCAGTATCGCCGAATCGCCAATCACCAAGGGCGTGATCTGGGTGGGAACCGATGATGGCCTGGTTCAGCTCACACGCGATGAAGGCAAAAATTGGAGCAATGTCACTCCGAAAGATTTGCCGGACTGGAGCCGCATCAGCCTGGTGGAAGCATCGCCCTTTGATGCCGGCACAGCCTTCGTCGCCGCCGATCTCCACCAGGGCGACGATCTACGGCCCTACATTTACAAAACCAGCGACTACGGCAAGACCTGGACAAAGCTGACCAACGGAATTCCTGCGGGTTCATTCGTTCGCGCGGTTCGCGAAGACCCTGAAAAGCGCGGCCTTCTCTACGCCGGAACCGAAGGCGGCGTTTACGTTTCTTTCGACGATGGAGCGAATTGGCGTCCGCTCAAACTGAATCTGCCGCCCACACCGGTGCACGATCTGGTGGTGAAGAACAACGATCTCGTTGTTGCCACTCACGGTCGCGCATTCTGGATTCTGGATGACATCGGGCCGTTGCGCCAATACAAAGACACAATCGACAAAGAAGACGCCCACCTCTATACCCCCGATCCTGCGTTCAGAATTCAGGCCGGGGAAAGTGGCGAGCGCCACCCATCGAAGCGAACGGGTGAGAACCCTCCGGTTGGAGCGGTCATTTACTTCTATCTGAAGGACGCTCCCAAAGACGGCGCCGAGACGAAACTCGAAATTCTCGACTCGTCAGGAAAGACGCTTCGGGAATATTCAAGCCTTAGAACTGCGCCACTGGACGAACCTGCCGATCCCGATGACAAGAAGCCGGAAAAGGAAATCAAGCCGGAAGCAGGCTTGAACCGCTTCGTCTGGGATTTGCGCGGCGAAGAAGCGCATCGCGTTCCCGGATATTATTTGTGGGAATACAACCTCGGGGCCGAAGGACCGGTCGTTCCTCCGGGCAAGTATCAAGTCAAGCTGACAGTTGGTACCGAGACGCAGATTGCTCCGCTAGAAGTGAAGCTGGATCCGCGCGTGAAAGTCAGCGAGGCCGATCTGCAGCAGCAATACGCCGTGCAGATGCAGATTCATGACGAACTGAATCGCGTCTACGACACCGTCAACCAGATTCAGGACGTGCGTTCGCAGATACTTGGGCTGAAACGGAGAATGCCCGAGAGCGCGAGCCTGAAAACGATTGCATCATCGGCCGACGATCTCGATAAGA
>JASHNX010000225.1 GCA_030041415.1 Candidatus Sulfotelmatobacter sp.
GCGAACTTGAGTCCGCGTTCGACGGCTTCTTTCGCCGATCGGTAGAGCTTCGATTTGGTAAGGAAATAGCCGCTGGCGCGGTCTAATATTTTTTTTCGTTTCGCGCGGCGTTTGGTTCCGCGTTTTACACGAGGCATGATTTTCTCCTTTTTGCTTTCGCTTTACTGGCGGCTGGAGGCAGGATGCGCACTCGGCACTGGCCTCTTCACACGCCCAGGTATCTGTAATTTGTGATTTGTAAATTACGAATTACATTTCACAAATTACAAATTCCCGTCACTGATATGGAATCATGCGCTTCACTTTGGCAAGATCGCCGTGGCTAACCAGCGTTGCTTTGCCCAGTTTGCGCTTCCGTTTCTTGTCCTTCGACGTCAGGATGTGCCGCAGGTGCGAATGTCCCCGCTTCACTTTGCCTGTGGCGGTTTTCTTGAAGCGCTTGGACGCGCCTTTGTGCGACTTCAATTTTGGCATAAATTCCTCACAAATCGGACTGTCAGCTGACGTTTGCCGCCTCCCCCCGCTGATTCAAACTGAGTTGCTTTGGAAGCCAGCGCGATGCGCGCACGTCCTCGGCGAAAAACTACAGATAGCAACCGAATGTTTGGAGACCTGAAGCGGTAAATGCAAAAACTATGCGCAGCTATGAACCCGTATTCGAAACCGGCACGGGATCGGACTGCGCCGGCTTGTGTTCCTGCGAAGCCTGTTCCTGCATCTGCTTCACCCGTATTTCCTGTTTTGCCTTCTGCTTGGCTTCTTTTTCGCGTTCCTTCTCACGCTCGGCCGCTGTCTTTTTCGGCGCCAGAATCGCGTGCAGGGTATTCCCCTCTTGCCGGGGACGAAACTCCACGATACTGTGCGGTTCCACGTCCTTGATCAGTCGCTCCAGAATCTGCCGGCCAAGCCCGGTGCGCGTCATTTCGCGGCCGCGAAAAAAGATAGTTGCTTTGACCTTATCTCCGCCATCCAGGAAACGCAGCACATGATTTTTCTTTGTCTCGTAATCGTGGTCATCCACGTTGATGCGGAATTTAACCTCTTTTACGGTGATTGTTTTCTGATGTTTCTTGGCCTCGCGTTCCTTCTTTTCCTGCTGGTAAAGGTATTTTCCGTAGTCCATAATCCGGCACACCGGAGGCTGGGCCGTAGGGGAAATCTCAACCAGATCCAAATTCTTGCTGCGGGCCAATCGAATCGCTTCGAACGGCGGCATTACGCCAATCTGCTCGCCTTCATCACCAATCACGCGAACCTCGCGCGCTCGAATGCGATCATTGATTCGGATAAAACGCTTGTCGATACGATCCTCCGTACTCTAAACAACTGACAATGCAAGATTATAGCATGTGAATCCGCGGAGAATTTGTGCCTAGCGAGCGCCTGTTCGGAGTTCGTAAATTCGGAGTTCATCGAGGAAGGCGAGCACTCCGACGATCGCAAAATAATTCATCGCGGTGTTGGCAGATATGCCTTACCGACTCTGGTTAGATGGTTACTGGGGAAGCTTGAAATTGACCGTGATCTGAGTTTGGATCTCTACCGGTTCGCCGTTGAGCAGGTACGGCTTGTATTTCCATTGCTTGACGGCCTCAACCGCTGCGTGAGCCAGTTCTTTTTCTCCGCTCACAGCTTTTACCTCGGAGATGTCGCCGGTCTTGGCAATAGTCGCCATAAGCTGCACCGAACCCTCGATACGCATCGCAAGAGCCGCGGGCGGATAAACGGGGGGTACCTCTTTGATCAGAAGCCCGCGTGACACTCCTTGCGAAACCACCATTCGCTGCAGCACGGGAGTTGCCGAGGTAGCGGGGCCGAGCGTAGGCAATGGTTCCCCCGACGTAGTAATCCCTGTCATGCTCAAGGCCGGTGCGTCGGCGTTTTCCACTGGCTTGGGAGCTGGCTTGCCGTTATCGCTCTTGATCACAATGGGCTGAGGCGCAGGAACTGATGCTGGTAACGAATTTTCAGCCACGGGAGCATCTTCGTTGGATTCGTTTCCAGCGCTGGTCTCTTTTGCAGAATGTCTTTCTCCTTTCGTACTCTTCGAAGGCTTTTGGTTTTCGGTTTTCTGAGTTTCAATGCCCTGCGGAGAAGGCGTTTGAACATCGGTTGCCTGGGTTTCTGCAGCCGGCTGCGTCGTACTCTGAGGAACCGGAGCTGATGCAATTGGTGCAGCAGCAACCGGAGGAGGGGTTGGCGTCGGCCGCGTTGGCACGCTGGCTGGCGTCGCGGCCGGCGATTTTGAAGGGTTCCATTTCATCCACGCCGCATAGCCGCCAGCTGCAATCAAAACAGCGGCAACTGCGCCGATCATGGCATTCTTACCGCCGCTGGATTTAGCCTTCGAGCCGCTGCCAACCGTTCCGCCGAAGGTGAGCGTATGAGTGGAAGCCGACATTTTTGCAGGCGATGCCGCATGGTCCTTCGAATCGGTTTTGATCTCCTGATCCGCCGGTTCGAAAACTTTCGCGGATTCGGCAGGAACGTTTTCCTTCGTCTCGCATGCCGGCGCCGGTGCGCTGGCTGCGAGTCCCGAGGAAAAATTGCTCTGCGGGTGATCCTGAGAAGCGGGGTCAACTTTCGGGGCAAAAGGCGCCTCCGTCGTTGTTGCAGAAAAAGCCGGAGACGACGAAGAAGACGGCGAACTAGATTCGCCATCGTGTAGAGGTTTTCCACTCAAAGCAGGTTCCGGAATCCGTTCGCCGGTCTCAACGGCAGGAGAGGCAACCATGTTCGGCTGTGCGGTTGGCCTCGACATCGGAATGACATTCGCTGGTGCAACATGGACTGGCGGCGGGATCATTCGAGTTTCGGCCGGTTTTTGAGTCTGCGGTTGGGGTGCGGTCAGGGGTTTTGCGGGCGTCGCCCCTACGATCGAACTCGCGGGTTTAGCTGCTTCGTTCTTGCGCAACAATCCGCGGGCTACGCGCAACGTGCCTTTGGTCTGTTCGACATTGATCGGTTTGGTGAGAACCAGGTTGGCCCCGATCCGGAATGCTTTTGCTACTCCCGCCTGTCCTTCCACGATGGCGACCGCCAGCGCTCCCTGGTTGTTGGGAGCGCTACGCGCGCTTTTGAACAATAGCGTCGCATTCTGCTCATTTTCGCAGTCCACTACGACCGCATCGAAACGCTCTCCCATGAACTTCTTGACCGCGGCGAATGGTTCGGTACAAGCCGTAACATTAAAATCGAGTTCGCCGAGTACCTGGGTTACCGTGCGGGCGGTCTTTTCGTCGGGGCAGAATAGGAGAGCTTGGTAACTCATAATAGGCTCATCGTAGGTACATTCGTAAGCAGCATCAAGTTACGCCAGTAATTCCGAGCCGGGTCGGTTCTCTTGCGGGAAGCGGCATTTGGCCGCGCAGCAGCTGGCAACCAAGCCGTAGGCAGATACAATTCCTCTCATGCGCATCCCGCTCTGGCTGAAAGTGTTCTGGACGGTATGGGTCCTTATCTGGGCGCCAATTTATTGGCGCCAATACGGAGCGCAAAATTTCCTGTTCTTCTGCGATCTCGGCAACATTCTGATTGGCATTGGCCTATGGCTGGAGAGCCGGCTGATTTTTTCGTGGCAAGCGTGCGGGTTACTGCTCTTTCAGACTTTGTTCATTGTTGACCTTGCCGGTGCGCTCGTAAGTGGCCGTCATTTGATCGGCGGAACAGAATACATGTTCGATCCCAGCATCCCTGCGACAGTACGTCTGCTGAGCCTCTTTCATGTAGTGACCCCACCGCTGCTTCTTTGGGCGGTCTGGCGATTAGGCTATGACAATCGCGGGTGGAAATTACAGACACTGACAACTTGGATCCTGATCCCGATCAATTATTTCTGGCGACCGCAGTACGATGTGAACTGGGCCCGCGGCTTACGCTTTCACGAACAACATGCCGTGCCGGGAATCGTCTATGTGATCATGTACCTTGTTGCCGTTCCGCTAGCGGTGTATTTTCCGACGCACCGGCTGCTTGCTTGGTGGATGCGAGATCGCAATGCCGCCTGAGATGCGATCAGTCAGCGATCGTTAACTTTCTGCGGATTTTTTGGCGCGGGCCGACGCAGCAATCTGCTTCGCAGGACTTTCCGATTGATCTTGGTCCACCAGCACCTTGGTGGCAGGGCTGCCGCTTAAATAAAGCGTTTGCGAGGGAGATGCAAGATTCGTCCCGGAGTCCTCGACGAAGTTCATGATGCGCAATAGCAAGTCTTCCCGTACCGCGGCGAATTCGTTGAAGTCTCTCGTCAGGATGTAGCAAACCAATTCCACATTGGTCGAACCCGGGGCCAGTTCGGTGAGCCTCACGCGAACCGTTTGCGTCTCTACTTTTTGGTGTTTCTCCAGCACAGCGCGAACTTCCGACAGCACGTAGC
>JASHNX010000021.1 GCA_030041415.1 Candidatus Sulfotelmatobacter sp.
TCAAGATGAAGTTCTGCGCACAATTCACAGCGAGCTGGGACAGATTTTCAACACCGATAATTTCTTCATCGCATTTCAAGAGGGAGACGAAGTTCGCTTCGAGCTGGAAGTGGAGGACGGGCGCATTCTGCCGAAGCGGTCGCGCAAACTGGGAAACGGCTTTACCGAGTACATTATCCGCACGGGCCAGCCGCTGCTGATTCGATCCGACCTGGAAAAAACACGAACCCGGCTGGGGGTTACGTTTAGGCCTCCGCAGCCGGCGAAATGCCTGTGCGGGGCGCCGATTCTGCTGACGAACCGGCCGGGAGGAGTGATGGTGGCGATGAGCAAGGAGCGCGAATTCGAGTTCGAACCGCGCGACCTGGATGTGCTGGTGACCGCGGCGGGACAGGTTTCCGTGGCGGTCGAGAATGCGCGGCTCTTTGCCGACGAGCAACGGCGTTCGCGACAACTGGCGTTTCTCAATAACATTTCGCGTACCGCGATTTCCAGCGACGATCCGGTTCACCTGCTTGGCCAGATCGTAGGAGAGATCCAAAAGAACTTCAGCTTCGATCACATCGGCATCGGGCTGCTCGATTACGGAACCAAAGAAATCGAAATCAAAGCGGAGGCGGGAGCCACGGCGCACGCAATGGGCAAGCGGATTCCGATCGGCTTTGGGATTCTCGGCCGGGTGGCGCGTACGGGAGAGCGCGCCCTGGTACAAAACGGCATGCCCGGGCAGATGGGGGCAATTTTGCCAGACTCACGCTCGGTGCTGTGCGTTCCGATTACCTACACCGAAACGCTGCTCGGGGTGCTGAATATCGAGAGCCGCAACGAAAGCGCATTTTCACCGCAGGACGTGCTGATCCTGAACACGCTGGCCGATCTGCTGGCCACGGCTCTGCATAATGCGTTCGTCTTCCAGAAGCTGCAACAGCAATCGATCACGGACGGCCTGACCGGCATCAAGACGCGGAGATTTTTCTGGGAAGCGCTGTCGGCGGAGTGGAAGCGAGCTTCGCGCTCGGGGCGTCCGTTCTCGGTGGTATTGATCGATCTCGACAAATTCAAAGAAGTGAACGACACCATGGGCCACTTCGAGGGCGATCTGGTGCTGGCGCGCGTGGGCCGCCTGCTGGAGCAGAAGTCGCGGCAATCGAACGTGGTGGCGCGCTACGGCGGCGACGAGTTCATCATCCTGATGCCGGAGACCGGCCCTGAACAGGCAGAAGTTTTGGCCGAGCGCTTGCGTCAATGGATGGCTTCCGATCCGCTGCTGAGCGAGCACCAGGTCACGGGCAGCTTCGGCGTCGCCAGCTTCCCGACGCATGGATTTTCCATCGAAGACATTATTCGCGTTGCCGATGCGGGCATGTATGTTTCGAAACGCTCCGGAGGGAACCGGGTTTCCGCGGCCCAGGAGTTTGCCGGCAGCGAGGAATTTGCCGCGCAGCGGCAGCAGATTTCGGCCTTCATCGAAGGCTTTCTGCAGCGCGAACACAACGGGCCCGAGCATTTGGAAGAACTCACTTCGATGCTGGTGAAGTTGTGCGGCGGCGAAGGAGACTGCAACGTGCCGCTGCTGAGGGAATCCATTGAAGTTCTCAGCCGCGCCGCCGAATCACGTGAGCTACGCACGTCCGGCCACGGAGATATGGTGGCGCGCTATACGGAGATTCTGGCGCGGGCTTTGCATCTGCCCCCAGAAGAAACATCCGATCTGGTGTATGCGGCACGGGTCCACGACGTGGGAAAGATTTTTGTTCCCGAGCGCATTTTGAACAAACCCGGCCCGCTGAGCGACGATGAATTCTTCCTGGTAAGAATGCACGCGCGGGTTGGAGCGGAAATCGTTGGCATTCTTCCGCATAGCACGTTGCTGCGGCAGGCGATCGAGCACCATCATCAGCGGTTTGACGGCTCGGGCTATCCCGACGGCGCGAAGGGAGAACAGATTCCGCTGTGGGCGCGGATTATTTCGCTGGCCGACGCGTATGCCAACATGCTGACCGAGCAATCGATTTCGGCGCCGCGCACACCCGAGCAGGCTCTCGACGAACTCGCGAAAATGAGCGGGACTGGATTCGATGGAATGCTGGTGCGGTTGCTGACGCGAGGGTTGAAGTCGGAGCGGACGCCGGCGGCGAAAGAGAATTGATCGGATCGAGCGAAGTCTGAGCGCGCGCTTAGATGGCAAACACAGCCGACGACCCTCAACTCGACTGGCGCCGTCTCTCTATTGCTTCTGCAGCGGCCTTGATTATTTTTCTCGCTGCGACTGCCTTCACTGATCGTGATCTGTCGTTCGTCTTGTGTATTCCTTTTGCGGTTTTTATCGGCCCGATCATTCTGTTTGCCGCGCTCGGCTGGAAGATGCGTCTGAGTCTTTCGAGACTTCTGGCGCTCGCCCTCTATTGGGCGATGGTAGCAGTCCTGGGTGCTAACTATTCTGCCGCTCGAGATTCCACGCGATGGATGATCCGCTCGCATTGGGCCAAATCGGAGGTTTTGGCTGAGCCACAGGCAACGAACGGAGAATTGAAACATGCCGAGTGGGATGGTTGGGGGTTTCCAGGAGCAGGAGATACGACGGTATATCTGGTTTTCGATCCTGCAGATTCACTTTCCGTAGCAGCAAAGAGCGGGCGACCCGGCAAGTATGAGGGTTTACCCTGCGAGGTCTATCGCGTGCGACGACTTGCCAGGCGATGGTACACGGTGCAGTTTTACACAGATGAATTCTGGGGCAGACACAATGCACTGGATTGCACCACCAGGAATTGACGTGGCATAGCGGCGGAACGAAGAGTCACCAAATTCCCGTTCCACTTGCCAATCTTCCATTCGAACCCTGAAACTGTCCGCATGTCCATTCCACTTTCTCTTTCCGGAAAAATTGCTCTCATTACGGGCGGCTCGCGCGGCATCGGCGCGGCGACGGTTCGCATGTTCGCGGCGGCGGGTGCGAAAGTAGTTTTCAACTATCAGAAGGCGAAGTTACAGGCCGAGGCGCTTGCCAAGGAATGCGGCGAGGCGAATTGCCGCGTAATTCAGAGCGATCTTAACAGCGCCGAGGCTGCGCGCCGACTCGTGGCCGAAGCGGCAAAACAGTTCGGCAGGATCGATATCCTCGTGGCGAATCACGGAGTCTGGCCGGCGGAGGATGTACCGATCGAGAAAATGAGCGATGAGCAATGGCGCTCGACGCTGTCGATCAATCTCGACGCAGTATTCGGTCTTCTCAAACACACGGTGGCGCAGATGAAGTCGCAG
>JASHNX010000226.1 GCA_030041415.1 Candidatus Sulfotelmatobacter sp.
TGTGCATAGGCGCGAATCGTTCGCATCTCTGGGAATGACTGGAATCCGTATTCCGTCATAAAGCGCGGAAACTGCTTCGTATAGTCCTCCGCCGGTGCCTGCTGATGCCACACCGCCCAATAATGCATATCTCCGTTGTGCTGATTGTCAGGGATTTCTTCGAAGTTTGCGCTCGGCGAGCTCGGCCAATAAGGCGTGGGGTCTGCGTATCTTGTGACCGCGCTCTTGAGAATGTCGGCGAACATGATTGTGTAATCCTGCCAGACGCGGTCGCGTGTTTCCGGCGAGATCGCCTCTTTGAATTCCTGGCGATCGCCCCAGTGATACCACCCGGTTTCGACTTCGTTATTGCCGCACCAGATCACGACGCTCGGATGATCACGCAGCCGCTTGATCTGATCGATTGCTTCGGCGCGAACGTTCTCTTGGAACGCGACGTCGCCCGGAATCATGTCGCCGCCAAACGCGAATTCCTGCCACACCATGATTCCCAGTTCGTCGCAGATATCGTAGAAATCGTCCGACTCGTAATACCCTCCACCCCACTCGCGCACCATGTTCATGTGAGCATCGACTGCGGATTGCAGAATGCCTCGGTGAGCCGCTGGGGTAACGCGGTTTGGAAAACTATCGAAGGGAATGACGTCGGCGCCCTTCGCATAAACCAGAATCCCGTTCACTACAAATTCGAAACTCTTTCCCCATTCATCGCCAACGCGGCGAAGTTCAATTGAACGCAGCCCGGTTCTTGTTTCACTCTGTGCGGCAACACGTTTCCCGATCTTTATCGATGCCGAAAATCGGTAACGATTCTGTGCGCCATACCCCACCGGGTACCAGAGCTTTGGGGATACGATTCGCACAGGAACAGAAATGTGGTTCATTCCGGCGTTGAGCTGAAGAGTCTGAGATCCGTCTGTTGTCTGCGGACCTGACATTTCATCGTGCGTAACCGTCAAGGTCGCAGTAGTTGGCCGGCTTGCTACGATGTCGATCTCCGCCGCAACATTGGCGAGTGCGGGCGTGATGCTCTGCTGATGAATGTGAAAGTCATCGATGCGCAACTCATCCCACATTTCCAGCCGGATTGGTTTCCAGATCCCTTCGGTGAGAAAACGCGGTCCCCAATCCCATCCATATTGATAAGGAGCTTTGCGGGTGTAGGGAGCGGTCGCGATGTTCTCTTCATTGCCGTAGTTGTGGGTCGAAATCGACGGCAAGACATAAGGCAGTGACTTGACGTACGGCAGCATGTGCTCAACGGCGGAATGAAAGACGATTCGCAGAGTGTTTGTCCCCGGTTTAAGCATCGCTTTTGCCTGCACTCGCCATGTCCGGAACATGTTGTCGGCGTGCAGAATCGACTGGTCGTTCAAGTAGACGTCGGCAAAAGTATCCAGCCCGGCAAAGACCAGATCTAGATGTTCGTGCGCGAGCGCCGCGGCATCCATTTGAAACGTGGTTTGATACTCCCAATCGGCCAGGCCGATCCACTGCAGATGGAATTCGTTGTCCTTATCAAAGGGATCAGGAATGAGCTTGTTATCGAGTAGATCTGTGTGGACTACCCCGGGAACCCTTGCGGGGTGCCAGTCTTTGACATCCGGCTGATCGGCATTTGCCGCTGCACGAAACTGCCAGCCCGAGTCGAGATCGATCGAAGCCGGTTCGGCCGCTCGAAGCGCGGGTGCGAGTGAGATGAAAGTCAGGAAGAACGCGAGCCGAAGAGTGCGAACTGCCGCAGGATGAATCGATCCCATTTGCTGAGACCTCCCTTTTGTGCCCATGCGGATTGCGATGATTGCGGATATTCGGAAGGAAGAATACTACTACAGCCGATTGGCTTGCATGGCATGGATGCCCACATGTCGCGTGCGGAGCCTTGCGTCTGAATTTTTCGCTGCCGCTGCCCGAAGTATGTCAAAATGTGCCTAGAAATAGGTGTCTGGGGGGTGCTTATGTCCTGCCGGAAAGCCTGCCTCGCCGTTCTTCTCGTCTGCTCCACTGCTGCCTTTGCTCAAGTGACCCATTCCGATCAGGTACAAGTTGCGCCACCGCTGGTTCGCGCCATTGAACCGCCCTCGCCCGAGGCGACCGTGGCTCAACTCGAGTTGCAGGCAGACCAGCTGCGTGCCCAGAAGCTCTATCTCGATGCCCTCGACTACTACGGCGCCGCTCTCGCGAAGAAACCAGACGACGCTTCTCTGCTCAACAAAATCGGCATTACCGAACTGATGATGCAGCGCTACAAAGAAGCGAAGAAATCGTTTGAGCGCGCCATCCGCGACGATCGCACATTCGCTGACGCTTACAACAATCTGGGCGTGGTTTTATACGAGAACAAGAAATATCACGCCGCAGTAAAGGAATATCAGAAGGCGATTCTGCACGACGATAGTTCGGCTTCCTTCTACAGCAATCTCGGCGCCGCCTTCTTCTCAAAAAAGGATTTTGTCGCCGGTATAAATGCCTACGAGCGGGCTCTACAGCTTGATCCCGATGTATTTGAGCGAACGTCCCGTGCTGGGGTCCAGGCGCAACTGCCTAGTCCCGATGATCGCGCACGCTACGATTACACTGTTGCCAAACTCTACGCCAAAATGGGGCGGTCAGACCAGTCGCTTGAATACCTGCGCAAAGCGATGGAAGCGGGCTACAAGAATCTGAAAGACGTGTACAAGGACTCCGACTTCGCGCTGCTTCGCAAGGATCCGCGCTTTGCTGTGCTGATGGCGTCAAAGACCACAGTGATCGCTGACTAGGTCAAACGGCAGTCCAAGACGAACAAAGATCAGTTGGGTGGAAAAACTCCCACGCAGCTTCGAATCTTTATCTTTTGCGAAGGGTAAGTCTGCGAAAATCCATACAGGTTACTCATCGTGCTCGTCACCGAGAAGAATTACAAAGCTTTACAAAATTAGACGGAACTATGCTCGCTTCTGAGGTTTAATCAGGTTAAATACTCCTGAAAACAACAGGGTGAGTAAGGAGAAACGGTAGCCCATCGGATACTGACCCGAGCACGCCCCAAGCAAGTATCCGGTGGGTTTTTTATTGCCGCTACGAAGGTTATCCCTCCGCGCTTGAACTTCACTGTCTATCAGAATAAGTAGGATTTCATTGTTTCGCGGCAGCGGCTGGGTTGGTTATGCGAAACGCCTTAACCACGATCCCGTTTGGGTGCACGCCGACAGGAATCAAGGTCAGGAGCGAATACTCCGTCGGCTCAAGTTTCCGCGGAGCGCGCCGCTGGATAACAGTAACATCGCCCGATTGGGTATCGACCACCAGAAGATAGTTCTCACTCTGCGACAAAGCCAAGCCATCAGGACGGCTGCCGACTGGCAAGGTGGCAATTCTCCGCCCCAAATCGATGTCGTAAACCGCAACGCTGTCCGACCCGAAGTTGCTTACGTAAAGCCGCGAGTTGTCGCCAGTAACGATGCCGCGCGCTGGATGCTGTCCCACGAGGGCGCTGCTTCCCACTTCGTTCGTTCCCGTCTCGATGATCGAAAGGCTATCCGCGTCGAAGTCGCAAACCATCAATTCGCCGCCATCGGGTTTCAAGGCGAGATCGACAGGTGTTTTGCCAACATCGAGAAACGCAAGCACTCGGTCGCTTGACTCATTCCCCAGCTTCAGACCGATGGACGCAACCTGCGACGATCCGGTACAGGCAACAAACGCTTTGCTCGAATCCGGCAGGATGGCGATGTCTTCTGGCTGGGCGCATACCTGCAAGAGGGAACGCGTTCGCATTGCCTTAGCGTCGATGATCGAAACCGTATTGTCGCCACGATTCGAAACCACAACCGTCTCACCGTCCGGCGAAACGCGCGCCAGTCCTGGCTCGGCGCCGACGCGCAGGTTACCAATCACAATCCGTTTCTCGAGATCGAGGACAGAGATATTGTCCGATCCAGAATTCGCGACGTAACCGCGCTTGCCGTCCTGCGAAACGTCAATGAAGTAAGGCTTGGAGTGCACGCCAATCGTGGCCGCGACAGCGTTCTTTTCCGCGTCGATAACACTTACGTTGTCTGATCCTGAGTTCACCACATAGACTTCGTTCTTCTTGGTGTTAATAGCGATCCCGGTCGGAGATATCCCTACAGGGATCGTCTTCGCCGGCTCAAAGGTCCGCAGATCGATCACGCTGACCGTGTTGCTCTTGCCATTAGTCACATAGGCGTACTCGCGATAGGAAGGCCCATAATCTGGAAAAGCTCGCTGGCTGAAATACCACCAGGCCAAGGCCCCCACGATGGGAATGAGAACAATGATGAAAAGGAATTTTCTCAAGATTGCGGTATCGCCTCGAGAAAGGTAGCTTATCAAACGGAGTTTTTAGGGGTTGGAAGAAATGTTAGCGGCAGAGAGCGGTCTAGCGCGGAGCCTGCGCCGGTGCCGCAGCTTGCGCAGCCGCCCCAGGTTTCGCTCCGGCAAGTTGAGCTTCGATGGTTGCTGCAACTTTATCGTCCGGAACTTGCATGCTACCGTCGAGAACAATGCTCAATTCGCCCGCTCCCATCCCCTCAAACATTGCCTTTTGCAGCTTGAAATAACCCTGCGCGGAAACGGGAAGGATGGCCTTGTAGTCCGAACCCTGGCGCACGGCGGAAAGCACCGATTCCGCGATTTCATCGCGCACTTTTTCGCCGAGCGCGCCCGAGCGCAGCAAGTCGCCAACCATGCCCTCCGCATCGACGCGAGAAATGGCCGAAGAGAAGCGCAGCGTGCCATTCTCTGCGACCATCGGGGTCAACGTAACTTCTATGCTGCCGTTGCCCTCGGCCATTTCGTTGGCATTTCCCCGTCCGCCAAAACAAGCCCACCGTTCATAGTGCAGTTGCGCCAAGACCAGGCTGGCCGGAGTCGAGGGTATGAGCGCCGCGGTCTGAATGGCAATCTGCTCGCCACAAGGATCGGAACGATTTATTTGCGTTCCCAGAACTTGAGTCAGGTTTTGCTGCAAGTCTGATAAATCAGCAGTGAACTGAACACTGAAAGCGTTCGCAACGCCGGGCAAAGCAACCCGAGAAACGGAACCCGAAGTAACGATGGCGATCGGCTGATTCTCGAAATTGACGGTCGTTTTCACCGCGGCGATAGTGTAGGCAGCTTCGCCATCTCGATCGCCTGACGGGATACTCATTTCGTCTCCCAGCGCGAGTTGCTCATCGTGGAAGCTTGCGAGGCTGCCTTTGAGGTTCTCAGCGGAACTTGCGATCGTTGTGTTTTCGGCTTTTCTTTCGGCTATCGCCGTGAACGTCTTGACCTGCTGGGCCAACTCGGAATCTGTCTTGTTCAGCTTTTTTATGGTTTCCCTCAACCCCGATTTCTGACGATCGGAGAGCTGTTCCAGAAATGTATTGTTCTGCGTCCGAGCTTGCTCGATCGCGGCAGAAAGCGTCTGCACGCTCTCGACAAGGCCGGTTTTGTTTTCCTTCGAGGGTTGTTCTAGGAAGGCTTGCATCTGCGACTCGGCAGCCTCGGTGCTCTTCAGCATCATTTTGAACTGGCTGATTTGCGGACGAGTCGCCTGCAGCGCGAGCGCGTCATGGAAGCCTTTCAAGTCGTCTTTGGTATCGAGCCCGCTGGCGATTCCCGTGCTTCCGCTGAGACCGCCGGTGCCGGCGAGGCTCCCGCCGATACCACCCCCCCCACGCTGTGCGAGCACTCCGAGTGGAAACATGAACAACGCAGCGCCCAGCACGAGTGCTGTTGAATTTGACCTGTGCCTGTTTTCGCGGAACATCCGATCACTCCGAAGTGGAGGCTTAGTACGTGGGAGAGCTATTAGCCAATATAGCTTGGCTGAGCAGGAGAAACAATGCCATCGGATTTACAGTTCTTTGCAAGAAAACTCTGGATTCGCAAGAAGCGTGCAGAAACCGGATTCCAACTCCAGAAACCAAATAAGATAAGGTCCGGTAAATCCGGGGCATAAGAGAACAGCTCATCGAAGTACCTACTTCGCCGTTACCGTCTCCCGCACTCCGATCTCCGGTACCGTCCTTCCCACCACTGTTGCAATCTGCCGCACTTGCACCATCAGTTCCTCAAACTGTTTTGGAAACAGCGATTGAGGCCCATCCGACATCGCTTCATCCGGTTTGTTATGCACCTCGACCATCAGTCCATCCGCCCCAACGGCCACGGCGGCGCGCGACAGCGGAGTCACTTTATTTCGCTTTCCGGTTCCATGGCTGGGATCGACGAGAATCGGCAAGTGGCTCAAACGCTGCACCGCAGGAACAACGCTCAAATCGAGCGTGTTGCGAGTGTGGTCGGCGAAGGTGCGCACTCCGCGCTCGCACAGCGCGACATTGTAATTGCCCTCACTCAAAATGTATTCGGCCGCCATGAGAAATTCTTCCAGCGTGGCCGACATTCCGCGTTTCAGCAGCACCGGCTTCTTCGCTCGTCCCGCACGCTTGAGCAGCGAGAAATTCTGCATATTGCGGGCGCCGATTTGAATCACGTCCGCATACTCTTCGACCAGATCGAGAGACTCGTTGTCGATCGCTTCGGTGATAATCTTCATCCCAAATTGCTGGCGGATTTGCGCCATAATGCGCAGCGCTTCTTCCCCCAGGCCTTGAAACGAATAGGGAGACGTCCGCGGCTTGTACGCGCCACCTCGGAAAAACTGCGCCCCCGCCCGCGATACGCGCTCGGCAACGGCGAATGCCTGCTCGGGGCTCTCAATTGCGCAAGGGCCAGCCACGATCGCCAACCCAGGACCGCCGATGGTCGCCTGAGTGCCTTCAAAGCGGATGACGGTATTGTCTTCTTTGACATCTCGGCTTACCAGCTTGTAAGGTTTCGAAACCTTGATGACTTCCTGCACGCCCGGCATTTCTTCCAGCGTGCCGTGTTCGAACTCGCCTTTGTTTCCGGTGATGCCGATCGCGGTTCGCGTGGCGCCGGGCATCGCATGCGCGCGATAGCCGAGTTTTTCAATCTTGTCGCAGACTGCACGCACGTCTTCTTCGGTTGCGTGCGCCTTCATGACGACTAACATAAGTTCCCTCTAACCGATCAACGTCGCCGGCACAACCCACTGCGGGCGCGCAGAACAAGCTGTGCCGGAAGCCAGCTTCGCGTGGCTTTGCCTGAAGCGGTTTATAAAGTCTACCTTCGCCTGCGCTCGCACCGCAAACGCTGCACAAACGCCTGTCATATCGTGTACCGCCATCCTTTTCGACCTTTGTGACAAGTCACATAACCGCTGTGATAGCGATCACAGCCACTGGATCAACGCTTTCATACAGTCATACCAGCTCGAATCAACAGCGAAAATTTGGAGGATTTCATATGTCCATCCCTAAAACCATGCGTGCGGCCGTCGTCGAAGAATTCGGTAAGCCGCTCGCCGTGAAAGAAGTTCCAGTGCCCACCCCCGGACCGGGCCAAGCTCTCGTCGAAATCATTGCTAGTGGCGTATGCCACACCGATCTTCACGCAGCCGAAGGCGATTGGCCCATTAAACCGACCGTTCCGTTCATTCCCGGGCACGAAGGCGCGGGCATCGTTGTCGCCCTCGGTTCTGGAGTCACTCACCTGAAATTAGGCGACCGCGTCGGAATCGCGTGGCTGCATAGCGCCTGCGGGCATTGCGAATTCTGTCTGGCGGGTTGGGAAACGCTTTGCCTCGAACAGAAGAACTCCGGATATTCCATCAACGGTTCCTTTGGAGAATATGCACTTGGGCAAGCCGACTATCTTGGCCGCATTCCAGAGAAGCTTTCGTTCATCGACGCCGCGCCGATTCTTTGTGCCGGTGTCACCACCTACAAAGGCTTAAAGCAAACCGACACGCGCCCCGGAGAATGGGTAGTGATTTCTGGAGCCGGCGGACTCGGTCATGTCGCGATTCAGTACGCCACTGCGATGGGATTGCACGTTGCGGCAGTCGACCTCGGACCCGAAAAGATGGCTCTCGCGCGCAAACTCGGCGCCGAAATCACGATCGATGCAAGAACGCAGGATCCGGCGACCGAAATTCAGAAACAGATTGGCGGAGCTCATGGAGTCCTCGTTACCGCCGTCTCCACCATCGCGTTCAAACAGGCAATCGGCATGTTGCGCCGTGGCGGCACTTGCGTGCTCAACGGCCTTCCTGCCGGCGAATTTCCAGTATCCATCTTCGACGTGGTTCTGAATGGTTATACGGTGCGCGGCTCGATCGTGGGAACACGACTCGATCTCGAAGAAGCCCTGGCCTTCGCGGCTGAAGGCAAGGTGAAAGCAACGATCGAAACTTTACCGCTGGATTCGATCAACGACACATTCGAGCGAATGAAGAAAGGCAAGATCAACGGCCGGGTTGTTCTTGATATCGGTCACGGGAGCGCCCGCGAGACAGCGGCCAAGGCCGCGGTGCGGGGAGTGCGAAGTTAATAGAGACGTCAGGAAAATAGTGATCATGCCGCGGCCGGCCACGGGCCGCGGCATTCTTTCGGAGCGAGCGGATTCTATACTGTCGTTATGCCTCGCTCCATCGCCCGCGAACAGGATCTCAGCCGTCCTGCGGCAAAACGCCCGCCGCGCCTGACTTCGCGCCGCATCGGTATTCATACCTCGACTGCCGGGGGAATCCATAATGCGGCCGAACGCGCATATCGTCTCGGCTGCAACACGCTGCAGATTTTTTCTTCCAGCCCGCGCCAATGGGCGCCCTATGAGCTGAGCTACCCGCTGTGCCAGCAGATGCATCGCCTGCGGACACAATACGGTCTGAAGCCGTGGGTGATCCACACGAATTATCTGGTGAATCTGGCCACTACCAACCAGTTGTTCCTGAAGAAATCGATCGAAGCTTTTCGTGGCGAAGTCGAACGCGCTCTCGCCCTGTGCGCCGACTATCTGGTCCTGCACCCCGGCTCATTTCGCGGAGCCGACCGGGAAGCCGGTCTTCTGCAAACGGCCGCCGCCATCGCCGCCGCGACTCAGGGATTAGATCTCGCGCAAAGCGGCCTCACGATCCTCATCGAGAATACCGCCGGCTCGGAGTTCTCCCTTGGCGGCAGCTTCGAGCAGGTCGCTGAAGTCATTGATCGCCTGCGCGGGTTCGTGCCGATCGCGGCCTGCATCGACA
This sequence comes from Candidatus Sulfotelmatobacter sp., assembly GCA_030041415.1. GTDB lineage: Bacteria > Acidobacteriota > Terriglobia > Terriglobales > Acidobacteriaceae > Sulfotelmatobacter. Next base: position 9,104 of record JASHNX010000226.1, read on the forward strand.
CCTGCCACACTCACGTCGCAGGATATGACATCGTCACTGAGGACGGAATCTACGACACCCTCCGGCAACTCGATGCGACCATCGGACTCAACAATGTAAGAGTGGTTCATTGCAACGACGCCAAGGCCGCGCGCGGATCGAGACTAGACCGTCATCAACACATCGGAAAGGGAACCATCGGCAAAGAGCCGTTCCGCATCCTGCTGAACGATCTTCGTCTTGCTCACGCCGCATTCATTGCCGAAACTCCGATCGATAAGCCCGGAGATGACCGAAGGAATGTGGAAGCGCTGAAAAAACTGGTCAATGCATGAGTCTTGAGTGTGTTAAACTTGTTTAACATGCTTGGCATAAGGCTCGAACCCGAACTCGAAAAAAAGCTGGACTCCTTGGCAAAAGAGACTGGCCGCAGCAAGAGCTACTACGCTCGGGAAGCCATTCGCCGGTATCTCGAGGACCGCGAGGATTACCTGAAGGGTATCGCCGCCCTCGAACGCCGGGAGCCGACCATCACGCTCGACGAGTTAGAGCGGCGGCTCGGTCTCGATCGATAACCCAGTGACCTGGCGAATCGAGATCACACGGACGGCCGAGAAACAAATCACAAAGCTTGATCGAACCGCTCAGGAATCAATTCAGAGATTCTTGCGCGATCGCCTGCTTCCCGCCGACGATCCGCGGAGCATGGGCAAGCCACTGCACGGCGAAAAGCGCGGGCTGTGGAGATATCGGGTCGGCGATTATCGCCTAATCTGCGATATTCAGGACGAGAGAATCACCGTGCTCATTTTGGAAGTAGGTCATCGCAAAAACGTGTACCGCTAGCCCTGAAACCGCCCCATCATTGTAAAATCTAAGCTCTATAATCATTGACCAATCGCAATATGCCGCAGCAAGACAAATCCGAAGCCACCACCGTGACCCAGCGTGAGCGCGAACCGGAAAACCGGGAACGGGAAAATGACGACCGCTATGACGCCCAGCGCGTGGAGATGAAATGGTCCGAGCGCTGGCAGAAAGATCCTCAGCTTTACGCTGCCGAACGCGATTCCGCTAAGAAAAAATATTATGTTCTCGAAATGTTGCCGTACCCCTCCGGCGCGCTGCACATGGGCCACGTGCGCAACTACTCGATCGGCGACGCTCTCGCCCGCTACATGTGGATGAACGGCTACAACGTGCTTCATCCCATGGGGTGGGATTCGTTCGGTTTGCCCGCGGAGAATGCAGCGATTCAAAACAACACTCCTCCGCGCCAGTGGACGCTCGGCAACATCGCGAAGATGAAGGCGCAGATGAATCGCCTCGGTTTCGCTTACGACTGGTCTCGCGAAGTCACAACTTGCCTTCCCGATTACTATCGCTGGAATCAATGGTTCTTTCTCAAGTTCTACGAAAAGGGTTTGGCCTATCGGAAGAAGAGCAAGGTTAACTGGTGCCCGCAATGCGCTACTGTCCTCGCCAATGAGCAGGTGTTGGCGAACGGCTGCTGCTGGCGCCACGAAGATACCCTCGTCGAGCAGCGCGAGCTCGAGCAGTGGTTCCTGCGCATCACCAGCTATGCCGACGAATTGTTACGCGACCTCGATAAGCTCGAGGGTTGGCCCGAAAAAGTCCGAACCATGCAGCGCAACTGGATCGGCCGCAGCGAAGGCACGCTCATCGATTTCAAGCTCGACTACGCGGAAAATCACAAAGGCTTCGGCCCGGCTGGCTCCAGCATCGGCGTGTTCACTACGCGCGTCGACACGATTTATGGCGCAACTTCGGTGCAGCTTGCGCCCGAGCATCCCATGGTGGCCGACCTTGCCTCAGGCAATCCCGACTTGCGGGCAAAGGTCGATCAGCTCATAGCCGAGCAGCGCAAGGCGAAAGAAGCTGGCGACATCGGCGAAATCGAGAAGCATGGTGTCTTCACCGGCCGCTACGCGATTAACCCGTTTAACCACGAACGGATTCCGGTCTGGATCGCCAACTACATCCTGATGGATTACGGCACCGGCGCGATCATGAGCGTGCCCGCGCACGATGACCGCGATTACGAATTCGCTAGAAAATACAATCTGGAAATCCGTCTCGTGATTCTTCCCATTTCGAACGACCCGGAAGAAACCATGACCGAGCCGATGCTTCCATTTACGGCGCACGACGGCATGTTGATCAACTCCGGCCCGTACAGCGGCATGGACAGCGCCGATGCAATCAAAACCATGTCGAGGTTTGCCGAGCAGAACGGCTTCGGCAAAGCGACCGTCACTTTTCGTTTGAAGGATTGGGGAATTTCACGGCAGCGCTATTGGGGGACGCCCATCCCCATGCTCTATTGCGAAAAAGACGGCATCGTGCCTGTGCCGAAGCAAGATCTGCCCGTGCTTCTACCCGAGAATGTAGAGATCACTCTCGCCGGCGGATCCCCGCTTGGACGCGTGCCGGAATTCGTCAACACCACCTGTCCGAAGTGTGGAGGCCCCGCGCGCCGCGAAACCGATACCATGGATACGTTCGTCGACTCGTCCTGGTATTTCTATCGCTACACCGACGCGCACAACGCCCACGCTCCCTTCGATTCGAAAGTCGCGCAGTATTGGTTTCCCATCGATCAATATATCGGTGGCGTCGAGCATGCCATCTTGCATTTGATTTATTCGCGCTTTTGGACAAAGTTCATGCGCGATCTGGGACTTATCTCCAACGATGAACCGGTTGAGCGCCTCTTCACGCAAGGCATGGTCATCAAAGACGGCGCCAAGATGTCGAAAAGCCTGGGCAATGTCGTGAGCCCCGATGAGATGGTCGCGCGCTACGGGGCCGATGCCGCCCGTCTTTACAGCTTGTTCGCCGCCCCTCCCGACCGCGATCTCGATTGGCAGGATTCAGGCATCGAAGGAATTCAAAGATTTTTGGGAAAGGTCCATCGCTTTTTCAAAAACAACCCGGTATCGGACAACGCTGGCTGGCAAAGGCCGCTACCCGCCCAGCTCAGCCCCTCCGCGCGTAGTCTTCAGCGCAAACTTCATCAGACGATCAAGCGTGTTACAGATGATTTCCAAGGGCGCTGGCATTTCAACACCTGCATTTCGGCAATTATGGAATTGCTCAACGAGGCCAACCGCAGAATGTTGGGATCTTCCGACGTTGTAAACCCCGTGACCGGAGAGCATGTCAAGGGGGATGAGATTCCATCTGGGCTGCTTGCCGATGTGCAGCGTACTCTCGTTCTCCTGCTTGCGCCGTTCGCTCCCTATCTCGCGCACGAGTTATGGGAGTCGATCGGCGAGACTGAAAACTTGCTCAAAGCCCCGTGGCCGCAATACGACGCCGCGCTCGCCAAAGAAGAGGAGCTTGAGATTCCCGTGCAGATCGATGGCAAGCTTCGCGGGCGCGTTGTTGTCCCTGCCGATGCAATGGAAAAATCTATTCTCGATGCTGCACTTGCCGACGAAAAAGTCAAGTCAGCGATTGCCGGCAAGTCGATTGTCAAAACAATCTACGTCCCCGGCAAGCTGCTGAATATCGTGATGAAGTGAACCACATCACGCGAAAAAAAGCGGGCTTTTCAGCCCGCTCGACTGATCCAGATCTAAACTACAGGCTACTCTCCGCCAAACACCAAAGCCTGACTGCGATTACTGAAGTCGATCTCCTGAAGCGTCTTCTGGCTGGAATTGTCCGCCATCGGTTTCACAGTAACGGCGTCATATGGGGAAGGGCTCTGAAGAGTCTTGATTCGTCCCTCCGTAGTCGCGACTGTTTTTCCATGTTTTATGATGTCAACCTTTAGTGCATCCGCGGGACCGCTCCACTCTGCCTTGTAATGACCCGCCGCCAGTTGTGTGGTCCCCACTTCTGCCGGTGCATCTAACGTGAATGAGCCCGAATTTGCATCCTTTGCGAACGCCGCCACTGAAAAAGCGAACGCGATAGTAGCCAATAAACCGATGTATTTCGCGTGTTTCATCATTATCTCCTAGAAATAGTTCTCCCCGCGTCGAGCTGAGTTGCCCGGAGACGCATGAGGACATTTAAGCTTAATTCAACAGATGCTCCATACTGTGGTCCGGTCGCAGATATCGGCAATCGACATATGTAAAGTTTGGTAACGCATTGCCGGTCACGACAATGTTCTTCTCCAGCTGAAGTATTCTGTTTGGGAGCTGGTTCGGAGATGCAATGCCTCGATTTTCGCCGACTCGCGAAGGGTTTCGCATTGCGTTCGGCTGTCCTTCGCTTGCGTTTGCCGAAATCGCCTGGCGATGGATGGTAGGTGCGGTAGGCGCCATATTGTTCACTTTTGCTCTAGTCGAATTTCTAGACACTCTGCCCGTCTCCAGCCTCGATGCCGATCTTCTGGCGACCCGCCAAGTGCCACTCGTCTGGCGCGCCGTTTCCAACATCTTCCGCGGAAGCGGAGCTCGCGCAGCCCTCGCAGCTCTGTTCGGTCTGTCGGCTTTGTCGATTTTATGGATCGTCACAGCCTCATTGGGACGTCTCGCGATCTTGAACGCGATCATTGGACGCGGTTCGGCTAACGGAGTTGGTGCTATTCGATTTGCGCCATTTCGAACCTTGGTCGGCCTGAACTGCTTGCGTGTGGTGGCGGCAATGGCGGCCCTGCTGGCGCTGCTCGCCGTGGCGGTCATCTCCAACACATTATTTGCCTCGCCTAACGCACACCCGCAGCTGTTTCTCAAGTTCCTCGTCTTTGCATTCTCGTCCGCCGCTGTCGTCCTTACGTGGATTGCCTTGGACTGGCTGCTCTCTTTTACGTCGATCTTGTCTGTTCGAGGTAGTCAGGGCAGATCCCTTCGCAGAGGTGAAGACACCATCGGAGCCATTGCCCAAGCTTTTGATTTCCTGAGCGAACGTTACAGACCCGTATTAGCCGTAAGCGTCTGCAACGCATTAGCTCACGTTGTTGCTTTTTGTTGCGCTGCTAGCGTCGTGTCGTTGCTTTCCGTTTTATTCATGATCGTTCCCGCGCGAGTTGCAGTGGGCGGAATCCTTATCGTTGCCCTTGCCTACTTCGCGTTCGCAGATTGGCTGTATATCGCCCGCCTCGCCGGCTACGTCTGCCTTGCTGAAATGCCGGAAGCGTTCCGCACGCCGAAAGGGCCCGTTGCTCCACCGCGAGACTGGAGCGGCCGTTCCAGATTTTCGCCGCAATACGCTGTCGATCAGGACGAGCCCATTCTGAGCGATCTGCCGGGCATGGCATCAGAACCCATTTCTTAATCAAACGAGTTCGCGCTTTACACTAACTAGCCGATTTGAGAGACTCATCCGTGGCACGCCAATTCAAGCCTCTCTCCTCTTCGACGACTCAATCTATCGTCATTCTCGATTTTGGCTCGCAGTTTACCCAACTCATCGCCCGCCGCATCCGTGAACAGAATGTGTTTTCTGTTGTCCTGCCATGCACGGCATCGCTGAACGAAGTGAAATCAAACTCCCCTATGGGCATCATTCTTTCCGGTGCTCCCTGGTCGGTGTACGACAAAGATGCCCCACCCGCCGATCCGCGAGTTTTCGACCTCGGTCTGCCGGCGCTCGGGCTCTGTTACGGCCTGCAGTTCATGGTGCACACTCTCGGCGGCAAAGTGCGTCCAGCCGAGAAGCGCGAGTACGGGCACGCGGAAATCGATATCGTTGCCGACTCCGTGCTCTTTTCCGGGCTCGCTAAGCGGCAACCGGTCTGGATGTCGCATGGGGATGAAGCTCTGGAATTGCCTCCTGGGTTTGAGCTGACGGCAAAAACCTCTCACGCTATCGCCGCGATTCAGAATGTCGAGAAGAAGTGGTTTGCGGTGCAGTTCCATCCGGAAGTTCACCACACGCGCAACGGAACCGAGATTCTGCGCAATTTCATTTTCAATGTTTGCGGCGCAACGCCGAGTTGGACGCCGCAGCATTTCATCGATTCGACCATCGACCATGTAAAACGCGAGGTTGGCAGCGGACGCGCGATCTGCGCGCTCTCCGGTGGCGTAGATTCTTCCGTCGCCGCCGTGCTCGTTGATCGGGCGCTACGCGACACGAAGGGTAAGTCGCGGCTTACCTGCATCTTTGTGAACAACGGTGTATTGCGCAAAAACGAATTCGAAAATGTGCAAAGGAACTTGCGCGAGAGGCTTGGCCTTCGTCTTGATGCTGTAGATGCAACCTCGATCTTTCTAAGGAAACTCCATGGCGTCACCGATCCCGAGAAGAAGCGCAAGATCATCGGCAACGAATTCATTAAGGTCTTCGAGCGCGAAGCCAGGCGAATTGAAAAGAAAGAAGGCAAGGTCAAGTGGCTGGTGCAGGGAACTCTTTATCCTGACGTGATCGAGTCGCGCTCGGTGCGGGGACCGTCGCAGGTGATCAAGTCGCACCACAACGTTGGCGGGCTGCCCGAAAAAATGAAGCTGAAGCTGCTCGAGCCGCTGAAGGATTTGTTTAAAGACGAAGTGCGCCGCATCGGCCGCGATCTTGGAATTCCGGAAGAGATTCTGCGCCGCCAGCCGTTTCCCGGCCCTGGCCTGGCCGTGCGCGTACTGGGAGAAGTCAACCCCGAGCGCCTCGCGTTGCTTCGCGAGTGCGATGACATCGTGGTCACCGAAATCAAGAATGCCGGTCTCTACAGCAAAATATGGCAGTCATTCGCGGTGCTCTTGCCGGTGATGTCGGTTGGAGTGATGGGAGACATGCGCACATACGCTTACACATGTGCTATTCGCGCTGTCAGTTCGGAAGATGGTATGACCGCCGACTGGGTTGCGCTGCCTCACGAAGTGCTGAAAAAAATCTCGAATCGCATCGTCAACGAAGTAAGAGGCGTGAACCGCGTCGTGTATGACGTTACCTCTAAACCTCCGGGAACGATTGAATGGGAGTGAAGCCGGCATCAGGGTTGTTGCTGCCGCGCTCGGTTGCAGAACAAGAATCCAGCAGTCCAAGGTCTACAAGTTCGTTGCGAAGCGAGCTCGGATCCTTGAACAAAATGCCTGTCATGCCGATCGCTCGTGCGGCTTCAACATTCGGCGGAAGGTCGTCGATATATACGGCCTGAGTCGGATCGACGCCGAAGGTTTCCAGAAAGAGCCGGAAGATGCGCGGATCGGGCTTGATCAGCCGCACTTCTCCTGAAAGCAAAATTCCCTGAAACCACTGCAGGAAATCGAACCGCAGACGAGCGGTGGGAAAAGTTTCTGCTGACCAGTTACTGAGAGCATAGACAGGGACGCTGGCGTTACGCAGCTCCGCCAGAATTTCGACGGAGCCTGAAATTGGCCCGGCTAGCATCTCCCCATGGCGTTCGAACCAGGCATCGATCAGCTCCGCGTGATGGGGATGCTGTGTTTTCAACACTGCGCAGCCTTCCGCAAAGCTTCTGCCCGCATCCTGCTGGGAGTTCCACGAGGACGTGCATACGTTCGCGAGGAAATCCTCCATCGCATTGTCGTCTCCCGCAAACAAATTGCGATAAAGGTATCGTGGGTTCCAATCAACCAGGACGCCGCCGAGATCGAAGACGGCAATCGAACGCTTTCCAGTCATCGCATAATTCTATCGGATGCCGTCTCACGCAGGATCGCGATAAACGCTTTCCATGGAAAATGCTGGAACGCAACACACCGCGATGTACTCTGCGCCTCCTTCGTGCGGAGTCGAATATCGAACCCACTCTCCTGCGTGTGCGATTATGGCCTGCCCGGCCGTTACCTCCAGAGAACCGGATTTGTGTTCCACGCGTAGCGTGCCATTAAGCACAATTGTGAATTCATCGAACGTCGGAGTCTGTCCCGGTTCGATCCATCCCGCGGGACTGCGCATCTGGGCCACGCTCGTAGAAGTTGTTTTTGAATTGACGCGGCCAATGTATTCGTCAATGACTTTCGGCTTGTTCCCGGCGGATTGAATGCGCGTAGGTTTTGTAATTAAGGTTGGCATGTTTTCGACTGTGCGGCGTTTCCATTAAATCACGGGGACCAATACCGCATCATTTACAATCCTCGTTTATGTTCTATCGCTCTGACAACCGTCTTCCAGACCAATTGCGACCCGTGTCGATCACTCCGGATTTCATTCCCACGGCTGAAGGGTCGGTCCTGATCGAAATAGGAAACACGCGCGTCATTTGTACAGCTTCAATCGAAGAGACTGTGCCACAGTTCATGCGGAATTCAGGCAAAGGCTGGATTTCGAGCGAGTACGCCATGATTCCCCGCGCAACTTTGACGCGCACTCCGCGCGAAGTCGCGAAAGGCCGTCCCAGCGGGCGCACGCACGAGATCCAGCGGCTGATCGGTCGCTCATTGCGCGCGGTTACGGATTTGTCGCGCCTCGGTGAACGCACGATCTGGATCGACTGCGACGTGATTCAGGCCGACGGCGGAACGCGCACAGCTTCGATCACCGGAGCATTCGTGGCGTTGGGCCTGGCGCTCGAGAAGCTAGTGCAGGCCGGCACGTTGACGGCTGTGCCACTAAAAGATTTTGTGGCCGCGATCAGCGTGGGCATTGTCGAGGGAGAAGTTCTGCTCGATCTCGCCTACGAAGAAGACTCGCGCGCCGATGTCGACATGAATTTTGTGATGACAGCGGGACACAAAATGGTCGAAGTGCAGGCCACGGCAGAGCACGAAGCTTTTGACGAAGCGCAATTTGCGAAAATGATGGCATTCGCGCGCCAGGGCGTGCAGGCGCTGATCGCCAAGCAGCAAGGAGTCTTAAGCGGGATCACGTTGAGACTGTGAGTCCTACGCGATCGACACCGTCTTGATATTCATAAACTCTCGGATCCCATTCGCCGAGAGCTCGCGTCCGTGGCCGGAATGCTTCACACCCCCAAACGGAATTCGTGGAT
>JASHNX010000227.1 GCA_030041415.1 Candidatus Sulfotelmatobacter sp.
TCGGCCGCAAAGCGACCTTGCTCTGGATCGGCATTCTCTACCTGGTGGGTGCAGTCGGCTCGGCGTTGGCGCCCAATGTCGGCGTTTTCATTTTGGCGCGCGTTATCGGTGGTTTGGGAATCGGCATTTCCACCGTAGTCGCGCCGATGTATATCTCGGAGATCGCACCGCCACGCCATCGCGGGCGGCTGGCGGGAATGTTCCAGTTCAATATTGTTTTCGGCATCCTGATGGCTTTCGTCTCGAACGCTCTGCTCGTCGGCGTGGGCGAGAACGCGTGGCGCTGGATGCTGGGCGTGGCCGCGTTCCCGTCGCTGCTTTACGCTGCGCTTTGCTTTGGCCTGCCCGAAAGCCCGCGCTGGCTGATTAGCCGCAAGGGTGACCGCGAGGCGGGAGAGCATGTTCTGCAACAGATTGAGCCTGCCGCGTCGCAGACCCAAATAGCAGCGGAAGCGGACGCGATTCAATCAGCCGCGGCCTCCGAGCAAACATCTTCTTCGGGCCACTTCTGGACGAAACGCCTGCGCAAGCCGATTGTGCTTGCGATTCTGATTGCCTTCTTCAACCAAATGTCAGGCATCAACGCGATTCTGTATTTTGCGCCGCGGATCTTCGAACTCACCGGCCTGGCCGCGAAGGCCGCGCTGCTGCAATCGGTCGGCATCGGCGTTACCAACCTCATTTTCACTTTTGTCGGGCTCTGGCTGATCGACCGGCTCGGGCGGCGGACACTTCTGTATATCGGCTCATTCGGCTACATCACCTCGCTCGGCCTGGCCGCCTGGGGATTCTTTACCAGTCATTTCTCAATTGTGCCGGCCTGCATCTTCGGCTTCATCGCGGCTCACGCGATCGGGCAGGGAGCGGTGATCTGGGTGTTCATCTCCGAGATATTCCCCAATCGCCATCGCGCCGAAGGACAGACCTTGGGCAGTTCGACGCACTGGATTTTCGCCGCCCTGCTTACGACTTTCTTTCCCAAGATGGTCACCGCATTCCCGCCCGGGTACGTTTTTTCGTTTTTTACCGGGATGATGATTCTGCAATTAATTTGGGTGAAGACGATGGTTCCAGAAACGAAGGGCGTCTCGCTGGAACAGATACAGAGGCAGTTGGGGATTGCGTAGGCAACCGTCGAATTTTCCGCGAGTGCTATGGCCTGACCATGTCAACGAATCTTGGGAGAGCTTAAAGCTCGAAGGGGTCGTCCTCTAAGCGGCGATAGTAAAGATTGATTCCGCCGTCAGTTCTAGCCGAATACTTATGCGGCTCCCCATGCTGCTTTGTAACAGCCGCTACAGCCTCCTGCCCAGTGCTGAACCGCTCTTTACCGTCGAGCAACCATGTGCCGTCAGTGTCGGGTGTAACCATGAGCACGGTGTTTACGAGAAGTTTTGCTGGAGTTTGTGGGGCCAACCAATCGCAGGTTTCGATCTCGATGGTGGGGTTTGTGCCTCGCTCGTAACGGGCCAGAACAGGCACGCGCAGCTGCCCGATGCTTCTAGCAGGAGTGCCGGGGCTGATGATGTTGATGGAGAAGCCTACCGTAGGCGTCGTGGGCTCTACAACGATGTCATCAGGCTGAGGCACAAATTCAGGCAGCGCCGCTTTTTCAATGTCTTCTGTCGCCCACCCTGTCACCGCGACCTTCTGCCTGCCCACGATATCCTTTACGGGAGTCTCGTAACGGATCATCGGCTCCATTTCACCCCAGAAGTCCCACTTAACAGGAATGTGCTCCTCATTCGGTCGGTCGGTGTTGTGGTTGACCCGCCCATCTTTGTGATAAGAAACGTGCATTCTTCGGTGTCCACGCTCGAAAACGAAGACGAACACATCGCCCTGTGGTTTGACCTTGACCTCGAATCCCAACAGGTATTTGCCGTTGTACTTGAACCCGACTCGTATGACCATCACACAGCCCCAAAATAAGGACCGGACTACACCTATTCAAGATTAGAATTCAAACTCCTGGCATCCACTCTCCCTACTGGCATACTCTCAGGGCTGCGGCAAGGCAGGCAGCGCCACTCTCCCCTGAATGCCCTCGCCTTCGACGATCGTATAGATAAAATCCGCCGGCACATCGTGTAGGATCTCTGTCTCGCCATTTGGCCAGCGGACGGCTACTTCGCCCATCGTCGCGTTTGCCGCCAACCCAAAGTGCAGCCGCAAGTCGTTCTGTGAAAGATAGCTCGCTCCGCCGCGAACCTCATCGATCTGTACCAGCGCTCCTGCCTTCACCGTTACACGCGCGCCAATCGCCGCCTTATTACTCTTCGTTCCAATCAGCTTGAACAGAACGCGATGGTTGCCGCTCTGCGTGCGATTGATCAATAGCGACGGCGGCTCGCCGACATTGAGCACAACGATGTCTACGTTCCCATCATTGTCGATATCGCCAAACGCCGCACCGCGCCGCGACTGTGAAGGCATATTTACCAACAGTTCGGAAACATTCTCAAACGTGCCGTCGCGATGATTGCGAAATAACAGCATCGGCTGGCGATACGGGGCGGCGTCGGATACAGCATCGGCCTGCGGATACACATGGCCATTGGCGATGAACAGATCGAGCCAGCCATCGTTATCCATATCGAAAAACGCAGTACTCCAACTCACGTACGGATATGTCGGTTTTAGCAATTTCGAGCGGATGCTCACATCGGCGAAGTTTTGCCCGTCCAGATTGTGATAGAGAGTCGAGCCTTGTTCCACGAAGTTTGTCACGATCATCGACAAACGGCCTTCGTGAAGATAATCACCCCAATCCACGCCCATCGACCCCTGCTCCAAGCCGTCACCGCTGAGCGCAGCGCCGGAGAGCAATCCCACATCTTCGAATGTTCCATCGTGTTTGTTGCGATAAAGGAAGTTCGGTCCCGTATCGTTGGCTACATAAAGATCGGGCCAGCCATCGTTATCGAAGTCGCCCCACGTCGCTCCCAATCCGTAGTAATGATGAGGATTGTCCACCCCGGCCTTTTTCGAAACCTCCTCGAATGTTCCATCGCCTTTGTTGTGAAACAGCAGATCCGATTCTCCCGGCATGCCCCACGGCCCGCACTGCACCCGCACTCCCTTGAATCGGCAGAATCGAGGATCGTTGCCAAACTGCGGCAGATCATTTATATCGACGTGGACGTAACGCGATACGAAAAGATCGACTTTGCCATCGCGATCATAATCAGCCCAGGCGGCTCCCGTACTGAATCCGCCTGCTCCAACGCCGGCTTTCTCGGTCACATCTTGAAATTTGCAATCGCCCAGATTGTGGTAGAGCGCGTTGCCGCCATACCCAGTCACGTAAATATCCTGCAGGCCATCGTCGTCGTAGTCGGCCACGGCCACGCCCATGCCCCATCCTTTGCGGGTAAGCCCTGCCGACTTGGTGATGTCGGTAAATCTGACGTGATCGGCCGTCGAATCGGAATCCTGGCGGTAAAGCGTAATCATCGGATCGCCGCCATTGCGGTATCGTTCAACGGTCGATCCATTGACGGTAATGATGTCGAGTTTGCCGTTATTGTCGCAATCGATCAGGCCCACGCCGCCGCTCATCGATTCGACAACGTATTTCTTGTCGCGAGAGGAAATGTGCGAGACGGTCAGCCCAGACTCGTGCGCAATGTCTTCAAACTTTGGGATCGGTATCCACGAGCTCGCGGCTTTTGGCTCTTGGTACGAATGCAGCTCTTTCCGAAGATCAATTGCTGGGAAACTGACGCACAGCAATGCCAGAAGAAGCCACGGTAAAATCTGAACTCGCATGGAAGGCCGATTATACAAGTCGAAGAAACGAAGAGTTTTGCGTGTTGTGGAATTTCTGCGAACGCGGCGTTATGGAGCGTGGGCGTTTATCCACGGCTGCGGCCAGGCTTGGAAAAAATCAAACGCAAAACAAAACGCCCCAGACTCGTTTGAGTCTTGGGACGTATGTTGATCAGCCCTCCCCCAAGTGCTGCTCGAAAACAAGATTATGCTGCAAAGGGGATTGCGTATATGGCCCTTCCGTGCCATGGCGTGGCACAAATGGGTGGGGTCGCTTCATCCTTATTTGTCAATCAGTTACGCGATTACCGGGACGTTGTTAACTCCCACTGTGCCAAACACGCGCCGATAGCGCTCGATTTCCTCAGCTGGCCCCAGCGCCTTCGCGAAGTTGTCGGAGAGCTTGACGGCGGGCCGACCATCCACTGTTGATACTTTGCTGATCAGGCTGATGGGGTCGAAGCCGTTGTCGCCGGCAGGATCACAGCCGCGGAAGTCGTTGGTGAGCAAAGTGCCCCAACCGGCGCTGAAGCGAATCCGCGGGCCTGCGGTCCACAGGCGAGAATTTTCGAAATCAGCGCCGCTCTGAAAATCCCCCGGCGTGACTCCGCGCGCAAGTGTCCCTCCGAAATACGCATGCAGGCCAAGGATCTCATCCACATCGAGAGCATCCGAGGCGATGATAAGTTTTTCCCGAGGATCTTTGCCGCGAGCCTTCAGCCATTCGATATACTCGTCACCTGCGATATAAGGATCTTTGCTGTCGATACGCTGGCCAGTCCAGTCGGCGGCGTAGGCGGGAGCGCCCTCGAGAAACTGCGTTGTGCCAAAAGTATCAGGCAGCATGATGCGTAACGCCCCGTCATAGGTCTGTTGCCACATCTCCAAAACTTTATATTGCGACTGCTTCAGCGCTTCATCATCTGGTGCAAGTGCGGCCAGCACCATGGGTATCTCGTGTGCGTTGGTTCCGATCGCTTCCAGATCGTGCTTGTGAGCAAGAAATGCGTTTGAAGTCCCAATAAAGCCGCTGCCCAGGTTGGCTGCCATCGCCTCGACCACGTATTCCTGCCAAAGAAAACTGTGGCGGCGGCGGGTTCCAAAATCCGCGACGCTGAGACGCGGCACTCCGCGCAGGCGTTCGATCTTGTTCCACAACTTGGTCTTCGCTTTTGCGTACAGAATGTCGAGCCCAAACTCCCGCAGCCGTTTCAGATTGGCCCGGGTTCGCAGCTCGTTGATGATGGAGAGCGAATAGAGCTCCCACATTGTTGTCTCCGTCCACAGGCCATAGAAGGAAAGATGGAAGTGACCGTTTTGAACAGAAAGCTCGTAATCAGAGAGCTGGAAACCACTCTCCAGCCATTCGAGAAAGGCCGGCTCGAAAATTCCACGGCGGCCATAGAAGGTATTGCCGGCAAGCCAGACGAGTTCAGATTTTCGAAAACGGAGATCGCGTGCGTGATCGAGCTGCGCGATCAGTTCCTCATGCCTGAAGGTATCGATCGGTCCGCCGGAGCGGCTCGATACGGAAAAAGAAACCTGAGTCCTGGGAAAATGCTTCCAGATAAACTGCAGCATCAGCAGTTTGTAGAAATCGGTATCCAGCAAAGACCGCGTCACCGGGTCGAGTTCCCAGTTGTGGTTATGCGCGCGCTCGGCGAAGTTTACGATCATCCTTAGATATCCTCATATGAGCATCGCCGGAAAAGCAAATCACCAGATTCAAGAACAAGAAAATGTCGGCCTAGGGAAAAATTGCACTCCTCCGCGCAGTGCAGAGGAGTGCAAGTCAGTAATACGATCACTCTCCGGTTGAATGAAGCACGCGGTAGGTGTTGCCCCCATTTGCCCAGACCAGCAGGAGAGCATCCTGTCCCTGCGGAACGCCGGCAAGGGCATCCTTGACTTCAGCCGCGCTTCGCACCTTGTGGCGATTAACCTCAAGGATGATGTCTCCCTGCTGCAGCCCGGCATTATCGGCAGGACTTCCCGGCTGAACGCGCTCAATCACCGCTCCCTGGACATCGCTGGGCGCCTGAAGCTGGCCGCGCATCTCTGGCGTCAGATCGCCAATCCCAACTCCCCAGCGCATTTTGCCCTGGCCCTCGGTTCCGTTGCCGCCCTGGCCCGGAGCATTACCCAACGCTTCCAGCGTGACCGGCAGCGTCAGGGACTTGCCATTGCGAAGCAGATCCACGGTGATCTTTGTCCCCGGTTGCTTCTGGCCAACCATCACCTGCAGTTCTCCGGCATCATTCACTTTCTGCCCGTCGATCGCAGTGATCACATCGCCAATCTGCAAGCCGGCCTTGGCTCCCGGAGAATCCGGCTCAACTTGGGTGACCACGGCTCCGGTTGCGCTGGATTGATCGAAGAACTTGGCGTTTTCCGGAGTGACATCCGTGACTCCGATGCCGATTCGGCCGTGGCTGACTTTGCCATCGCGAATCAATTCATCCACCGTTGGTTTTGCGATCTGCGAGGGTATCGCAAAACCCATACCGGAAAACGAACCCGAAGGCGAGATGAGGAATGTATTGATGCCGATCACCTCGCCGCGGGCGTCGACCAAGGGTCCCCCCGAATTGCCCGGATTGATGGCTGCGTCAGTCTGAATAAATTCTCCCGGCTTGCGCGGATCGCTGGAGTCGGGATTCGGCCGATTAACCGCGCTCACGATTCCGCGTGTCACGGTAAAACGAAATCCGTACGGATTGCCAAACGCCAGCACGGTCTGTCCCGGTCGAACCTCCGTCGAGTTGCCCCATGGAACGCTGGGCATATCAGTTGAATCGACCTTGATGACGGCAAGATCTGTTAGCGGGTCGGTGCCGATGAGTTTCGCTTTGTAGACGCGACGATCGCTGGTGGTCACACGGATATCCGTCGCTCCCTCGACCACATGGTTGTTGGTAACGATATATCCGTCAGGCGAAATCACAACGCCGCTGCCCAGTCCATGTTCAATCTGAGGCTGCTGGCGCATCTGCGGTCCCATCTGCGGACCGAAGAACTGGCCAAAGCCTCCGCCAAACGGCGAGCCGGGACCGAAGAACTGTTGCATGCCATCGGGCAGTTGCTGCCCAGCCATGTCCGGCTTGCTGCGTGAAGTCACAGTGACGTTAACCACGGCAGGGGTCACGTGACCCGCCAGAGTTTCCATAGCACGGTCGAGCGCCAGAAGTGCACTTACGCTGTCTGCATCCAAAGGCGCGGCTGCGGGCGCCGCAACCGCCGCTTTCGCCGCCGCCGGTTTTGCGAATTCATAAGTTATGAACGAAGCGGTCACTGCGAGCGCGAGCACCGGCGCAACTAATCGCTTCGTCCAATTGTTGGAGCAATGTTTCTGGAACCACGTTCTTGCATTCATGTTCTTTTTCCTCTCGGTAACACGGTTTGGGATTTGTACAACTAATGAATTAGTTTTTGCGAGTACAGTTCAACTTTTTTCGTTTTCTTACATCGCTTAAATTTCCTTGTGAAGAATTTCGCTGCTGGTGAAAGAAGTCGACGGCCGCACCACGGTCACGTGCACCACCTCGATCTCATAGATCGGCTGACCACCGGGACCGAAGCCGCGGTTCTCGAAGACGACAAAAACCGCTTCCGAGGCCATCATTTGCGAATACGGCGTGGCCGCAGCGCTCGCAACGGCAAAGTGAAGCGAAGTGCGATTCTCCTTGGCACTCCTCAGAAGTTCAACTTCTTTCGCCGCGGCAAAATGCGGGGCAATTCGACTGACACCATGAGGCGGTGCGATCACACGACCTGGATTGGAACGCGGAAAAGAACCTGGAGCGACCACGTCCACCGTCTTTAGCGATACCGGCGTAATTACCGGTACATGCTCAGCGATGCCATTCTGCAGCCCCGGTTCGGCATTTTGAAATGCGATCAGGTGAGGTTCGTTGGCTCCAATCACTGCGCACACGAACAACAATGTCGCCAGCGAAACCGCGGCCCGCCAGCCGTACTTCGAACTTTGAACATGAGTCGCATCAAGAATCCGGGCGACCCGCATGGACGTTTGCCGAACTCGCCCCAGCACCGCCTGAGCCAGCGCGAGACTACGGCGCAGGAAAGTCTTTTCTGCAATGTGCGTCAGGCACTGCGCGTAAGCGCGAGCACTGGCGGTTTGCGCGAGCACGGCATCATCGCACGCCATTTCGCGCTCCAAAGAGAGCTTGCTTTCGATCCACCAGACGGCAGGATGGAAGAAGAAGAATGCCTTGATAACCTGCTGCACCAGATTCGTCCAGCTGTCTCGCCTGCGTAAATGCGCCATTTCATGCAGCAGAACCTGTTTCAGTTCGTCGCATGAAAGTTCATCGAGCAGCCATCGAGGCAACACAATCACCGGGTCGATAAATCCGATCGCCGCTGGAACCTGAACGCGGTCCGAGGTATAAAGCGACACGCGACTTTGACCGCGTTTCAAGATTGCTCGCACTGACTCGTCGACTTCTTCCGGATCGACAGGAACAAAAGTCTCTCGCAGCACATGCAGCCGCCACACTCCGATTCCGACTCGTAGCAGAAGCAGTAACCCGATTACAGCCCACAAGCCAAAAGCGTAAAGTGCCCATGAACCCGGAAGTGTGATCGCCGCGTGAGCCAACCGAGGGAACGCGTTTCCGCCATGGGCGGGTATCGCGTCGCCCAGGAACGGTGACAATGCCAGCCCAAGCAGCGCCGAGAACCATACCGCAAAACGCAGGCCCGAACTCTGTTTCGGCGAAAGCCGCGACACCGCTCCCGCGAATAGCGCGATAAGAGTACCGGCAAACAGACAATCCACAATCCTGAGCGCGGAACTTTCAGCTATCGCTTGCACTCCGGAACTGGGCAGTCCCAGACTCGACATTCCCAAATACGCTGTCATCGTTCGCCTGCTTTCTCCTCCAGCAACTGGCGCAGTCGGTCAAGTTCCTGCGTGTCGATGCTCTTGTCTTCCAGAATGTTCAGCACCAGCAGTTCATGGGAGTCGCCAAAAAACCGGCTGACCAACCTTCGCACTTCCGATCGCGTAGCTTCTTCCCGCGCAATTTGTGGCGTGTACACATGCGCCCGCCGGTCTTTCACATGCTTGACGTAGCCTTTCCTTTCCAGAATACGAATGATCGTGAGAACCGAGTTGTACGCCAAGGCCGGTTTATCGGGCAATGATTCGAGCACTTCGTGAACCGTCGCCGATCCCCTCTCCCAAAGCGCATTCA
Source organism: Candidatus Sulfotelmatobacter sp. (assembly GCA_030041415.1). GTDB lineage: Bacteria > Acidobacteriota > Terriglobia > Terriglobales > Acidobacteriaceae > Sulfotelmatobacter. The sequence continues at coordinate 8,991 of JASHNX010000227.1, forward strand.
TGATGCGCAGTTCGGCTTCCGTGAGCGTGGCGGACCTGTTTCGAGCCAATTCTTCTCCTCCCGCGCGTCGGTTCCGCGCCTTATACGCCCTGCTTTACAGTGAGACGTTTGAGTTCAGGGAATGTCAACTAATAAATTAGTTGCGAGATCTGATTTCCAGGTTGCCTTGCCCCACAGCCCTGGCACCCATAGTAACGTAACTCATTGATCAAGAAGGCTTTGGATAGTTCCCGCCCAGAAAGCCCCTGCGGGACTCGTTATCAATTAACAATTACAGAAATGACTGTATTGCGAGGCATCATCAGATGTCGTCTACTACGCGTGACGCCAAGGTCTTCGTCCTTCGTTATGGGTTCATCGCTCCCCGAGGGGAGTTTTCTGTTCACTAAAGGCTGGTGCAAGCTCCGGATCGGCTTCACCCCTGTAAAGCTTTAGGCCAACGCCAAAATCTTAGGTAAATAGCGATCGATCCCATGCGTCAGAATCCCACGTGGTACTCCGTATTTCGCGAAGCAATTCTAGAACCTAAGCGCGATAAGGTTGTTTCCCAGATCGATCGCGCCCGGAATGCTATTTGGAATCGCATGTCTGAACTCCAATCGGTACCTCCCAACAATCAGCGCGAACCCTCAGACCTGAGTGATGCGCTGCGCTATCTGGCAATTCTCTCCCACCATGTGGGCCAGGAGACGGGCAAGATCCTCTGGGAATAAGCACGCTCCCAGGTTTCGGAACATCGTCCGGTTTTGCACTCTGTTCGAAATCCAGTACGATCTTGACCGATGAGCGGCGAGCGTGGCCTCACCATTCGAGCGGTCGCAAAGTCTGTCAACCCCCGAAAATGGCCAATCGCTTTCCTGCTTGCGTTTGGCGTGCTGGTCAACTTTTTCGATCGCATTAATCTCTCGGTTTCGCGTGAAGCGCTGAATGCTTCGTTCGGAATCTCTCTCGTAGGATTCGGCTATCTCTCGAGCGCCTACAGCTGGACCTATGCCCTTATGCAAATGCCTTCGGGCGTTCTGCTCGACCGGTTTGGAATTCAGCGCGTGGAACGGATCAGCATTCTGCTGTGGAGCGTCGCTTGTTTCGCGGCAGCGCTAGCCCCGGGAGTTAGCTGGTTTGTGGCCGCTCGTCTGCTTCTCGGCGTGAGTGAAGCCCCGACCTTCCCGGCGAATGCCAAAGCGATCGGCGCGTGGTTCGCAAGTAAAGAGCGCAGTCTCGCGATGGCGATTACTGATTCCGCCGCGAAGTTCTCCACTGCGGTCGGCGTGCCTATTCTCGGGCTGCTGCTTCTCCATTTTGGCTGGCGCTGGAGCTTCGCCGCGACCGGCTTTGTCAGCGTCCTTTACTTCCTGTTGTTCTATGGCATTTATCGCGATCCACCCACCCGCACGCAGTCTGCGAGCGGAGACTCTCAATCTGCCGCACCACAGCTTCAATTAACGAAAGCCGATCGCAAGATTTCTCTCGCATACTTGCTTCTTCAGCCTAAGGTTTGCGGCCTTGCTTTGGGATGGGCGGCATATAACTACACATTCTTTCTGTTGCTAAATTGGCTGCCGAGCTATCTTTCCTTGTCCCTGCACGCGGACCTGCTTCATTCTGTTCTGTATACGAGTGTGCCTTGGCTGCTGGCAGGTCTAAGCGACGTGCTGATTGGAGGACTACTCGTCGATGCTTTGATTCAACGCGGCTGGAATGCGAACCGTGTACGCCAGAGCATAATGGTCGGGGGGATGGCTTTGGGACTCGCCATTCTGGGCACGGCCCGGGCAACGAGTTCATGGCCAGCACTGATCTGCATCAGCATCGCTCTATCGGGACTCGCCGCCATGGCGCCGGTCGCCTGGACAGTGCCTTCGTTGATTTCGCCCGGCGACGCGGTCGGCGCAATCAGTGGAATCGCGAATTTCTGCGGCCAGCTCGCCGCCATTTGTGCGCCGATCGTCACCGGCTATATCGTCTCAGCGACGCATTCGTTTAAACCGGCCTTCGCCGTTTCAACCGCCGTTCTTCTGATTGGCATTGCAGGCTACGCCATTCTCTTGGGCCCGATAGAAAAGATTCCTGAACCGGAAGCTCACATCTAGCTGTACTCGATCAGGCTGCCTCCGGCTCGCCGCCGGCTTTTTCTACGTGACCGCCGAACTGGTACCGCATCGCAGAGAGCAATTTCGCTGCATATTCTTCGTTGCCACGAGATGCGAAGCGCGTGAACAGAGCCGCACTGATAACCGGCGCTGGAATTCCTTCGTCGATCGCAGCCTGCACCGTCCATCGTCCTTCTCCGGAATCGGACACACGGCCGGCAAAATTGGAAAGATCGGGGTTACCACGTAACGCAGAGGCCGTCAGATCGAGCAACCAGGATCCAATCACGCTGCCACGCCGCCACACCTCTGCCACTTCGGAAACGTTTATGTCGTATTGATAGAGTTCTGGATGGCGCAGCGGTGTCGTCTCGGCATCAAGCTCGCGCTTCATCTTGCCCTCGTTTGCATGCTTGATGATGTTCAAACCCTCGGCGAAGGCCGCCATCATGCCGTATTCGATTCCGTTATGGACCATCTTCACGAAATGTCCCGCGCCGTTCGGACCGCAGCGCAGATAGCCATTTTCCGAGGTCGAAGGGTCGCCTGTTCTGCCCGGAGTCCTTCCTGCGGCAGCGACGCCCGGGGCCAGCGACTTAAAAATCGGATCGAGATGCTTTACGATCTGCTCTTCTCCACCGATCATCAGGCAATAGCCGCGCTCCAGTCCCCACACGCCGCCGCTGGTTCCGCAATCGACGTAGTGGATTCCCTTGTCCTTCAACTCGCCTGCGCGGCGAATATCGTCATGATAGTAGGAGTTGCCGCCGTCGATCACGATGTCACCGGCTTCGAGTACCGGCGTAAGCGAAGCCAGTACCGAATCGACCGCAGCCGCCGGCACCATCATCCAAACCGCCCGAGGCTTGCCGAGTTTGTTGGCGAAATCTGACAGGCTGCTGGATGGCTCGGCGCCTTTTCCCGCCAGTTCCTGCATGCCTTGCGAATGCCGGTCGTATACAACGCACTCGTGACCGGCTTTCAAGAGCCGCTGCACCATGTAGGAACCCATTCGTCCCAGACCTATCATTCCGAGTTGCATTTCTGATCCTCCTAAAGAAGCCCGGCTAATAGCTTTTATTGTGCAGCCGTTTACCAGCATCGGGCAACCCGCCCCATAAACCCGGCGCCGATAATGGCGCAGTTAAGTTTTGGTGGTTTTTCCCCCATGGACCTCCCAGTCAGCTGAAGACATCTCCCTCCGTTCTCACAATATTGTTCTTGAATCTAGCACGGAAGAGGAAAGAAATAATTGAGACTGGCAGAAAACAAGTTTCCGTTTCTGGCCATGATGCCGAGACGACGCGTAGTGGTACTCAGTCGAGAACTTCAACTGGCACGTTTTGAGAAGCAACTACTCATTGCTGACGGTCGTAGCGCTCTCTCAGAAGGCGCTTGCTGCATGCACAAACGGAAGACATGGAAAAGTCTGCTTAATGGAAATCAGAGGCCGTCCAAATCGATAAAGCACCCAGCCCCGCAACCGTACCACAAACAGAAAGTGCCAAACGCGCCGCGAACCGGAAGTGGCCGTAACTCCCCGCAGAAAACTCTCTCCGCCGTTGATCCTGTCGAGGCTGTAGCCAAAGGCGACGGACTGCACGATGCGCAGCAATAACCCAACGCTGTTTACATGACTTGATTCCCGGGACTCTCCACTCGATACGCGGCGCCGACCCTCGCCTCGAGAAACGAGTGCCTATCTTACATGCCCTGTCCTAGGCTTTTGTTCACCAAAATCTTGACGTCGACGTGCCGATTAAGATCTCGGCCCTGGGCGGTTTCGTTGCTGGCAACGGGACGTGTGATTCCATATCCGACCGGCACGAGCATTCGTCGCATGGGAATGTTTCTCGCTTCCAGAAGATATTCCGCCACTGCCGCCGCTCTTTCCTCGCTGAGCTTCTGATCTTCCGCGGTCGTAAATTTGTGGTGCGCTGCGAATCCGGAGATTTCGACCATATAGCCATCCAGCGATTTTGCAATTTCGGCGAGGTT
>JASHNX010000228.1 GCA_030041415.1 Candidatus Sulfotelmatobacter sp.
TGAAAATCGTGGCCTTGGAATGGAAAAGTAGCGTGGGAGGGATATTGCGCGCAAAAATAACGAGCGCCTCGAATCTCTTTCGAGATCGAGGCGCCCGGGCAGCCCTCCCCCAGAACTGCTCAATTGGGAAGTTAAATTGTGCGAAGGTTTTTGCAAATGGCACCACCGTGCTATCCCCCCACCCCAAAGTGCTATACGTGCTAAACGTTTCTAAACGAAGGCTTTCGTTACAATTCGCAATCCTCCTTTTCGCCTGCGATTATCCCCGCTTTTTTAAGTCTTACAAGCCTTCCGCCGATGAACTAGGAGCAACAAACCCATCGCATTCTCATGCCTTTCTTCGACGATCCCGATACCTACCGCGATATCTTGGACCACTTGCAGATCGGCGTAAGCGTGCTTGACTTGGAGAAAAACATCGTCTTCTGGAGCGATGGCGCCGAGCAGATCACAGGGTATAGCCGGATCGAAGTTCTCGGCCATCGCTACACGGATAATATTCTTCAGCAATGCAACCAGACCCGGTGCGAATTGTGCACAGAGCAGTGCCCGATTAGTGAGGCTCTCCGGAATGGCCAGGCAGTGGAGAACTTCAGCTTCATTCATCACAAATCGGGATACCGGACGCCCGTTCACATATGGGCAATTCCTTTGCGGAACAAGACCGGCGGGATTGTTGGCGTCGTCCAGACATTCCAGGGCGAAACTGCTGTGCACGGTCCAGATCCTGGCGACAGAAATCTGCAGGAGCACGGTTGGCTGGATGAAGTCACGGGCCTTCTTAATCAAGCGATGATGCAGTCGCATCTGCGAGAGACCCTGGGAACATTCAACGAGCTTGGCATTCCCTTCGCGCTCATTTCAGTGGAGGTGCCGGAACTGGATCAGTTTCGCGGCAGATATGGTCACGGAGCGGCTCGCTCGATCTTGCAGGTCCTGGCAAGGAGTTTGAAGAACTCGGTGTGGCCAACCGATTTTGTGGGTCGGTGGAGTGAAGCCCGTTTCCTGGTGATCTTAATGGGATGTAGCGAAGAAGCCCTTCACGCTGTAAGCGGGCGCATGCTGCGCATGCTGTCAAGCGCAACCATCCGGTGGTGGGGAGAGGAGTTATCAATCGGCATTTCTCTGGGACGCTCCGCTGTAAAGGGGGGAGACACCATCGAGACGCTGCTGCAGCGTGCCTTTCACGAGTCTCTGCATGACCAACTGCACCGCGCAGCGGCATCGGCGACGCAGCCGTCGTGAGGAGTTGGCGGAGAAGAGCTGGCCCATCATGTTCGCAATTATCGGCATCCTCGTGGTGTTCGGCTGCGTGGCCGGCGGTTACCTGATGGAGCACGGCAATCTGCGGGTGCTCATCCAGCCGGCCGAGTTAGTCACCATCGGCGGTGCCGCCATCGGCACGGTTCTGATTGCCAACCCTCTTCACATTCTGAAGAACATCGCGGGAGGAATCGGCGGCGTGTTTGGCGGCTCGAAATATACCAAGCAGGCTTACATCGATTCTCTAAAAATGATGTATGACCTGCTGAACAAAGCACGCAAAGATGGACTGATGGCCCTTGAGGGCGACGTGGAGGAACCCGACGAGAGCCCCATTCTTTCCAAAGGCCCTTCGGTTTTCAAGAATCATCACGTGCGCGATTTTGTCTGCGATTCCCTGCGCATGGCCATCACCGGAATCGATGCTTTTGATCTCGATCAGATGATCGACCTCGATTTGGAAGTTCATCACCATGGTGCGACCGTGCCTACGGCCGCGCTTACAACCATGGCCGACTCTCTGCCGGGACTTGGAATCGTCGCCGCAGTCTTGGGCATTGTGATCACCATGGGCGCGCTCGGCGGACCACCGGAAGAAATTGGAAAAAAGGTAGCTGCCGCGCTGGTGGGAACATTCTTAGGAATTTTGATGTGCTACGGCCTGATCGGCCCGATCGCAGCCAACATGACGAAGGCCGCTGACGAGGAACACGCTTATCTCTACGTGCTCCGCGTCCTGATGATTTCTTTTCTCAAAGGTACAGCTCCCATCATGGCGGTGGAAGTAGGGCGGCGCGCGGTACCGGGGCACGTGCGGCCATCCTTCAAAGAACTCGAAGCCGCTTGCCGCGGCGGAGGCGCTGCAGCCGCCGCGGCTGCAGGCTCTTCCGGATAGAACTAACTTACCCCCAACGTATGGACAAAAGTCGCCCCATCATCGTTCTCAAGAAGAAAGGCGGCCACGCCGGTCATCACGGCGGCGCATGGAAGGTCGCCTACGCCGATTTTGTTACCGCCATGATGTCGCTGTTTATCGTTCTGTGGTTGCTCAGCAGCAGCAAGCCAGTGCGCGAAGCGGTTGCCGGATACTTCAAAGATCCCAGCGGAACTTCAGCCAAGCTCGGCACCAGCCTGGCAGGCGCAGGTGAAAATTTTGTTCTCACCAAAGACAACATGCCCAAGCTGAAAGATCAGCTCGAGCAAAAAATTCGCGAGATGCGCGACTTCGACAAGCTCAAGAGCCATGTGGAAATGACCGTGACCTCCGAGGGCCTTCGCATCGAAATGACGGAATCCGCCTCTGGAACATTCTTCGACAGCGGCAGTCCCAAACTGAACGCGGATGGCAGCGACATGCTGATTACGCTCGCCCAGGAGTTGGGCAAACTCCCTAACAAATTATCGATAGAGGGCCACACCGATTCCAAGCCTTATCCCGGCAAAGCTAACTACACCAACTGGGAGCTCTCTACCGACCGCGCTAATGCAGCCCGAAGGCTGATGCAGGCCAACGGGGTTGGGACAACCCAGATCACGCAGGTTCGCGGCTTCGCTGATATGCGGCTGCGCAAACCGGACGATCCTTTTGACTCTTCCAATCGCCGCATTTCAATCATCGTGCAATACATCGAGAAAAGCGCCGACGAAGGTAGCGAGAGTCCAGTCCCCGAAGACAAACCTTCGGCCGGCACGGAAGATAAGAAACCCGAAGCAACAACATCAACCCCGGCCGAGAACTCGGGCAAGAAAGAATGAATCACCGCTTGAACTAACTTTACAATTTCCGCAAATCAATCCTGACCCACGGCTGTATAATCCCGGTTCGCTTGTCATCAGTCTTTATCGTGAGTCTCAATCAGTAGTCGTAATCACTAAACCCAGGAGCTTCGTCAATGAGGACTTTGGTCCGTCTGGTTTGCTTTGTGTGTGTGATCTCTTCGTTATCTCTCGTATGGTCGCAGGAAAAAGTTGATCTCGAAACCATCACTCGCATTCGCTACGAGGGCTTGCACGATTCCAAGGTCATGGATTTTGCTTCCGGCCTGATGGATTCCATCGGCGAGCGCCTCACCGGTTCTCCTAACGTGAAGCGCGCCAACGAGTGGACGCGCGATCAGTTTGCCGCCATGGGCCTTTCCAACGCTCACCTCGAGGCCTGGGGACCGTTCGGCCGCGGCTGGGCCAATCAATACGTGAACGTGCGGATGACCTCGCCCGACGTCGCCACGTTGATTGCCTATCCCAAGGCATGGACCCCCGGCACCAACGGGGTGGTCACCGGCAAATGTGTTCGCGCCATCATCGACAAGAAAGAAGATTTCGATAAATACAAGGGCAAGCTCGCCGGCATGATTGTCATTCTCGGCGCAGATACCGACGTCAAGCCGCCAATGGAGCCTCTTTTCAAACGCTATAGCGATGACGACCTCGCCCACATCGGCGACTACAACGTTTCGATGGATCACCACTTTACTTTCGCTGAGTTTCTCAAGCGCACGCAATTCCTGAAAGATGAGAACCAGTTCTTCGCCGATGAAAAAGTTCTCGCCGTTGTTGACCGCTACCGCTTCACGGATGGCGGCGGAACTGTCTTCGTCCAATCCGGGGGATC
>JASHNX010000229.1 GCA_030041415.1 Candidatus Sulfotelmatobacter sp.
GCGATTCCATCGGCAAAAGTCATTGGGGGAACTGGATAAAAGTTGTGCGAACGAACCACGCCAGAGAAATCCGGATAAAAACGCGAGCTGTGAGGGGCGCCGACCAATTGCTGGACGATCACCGCCATTTTTTCCTCTTCCAGGCGGTAGGGAGTGGCTCGCACGTATGCCTTTGCGTGGCGGCTGAAAGTGGAGGCGTAGACGCGCTTGATGGCATCGATCAAGTCGGCCTGGCGCTGGTTCAGGTCGGGTGATTGATTGCCCAGCATGAAGGTCTCGTAGACGCCGGTGAACGGCTGGTATTGCGAGTCTTCAAGCAGCGAGGAAGAGCGCACGGCGAGCGGGTATTCCACCTCGGCGAGAAATACTTTCAAGTCTTCCCGCAGACTTTCCGGGAAGGGTGCGGCTAGAAATTTCTGCAATATTTCGTGATCGTCCTCGCATTGCAGGGAGAAATCGAGCAGGTTGTTTTCGGCCATGAATTGGTCAAAGGTGTCGCTGGCGAGAACCAGCGCGGGCGGCACGGAAATATGGACGCCAGGAAAGCGGCGCGTGATGCGGCTCTTGCGCAGCAAGTGGCGAATAAAGGCGAGACCCCGCGCTTTGCCACCGAGCGACCCGGCCCCGATGCGCAGGAAGTGCGAAGGGGAGGGTTTGAACGTCTCCGCGTTGAAATCGCCGATAACCAGTTCGCTCTGCTCGCGGCGATAGTCGTTGATCGAGTTGATCAAATCGCTGCGCAAGTGCTCGGGACCGGTGAAATCGGAAACCTTACGGGGACGGAGTTTCGCCGCAAGAGCAAATTCGGTTCGCGCCATCAGCCAGTGAGAAAAATGATTGCTCTGCGCGTGATAGGTGAGGCTTTCGGCAGGAACCGTCTGCAGCTGCTGTTCGAGTTCGTTCAGATCTTTGGCGCGGGCGACCTCGGTAAGATCGGGCAGGCGAAAAACGAAATCGCCGAAGCCGAAAGACTCGGTGAGAATGCGGCGCAGGTCTTTGAGCAAAGTAGGCGAGCGCTTGCGCAGAAACGAATATCCTTCGGCGAGCGCGCGTGGGCGAAATTCTGTACGGCTGGTTTGCAGAACAACCGGCACATCAGGAACAAGCGATCGCATGAGCCGCGCAAGTTCGAATCCTGCCTCGGGATTGAGTTTGCCATCCCAGGGAAATTCCACATCGGAAACGAGGCCGAAAAGATAATCGCGATAGCGCTGAACTAATTCAGCAGCCTCCTCGAAATTCGAGCTCAGAAGAATTCTCGGCCGCGCCTGCATGCGCACAAGCTTGTGCGCGACGTTGATGCCTTCCTGAATCACGCGGCGGGATTGCTTGATCAGCTCGGTGTAGATGACCGGAAGAAAGGAAGAGTAATAACGGATGTTGTCTTCGACGACAAGCAGCACCGGCACACCCATCGCCCGTGTATCGTGGAGAACGTTGCGCTTGTCTTCGATGTACTTGACGATGGCGATGAGGATGCGCGCGTTTCCTTGCCACAGAAAGATGCGCTCGATGTCGGTGACGGGGTTGCGGCTAACGAAATTTTTGACTTCTCGATAGTCGTACGCGAGCACAACGACTGGAACATCGAGGCCGGCGCGCTTGACTTCGCGGGCGAGATCAGCCGCGTTCATGTCAGCGACGGTGAGGTTGGTGACGATCAGGTTGAAGCGCGGCTGCGAGCGCGCAAGATCGAGCGCTTCGGCGCAACTGGAAACGTGAGTGATGCCGGGGATCTGCTGCAGATTGAGTTCGAGCGATTCGTCGATGAGCAGTTCATTGAGGCGTCCATCTTCGCGGAGGATGAAGGAGTCGTAGAGGCTCGAGACCAGAAGAATGTTCTGGACCTTGAAGGGCATCAGGTTGTCGAAGCCTTCCAGGCGAGCTTCGGCGTCGAGGAGTGGCTCGGTGGTGGGGGCGAGGGTCATGGCGAGTAAGGGCTAATAATAACGCCGGATTTTATGTAGGGACAGCCGCCCTCGAAGCATGCCCTGACCGACCCTCGCGCTCTGAGGGGGGACGGATGGGTGGGTCGAGCGAAACTCGACAGCCGTTTCATCGCAGATGCGCATGCTCCCGCAGGGCGGCCATCAGACCTTTGCGGCGAATCTCGGAGAGCGAGATTTCGATTTTAGAACCTTTTGCGGTCGCAGCCAGGTTTTGCTCGACTAGCTGCGTCAGCTTGCCCTCGATGGAGGCCAAACGCTCTTCCATTTCGGGGGGCTTGTCAGTTTCCGACTGGAAAACTTGGACAGCATTCTTAAACTTTTCCCTTCGGGAGTTCAATCGTGGATCGATCGACACAATTAGCAGCGCCTCGAGAGTCGCAATCAGCTCGCCGGTGCTCGGATGAAATGCCTCGTTGCGATTGCGCAGCTTGCCGCTAAGCCGGAGGCCCCGAATACCGAACCAGGAAAATCTGTCCCACCTCGGGCCCTTCCGCAACGACTGCCTGTGCAACTGAAGTCGGTACCCTATCGACTGCTTGTCGGCCTTGCCCACATAGACGGGCTAATAGTCCTTGTAAAGGACATAAACGCCCCTCTCCTCATATACATTAATGTCAGGCCCGGTAAAATCGGCCCGAAGCTTGCCCAAGAGTCTCCACGAGTCATTCCAATTAACGACCTCTGGATTCCAAAATTCACCGTACGTCCTGATAAGGACCGGGGTCTCCCTCGACTCCTCTTTGCGCTCTTTGATCTTCTTCGGCATCTCTCCTCCGAACGCGAAGGCTCTCAGTTCTGGAGCGCTGATGTCGGGAGTCCTTCGCGAACTTGCAGGGACGCAGAGTCGCCCCAGCTATTCAAGTTCCGAAAGCATGCTCCACCGGGCTTCGCCCGACCGGACAGCCGAGGGCGGCTGTCCCTGCATGAAAATGCCCACCCCACGAAAACCGCGCAGGGTGGGGCACCCAATCTCATGAATAGCTCTCGATTACAACTAACTAAACCAGTCCCTGGTCCAGCATCGCGTCGGCGACTTTCAAGAAGCCGGCGATGTTGGCGCCGTTCACCAGATTGCCGGGTGTGCCATACTTCTCGGCCGTTTCGAAGCAATTGCGGTGAATGGCGATCATGATTTTGTGCAGCTTGTCGTCCACTTCTTCGCGTGTCCAGGAAATACGCGCGCTGTTTTGCGACATTTCCAGACCCGAAGTAGCTACGCCGCCAGCATTCGCCGCTTTTGCCGGACCGTACAAAATTCCGGCATCGAGGAACAGCTTGGTTGCCTCGAGCGTGCTCGGCATATTGGCGCCCTCGGCCACCACCTTGACTCCGTTCTTGATGAGGTTCGCCGCGTCTCTTGCGGTGATTTCATTTTGCGTGGCGCTCGGGAAAGCGCAATCCGCCTTGATGTTCCAGAGCGGGCTGTGCTCGAGCTTCACGTCGGTGGGCATAAAGATGGCTTTCTTGTAGTGATCAGCATAGTCGCGAATACGCCCGCGCTTCACGTTCTTCAGTTCGAGGACGAACGCAAGCTTCTCGCGATTGATGCCATCCGGATCGTAGATTACGCCGTTGGAGTCGGAAACCGTGACTGGCTTCGCGCCCAGATCGAGCAGCTTCTCGATGGTGTACTGCGAAACATTGCCGCTGCCGGAAACGAGGCACAGCTTGCCTTCCAGCGAGTCTTTGCGCGACTTCAGCATCTCCTGCGCGAAATAGACGCAACCGTAGCCGGTGGCTTCCGGACGAATCAGCGATCCGCCCCAGTTCAGGCCTTTACCGGTGAGCACGCCGGTAAATTCATTGCGCAGGCGCTTGTATTGGCCGAAGAGATAGCCGATTTCGCGTCCGCCGACGCCGATATCGCCGGCAGGAACGTCGGTGTCCGGGCCGATGTGGCGAGCCAGTTCGGTCATGAAGCTTTGGCAGAAACGCATCACTTCGTTGTCGCTCTTCCCTTTCGGATCGAAATCCGATCCGCCCTTGCCTCCGCCCATGGGCAGCGTGGTGAGCGAGTTCTTGAACACCTGCTCGAACGCCAAGAATTTCAAAATGCCCAGATTCACCGAAGGATGGAACCGCAGTCCGCCTTTATAAGGACCGATAGCGCTATTCATTTCGATGCGGAAGCCGCGGTTGATTTGCACGTTGCCCTGATCGTCGATCCACGGCACGCGGAACATGATGACGCGCTCGGGTTCAACGATGCGGTCGAGAATGCGGTTGGATTGATACTCGGGATGCTTTGCCAGGACTAACCGGAGAGAATCAAACACCTCGCGAACGGCCTGATGGAATTCAGGCTCGGCGGGATTTTTTGCTTTGACGCTTTGCATTACGTCTTCAATGTAATCGCCCGGAGCCTTGATTCCAGGCGTAGTGAGAGTACCAGCAGTCATATTCCTACCTCCGTAGGTACGTCTTTGAGTCCGTATTCATTGTGATCTTCCATAAGGCAACCGCAAGGAGATTCGGCACCTCGCGGCGTGATTGTAATCACCGGCGTAAACAGCTTTCTCTCAGCGAGTTGAACCCCCGCAGCAGCAAGACTGTAGCCTCGACAAGCATACGCCTGGTTAAGTGGTAGGCTCATCTTGAATCGGGGGCAGGAACAGGTGTTCGCGACGTTACCGGGGGACATTGTTAGCCGCTATTTGGCAATACTTGGAGTGGAGCGCGCCGAACCCGGTTTGGCGGCCCTACGCGAACTGGTAGCGGCTCACCTGACGCACATTCCGTTCGAGAACATCTCCAAGCTCTACTATCGCCGAGCATTAGGCCTCGCAGGCTTGCCTGACATCCGATTGTATTTAGAGGGAATCGAGAAATACCACTTCGGCGGCACCTGCTATTCAAACAACTACCACTTCTATCTGCTGCTGAGCAGCCTCGGATATGAGTCCAAACTATGCGCCGCCGACATGCAAAATCCGGGCGTTCATGCGGTCAATATGATTACGGTCGATGGGCGAGAATATCTTGTGGATGCCGGCTATGCCGCCCCGTTTCTAGAACCCATACCACGCGACCTGAAAACCGATTACGAGATCCGGTTGGGCCGGGATCGCTATGTGCTTCAACCTCAGGACGCTAGAGGGTATTCACAGCTTCAGTTATTTCGCAATGGGTTGCCGCGACATGGTTACCTGGCAAAGCCGACGGCAAAAAACATCGAAGATTTCCGTGGAGTAATCGCGTCCTCGTTCTCGGCCGATGCGACATTTCTCAATGCTCTCCTCCTCGCCCGTTTCTGGCCAGGCAGATCAACAGTTATACACAACTTGTCGCTCATTGAGTCTCGCGGCGAACAGTCGACTCTGCGTGGACTGCAGACCCGTGAGGACTTGATTGAGACAATCGAACAGCATTTTGGCATGCCTCGGGAGATCGTCGGTGAAGCCATCAGTCAACTCCAAATGTCGCAAGATGCGTGGAGTTAACCGGCTACAGGATTCTTTCGTGCATGTAGCCGTTGGCTCCGAGCGCAGAAATCAGTTCGGCAATGTGATCGGGACCTCGGGTTTCCATGGTGATATCGATCGCGGTATCGCCGAGGTTCACATTGTGATAGGCGCGGTCGTAGGCGGTTTCGACGATGTTGGCGCGATGCTGCGCGAGAATGCCCGTGAGCCGGTGCAGCGCTCCGGGATAATCGGGAAGATGGACGCGCAGGCGGACGAGACGACCGTCCTTGACGAGGCCGCGCTCGATGATACGCGCGAGCAGGGTAACATCAATATTGCCGCCGCTAATCAGAACTACAATTTTCCTGCCAGCTTTATCGCGAGCCGTTTTTTCGGATAGCTGTGGAACCCGCCGGTTTACCAACGCGGCTAACGCGGCCGCGCCCGCACCTTCGGCGAGAATTTTCTCGCGCTCCAGCAAGAGAAGAACAGCGTTGGCGATTTCTTCTTCCTCCACGGTCACAATTTCGTCGACGTATTTCTGAACCAGGGCTAGAGTTCTCTCGCCTACACGCCGGACCGCAATGCCGTCTGCGATCGTAACGGCCGGCGGCAGGGTCGCAGGTTTGCCTTCCGACAGTGCAACTTTCACGGAGGGTAAGCGCGCCGGCTGCACTCCGATGATTTGAATGCCCGGTCTCGTTTCCTTCAAGGCGCAGCCAACGCCACCAATCAGACCACCGCCGCCGATCGGCACAATAACGGCATCGAGATCGGGATGCTGCTCAAGCAATTCGAGGCCAAGGGTTCCCTGCCCTGCAATCACCGCATCGTCGTTGAAGGGATGCACGAAGGTTAGGTGTTCGTGCTCGCTAAGGCGAATCGCCTCTTCGTAAGCCTCATCATAGTTGCCGCCATGCAGGACAACTTCGCCTCCATAGGCTCGCGTGGCTGAAACCTTAATCAGCGGCGTGGCCAGAGGCATGACGATCTTGGATCGGATACCGAGATTCGAAGCGTGATAAGCCACCGCTTGCGCATGATTACCGGCAGACGCCGCGATCACGCCGTGAGATCGTTCATCGGCAGTGAGCGTTAACAGCTTATTCAGCGCTCCACGTTCTTTATAGGCTCCAGTGCGCTGGCGGTTCTCCAGCTTCAGATAGATCGAATGTCCGCTGAGTTCAGAGAAAGTCTCCGAGCGCGTGCACGGAGAAATGGGGATGGACCGGCGAATGCGGTCCAGCGCGGTCTGAATCTGGGAAAGAGTAACCATGGAAGTGGATTCGTCATTTTATCTGAAAAATTCTTCCCTCTTGCGCGCGAGGCCACGAAAAAGACGCTGCGGAAGCGGATTTGCGCACCATGCGGAAAAACCCATTCGACACATTGAAAATGACGATTGTACTTTCCTGAACTTTCCCGCTAGACAGGTACTATGGCGGAAAGTCACCCTACCTTCGCGCTTGATCATGATGCGTGCGGCATCGGATTCATCGCGCAGCTTGGGGGACCTGCGTCGCATGCGATCGTGGAACGCGGGCTGGGAGCTTTGGCACGCCTGGAGCATCGGGGTGGCGTCGATGCCGACGGCCGCAGCGGGGATGGCGCAGGACTGCTGGTTCAATTACCCAGAGATTTTTTTCGCAAAGCGGCCCGCGCCGATGGAATCGAATTGCCGCAAGAATTTGGCGTTGGCATGGTGTTTCTTCAGCGTGGCCAGGAGAGAGCTGCCGCCGACGCTATTCGCTCGAGCGTCGAGAAATTTGGTCTTTCATTCGTGGGATGGCGCGTGGTTCCGACCGACCCCTCGATTTTAGGCCCGCGTTCGCAGGAATCTTTGCCGATGATCCGACAATGTTTTGTAGGGCCACGGCCGGGCGTTGCGAATTCCGAATCGTTCGATTTCGAACTACAGCTTTACCGTCTGCGCAAGGAGCTCGAGAACTTCCCCGGCACTGGCTACTACTGCTCACTTTCTTCGAAACGAATTATTTACAAGGGCCTGCTGACACCCGAACAATTAGCTCCGTTTTATGCAGACTTGAATGATCCTGAGTTCGTCAGCTCTTTCGTGGTTTTTCATCAGCGCTATTCCACAAATACCGCGCCAAGCTGGTCGCTGGCGCAGCCGTTTCGGTTTGTCGCCCATAACGGCGAAATCAATACCATCAGCAGTAACCGCCGATGGTTTCAATCGCGAAGCGCGAATTTACTGCAGAAGCTGGGATTGCCCCCGAACACTGCGCTATTGCAGCCGGGAATGAGCGACTCCGCCAGCTTCGACAATGCTCTGGAAGCGGATGTGCGCAGCGGCCGCAGCATGGTGGAAGCGGCGCTGCGGTTGATGCCGCCATCGTGGGACCACGATGAACATGTCGAGCCGGGCTTGCGGCAATTTCTGTCGCGCAGCGCCTACGAGCAGGAACCCTGGGATGGACCCGCGGCCATGGTCTTCAGCGACGGGCGATTCGTTGCTGCGAAGCTCGATCGCAATGGCCTTCGTCCGCTGCGTTATACGCTGACGTCCGATGGTTTGCTGATCGTTGGTTCGGAAGTGGGTATCACAGATCTTTCGGACAAACATGTGATTGAGCGCCAGCGTCTGGGTCCCGGCGACATGCTGATCGCCGACACCGCGAGCGGAACGCTCTTCCGCCCCCGCGATGCCGAACGGCTTGTTCCCGTGGATACAAACTGGGTCCCGCCGACAATCATTTCGGCCAAGCATAAAGCTACTCCCGTGGTGCACGAGCCGAATCGATTGATGGCCGCGTTCGGCTGGACGGAAGACCAGTTCCGCATGCTACTACGCGCGATGGCCGAACAAGGACAGGAACCGTTGTGGAGCATGGGCGACGACGCTCCGCCCGCATTTCTGTCGAGACTCCCGCGTCCGTTGTGGGACTACTGCAAGCAGCGGTTCGCGCAGGTTACGAATCCGCCGATCGATCCATTACGCGAGAGCCACGTGATGTCGCTCGATGTTTACCTGGGTAAAAACCTCAAACTGAATTCCCCGCTGCTCGACGCCGGGCAGATGGATCGGCTCTCGGAAATACTTCTTACGTTGCACGGCATTGACATCAGTTTTCCAGTTGAAGGAGGAATCGTAACGGGACGTGAGGTTCTGGCGAGAATACGCGAAAAGGCGGTGAGGGCAGCGGCCAGCGGGAGAGCTATTCTCCTGAGTGACCGAGGAGTGAACAAGGACCGAGCTGCAATTCCGGCTCTGCTCGCGGTTTCAGCGGCTTGGCGGGCGATGACTGAGATCGGCACCTGGAATATCCCTCTAATTATCGAAAGCGGCCAGGTTCTCGACACCCATCACGTGGCCTTGTTACTGGCCGCGGGAGCGACTGCCGTGCATCCCTATCTCGCTATGAGCCTCGCAGTGCGGGACGAGGCGGACGGCCCGGCAAAATATCGATCTGCGATCGAAAAAGGCTTGCGCAAGGTGCTGGCGCGGATGGGCGTCTCGACCATGAGCAGCTACCGCAACAGCCAGTTGTTCGAAATCGTCGGCGTGGATGAGGAAGTGTGCGAGGAGTTTTTCGAGAATGCCGGAGCGACTCTGGGCGGCGCTTCGCTCGACGATTTGCTGCAAGACTGTCTCATGTGTCACGAAGCCGGCTTCAGAGTGTCTGAAGCGGAATTCCGCGACGCGGGCTTATACCGCTTCCGGCATAAAGGAGAGCAACACGCGACCTCACCGGAACTGGTCCGGCGGATGCACCGCTTCATCAAGTCTCCGACGCCGGCAAATCAGGCATCACTGAACGCCCTCTCGCGCGAAAGAAAAGACGTTGCATTGCGGGATTTGATGGAGTTCCGTACGGCCCAGGCTTTGCCTTTGGATGAAGTGGAAAGCGAGGCTTCCCTGCTCAGCCGCTTCAGCACGCAAGCCATGTCGCTGGGGGCGATATCGCCGGAGGCGCATCAGACTCTCGCCATCGCGATGAACCGGTTGGGAGGACGCAGCAATACGGGCGAAGGCGGCGAAGATCCGAATATTTATTTTGAGCAGCCGGAAGCGAACAACCGGGTGAAGCAGGTCGCGTCGGCAAGGTTCGGCGTGACTGCGGAATATCTGGTGCACGCCGATGAAATCGAAATCAAGACGGCGCAAGGCTCCAAGCCGGGCGAAGGCGGACAATTGCCTTCAACGAAGGTAACGTCCTATATCGCGCGGCTGCGGCATGCGATCCCCGGGGCTATGCTGATTTCGCCGCCTCCGCATCACGACATTTACAGCATCGAAGACCTGGCTCAGCTGATCTACGATCTGCGGGCCGTAAATCCGAATGCGCGAATCGGAGTGAAGCTGGTTTCCAGCTCTGGTGTTGGCGTGATCGCAACCGGCGTGGCGAAGGCCGGCGCGGACGTGATTACGATCAGCGGGCACGATGGAGGAACGGGCGCATCTCCGCTGACCTCGATCAAGAACACTGGCCTGCCGTGGGAGATTGGCCTTCGCGATGCGCACACAGCGTTGGTCCGCGCCGGATTGCGGAGCCGGGTGCGACTACGCGTAGACGGCGGGTTGAAATTCGCACGCGATGTGGTGATCGCAGCGATGCTGGGGGCGGAAGAATTTGGTTTCGGTACGGCTGCCTTGCTTGCCATCGGCTGTGTGATGGCCCGGCAATGCCATCTCAACACCTGTCCGGTCGGCATCGCCACGCAGGACGAGAATCTGCGCGCGCGCTTCACCGGTAATCCAGAAATGGTGGAGAGATTTTTTCGCGCTCTCGCGTCCGATGTTCGTGCATTACTGGCGAATATTGGCTATGCTTCGATCGACGAAGCTCTCGGCACAGTGGAACGGCTCGAGCCGCGATCTCTGCAGGCTGAAAAAAGCGTCGCGGCGCTCTTGAAGCCGATTGCCGATCCTCCGGCGCAAATCGCCTGCCCACACGAGGACACCAGCCTTCTGCACCTGGAACTGAATTGCGTGGTGGACGATCTCGAGTCGATGTCGCCCCGGCCTTATCGCTTCTGGATCACCAATGAAGACAGGTCGGTTGGCGCTCACTTCAGCGGCGAAGCGCTTCGGCGCCTTGGACGCTCCGCGCTGGAAATGACTGCTGTCAATTTTGAATTTACTGGCACCGCTGGTCAGAGCTTTGGCGCATTTTTGATTCGCGGTGCGAATTTCCGCCTGACCGGAGAAGCCAACGATTACGTCGGCAAGGGCCTTTGCGGTGGAAGCATTGCGGTCACGGCTGGAGCCGAGGCCTCCGAGCGCGGCGATGTGCTGGTTGGAAACACCGTGCTCTACGGCGCAACGTCCGGTGAATTGTTTATCGCAGGAAGCGCCGGCGAGAGATTTGCGGTTCGGAATAGCGGAGCGCTTGCGGTAGTTGAAGGCGCGGGCCGCCACGGATGCGAATACATGACTGCAGGGGTGGTGGTAATTCTAGGCGCGGCCGGAGCCAATCTCGGCGCGGGCATGACAGGCGGCCTTACCTATATCCTGCGCACACGCGAGCACGATAGCCAAAACCGGCTGAACCAAGAATCCGTGCGCCTCGCGCCGATCGAAACCTGCGAGGAACTTTGGCTGCGGCGCATCCTGCAGCGCCACGCTCAATTAACGGGCAGCCCGCGCGCGGCGGGTTTACTCTACCACTCCGCTCTGCCGCTGATGCGGGTTGAGCCTTTGACGCCACCGTGCTCAATCGATGAAACCTGGGCACCTATTCTTTCGCGCCTTGCCGCCGAGGAAGCTCGCGGCTACAGCCGCGAATCGCTTTCCGCACAAAGCGTGGTGGTCCAGTAAGGATGAGCGTACGGCTTCTTCGCTGCACATCCGTTCGGGCTGTGAAGTCCGCTATAATTCCCCACTAACTCCATGGACTTCGATCAGCTCATCACCTTCCTGGAAGTTGCCCGACAGGGTAGCTTTTCGCGCGCCGGTGAAAAAGTATTCCGCTCACAGTCCGCGGTCAGCGCGCAAATCCGCCAACTCGAGCAGGAGTATGGCGATCGCTTGCTTGACCGCTCGGGCAAGACTGTAAAGCTCACTCCCGCCGGGGAAGTCTTTCACGATTATGCTCTGCGGATGAAGAAGCTTCGCGATGAATCACTCGTCGCTGTTGCCGACCACGGCCATACGCCGCGCGGCACGTTACTGGTGGGGGCAAACGAAGCCACATGCCTTTATGTTTTGCCTGAAGTTTTTGGCGAATATTGCCGCCGCTATCCCGATGTGCAGATCAGCATCTACCGCAATTTCACGTACAAAATTGTCGAGAAACTGGAGAACGGATCGCTCGATGTGGGCATTATCAGCTTGCCCGTGCAATCTCCGAGTCTGAAAGTGCAGGCGATCTATCGCGATCGGCTGATGCTGATGGTCAGTCCGAAAAATCCTTTGGCAAAACAAAAGTCAGCGCAGGTTGCGGACGTGGTAAAGCAACCGCTACTTCTGCCGAAGACGGGACACACGCGCCGCCTGCTCGATAAATTATTTCGCGAGTACAACAGCGAACTCAAAGTAAGGATGGAGTTGCCCAGCCTTGCGATGATTAAAAGCTTCGTCGCTGCGGATCTCGGCATTTCGCTGGTGAGCGCGTCGTTTGCGCACGATGAAGTCTCGGCCGGCCGCGTCAAACTGGTTGAGCTCGAGGGTTCCGATCTGTGGCGGGAGCTGGGAATTGCTTATCGTCGCGACCGAACGCTTTCGGTGGCGACCAAGACCTTCGTCAGCGTCGTGCGGCAACTCTCCGACTATCTGAAGAAAGCCGACGCGCCAGCGGTCAAGTAGATCGAATCGTTATCTAATCAATCAGCTAAGAGTGCTCCTCGTCATGTGCCACTTATCCTTTGCTGGCACGACAGTTACCTGCGTAATGGACTTTTCGAACTGAGACAAACTGGCCCACGCCCCGCCTAACGGGGACAGACTGGCCCAACGGCTACCGAGAGCCGTTTATATCTTCAATGATTGCAATTATTTACGAGGCAGCGATTGGCATGGCCCGTGCTGAATAGGCATTGGGTATTTAGCACAAGTTCGCTGTAGATAGGCTGCTTGGGGAAAGCGAGCGTTATGAGGCAAACACTGAAAGCAAAGCCGGGTCGTAAGAGTGACCGCCGTAGCGCCGCCTGGGGGAAACGCCTGGGCGTGTTGCTGCTCGTTGTGGTTGCGGAGTGTGCCTTCGCCCAGGATCGCCGAGGCGATGGCAGGCCATCTGGCAAGTTTGCTCCGGACCTCGCACCCGTGGTTGCTCGCGCGAATAACGGTGCAGCAGCGAACGAAACGGTGAGAGT
This sequence comes from Candidatus Sulfotelmatobacter sp., assembly GCA_030041415.1. GTDB lineage: Bacteria > Acidobacteriota > Terriglobia > Terriglobales > Acidobacteriaceae > Sulfotelmatobacter. The sequence continues at coordinate 12,629 of JASHNX010000229.1, forward strand.
CATCGTGCAGTACAAACAGGTCCCACGGTCGGAGCAGGAAACCAGGATGCGGAATCTTGGCGCCCGCCTGAACCACAGGCTCGGCGTGGTCAAGGGTATCGCGCTCACCATTCCGGTAAATGCCTTGCCTGCGCTGGAAAAGGATTCCGACATTATTTCGGTAGGCCTCGACCATCCCTTGCGAGCACTCGATGAGACCACGGACGCCGCGACAAATGTTACGGCGGCCTGGAATGCGGGCTACAACGGTGCTGGGGTCGGCGTGGCCGTGATCGACAGCGGCATCAATGACAGCCATCCCGACCTGTGGAACTCGGCGGAGACTCATTCCCGCGTCGTCTATCACCAGGATTTCACCGGCACCCCGACCACGAACTCGAGCGGCGCGAAATACGACCTCTACGGTCACGGTACGCATGTCGCAGGTATCATTGGCGGCAACGGCTACCTCTCCGGCGGACAATACGAAGGCGCCGCACCCGCGGTTAGTCTGATCGATCTTCGAGCGTTGGATGAAAACGGCAACGGCACCGACAGCAGCGTCATTGACGCCATTCAGGAAGCCATCGCGCTGCAAAATAAATACAACATTCAGGTGATCAACCTGTCGCTTGGGCGCGGCATCGCGGTCAGCTACGCGCAGGATGCATTGTGTCAGGCAGTGGAATCAGCCTGGCAAGCCGGGATCGTGGTGGTAGTAGCGGCGGGCAACTACGGACGCGTGAGCATCGACGGCAGCGACGGCTATGGAACCATCACAGCTCCGGGCAATGATCCTCTAGTCCTCACTGTGGGCGCAATGAACAGTGAAGGCTCATCTGCGCAGGCGAGCGAGATCATGACGAGTTTCACCTCTAAGGGCCCGACCACTTACGATCACGTGGTTAAGCCCGATATTATGGCGCCGGGCAACAACATCGTCTCGTTGGCGGCTCCGGGCGCCACCCTGGAAGCTGACTATCCGTCATACTTAGTCAACGGCAGCAACGGGCAGCCGGACTACTTCACATTGAGCGGCACCAGCATGGCAACGCCCGTGGTCAGCGGAGCGGTTGCCCTCCTCCTGCAGCAAAACAACAATCTGACCCCGGACCAGATCAAGGCGCTTCTGATGCAGAGCACCTACGGATCTTTTCCAACTTCCACGGTCGTCTCCGTTCCTGCTCTCTCCGAGACGTTCACGGAGTATTACGATCTTTTCTCGGTTGGTGCGGGGCTCCTGAACCTGCAGGCGGCGTTGTACGACAACGACCTGGCTCCGTCCACATTGGGCGCAGCGCTGTCTCCGTCAGTGGTTTATAACCAGTCGAATGGCACCGTTTCCCTGGTGAACGGAAACAGCAGCATTCCGGCGCGTTCGGTAGTTTGGAATTCGTCGCGGCAATGGTCGTGGTCGTCCATCTGGGGCTCTAACGTAAACGGCAATTCGGTTGTGTGGGATACGCCGCTTCCGTGGAATGACGATCTGCTTAGCGCCTTCAGCGTGGTTTGGGGTTCGAGCACCGGCAGCGGCCCTGATGCCACCAGCGTGGTTTGGGGTTCGGCGGAGCTGAACAACGACTCGGCGGCCGCGCTCGTCTCCGCTGATGGAGGGCCGCTTATGCTGTGCCAACCAAAAAAGCAATGCAGATGATAGATACCCGATCCGTGTAGCGAGCGGGGCATTTTCAGAGTTGCCATGCCCCGCAACGGGATATCGAGAAGGATCTTGCGAAGTAGCAGCTCTGCGCCCCACATTCGCCACGAATGAGCCGGGACGCGGCATCTCGAAAGATGTGCAAACTCATCTGCGCCATACAGCGGCCCATCAGATCAACGGATGAGATCGGCGGTTACCGCGAATGTCGTTTGGCTTCAATCCTCAAAACTCCTCTTGCGCTCTGACCGTTTTCGGTATACATATTTCGTCCGTAAAGTTGGTACCGAATCTCCCAACAACTGTTTGCCTAATGCCGCAGGAAAGGCAGGTACTCCCCCGATGAAACCCTCGTTACAGAAACTCTTGAGCGATGACCGCGGCCAGGACATCGCGGAATATGCCGTGATGCTTGCCGTGATCCTAGTGCTGGTGGTCGGCACGGTCAGCCTCATCGGCTCCAACGCCAATAATGTGTTCTCAAACGTGAGCAGCTCGTTGCAGTAGGCCCCGCGAGCTTACTGCTGCGGCTCAGCGATTGACCGGGGCGGGACGCGCCGAGGCCATCGCCCATCAGCCCCACGGCCTCGTTGATCTGCACCGCTCCCGGTCCGACTCTTCATCCTCTGAAAAACAAGATCATTCGGCCCTTGATAATGGCTACTAAATCCCTAGACTTTGTTGACAATGTAGTGGCTGAAGTATTAACATTTGGTGATTGAGCGCAGCCAGTGCCGGTGTTCGCTGGCAAGCCTCTCCCCCTGTTTCCAGACCTTACACAAGAACGAACCCTTTATGCGTCCTGTGATATTCGTTGTAGACAGCGATACGGATGCAGTTCGACTCCTGCGCGGAGTGCTTGAAGCACAAAATTTTGCGGTGCGCACATTTGCCACAGCGAGGGATGTGCTCGGTCAAGTGGTACCGCCTCAGCTATTCCTGCTCGAAAGAACGCTTCCAGACCAAGATGGTTTGAAATTGTGCTCAAGAATTTCCCGTTCCCCATTGTGGGCTGGCCTCCCCATCATCTTCGTGACCGAAAAAAGCTCGGAGGAAGACCGGGTTGCCGGACTCAGAGTGGCCGATGACTACATTATCAAGCCTTTCAGTCCTCTTGAACTGGTGGCGCGCCTGAGGGCAGTATTGCGCCGTGCGCGACCCCGCCAGACCTCGTCGCGGCTGAGGGCGGGGGATCTGGAACTGGATGCCGACACGCTGACTGTCCATATTCATGGCAGGACGATTGGCATGACGGCAATGGAGTTTCGACTCCTTGCCTATCTGGCTTTGAACTCGGAAAAGACCTTCACGCGGGACGAGTTGTTGGGTGCGGTGTGGAACTCGGCATTTGTCACGCCACGGACTGTTGACGTTCACGTCCGGCGGCTGCGCGAGAAGATTGAACCACAGCCTGAGGCGCCCCGATATCTCCAGACGATTCGAGGTAGAGGTTACCGCCTGATCCCGGCATTCGTTCCGCCGATTCCCGTGCCATCGCTGCAGCAGATTGTTCTCACGGCAGAGTCGCAGGCCTTCTGATTAGGAAATCGGGCTCTTCGAAGAAGCCACGCATACGCCAGCACGGCTCAAAGGACTGACCCAGGCACAACTACGTTGCGCGAATATTGCGCCCCCCCGGCGTTCACGCGCAGCCCATCGCCGCGTGCTGGTGAACGCGGTGACGAATGACGTGATTTCCAGCCGTGATGCGGAGGTGCCTCTGCTACCCGCCGATGTTACGCCAATGCCCTCGGAGATGAGGGCAGGCATTGCTGCCTGCCCATCCCGGGAAGCCGGGCTACGGCGTAATTTCAAACACTGAGCCAAAGGTCTTTCTGCCGTCCCCGTAAGTCGTGCCGTACAAGTTCCCGGCCCCATCGATGATCAAGTCGCCCTGAGGGTAAGCTCCAGTGTAATCATCGAAGGCGTGGAGCACTTGGTAGCTCGATCCACCTGACGAAGTTGGCGTCACTCTGAACACGACTCCATATCCATGAGCGCCACCATCGTTCGCGACGCCATAGAGATTCCCGGTGGCGTCGAAGGTCAGCCCAGAATAGGGATGAGCTCCGTCTATGTCACCCGAGAACTGATGCAACGTACGCTTCGACCAGCCGCCATTGGCGCTCGGTACGAGCTCAAACACTGTTCCAAAGCCGCCATAGAGGGCGTCTTGTGTTATGCCATAAAGGTTCCCGGCACTATCAAAGACAAAATGACCCTGAGGCTCGGCTCCGTCATCACCGCCTTTGAACTGGTGCGGCACATGTTCAGTCCATGATCCGTCGGAGTTAGGTGTTAGCTTGAAAACGACTCCGTATCCGTCATCGGAGAAGCCGCTGTTCCAGGCTGGGCCAAAGAGATTCCCGGTTCCATCGAAGATGAGCGAACCCCAGGAATTCCGGCCGTCCCATTTACCTATGAAGGTATGGATTACACTTTGCGTCCAGCCGCCGCTTGTACTCGGCGTGAGCTCGTAGATGATGCCGCATCCGTCATAGCACTCGGGGGAAATGTAGGCGCCTTGCCATGTGCCGCCATACAGATTACCCGCTGCGTCAAAGATCAGGCCAGCGTTCGGGCGAGCTCCATCCCCGCCACCTGTGAAACTATAGAGCACGCTCTCTGTCCAGCTGCCGTTCGAGGTCGGTGTCAGCTCGTAGGCTACACCGCATGTGCCGGCGCAGTACGTTCCGCTCGCACCACCATCCCCTGCCGTGCCATAGAGGTTCCCAGCCGTATCGAAAATCAGATCGCCAGCAGGGGCGGCTCCGTCTGCGCCACCAGTAAAGCTGTACAGGACACTCTCCGTCCAGCCGCCGCCCGATACTGGTGTCAGCTCAAAGACCGTCCCTGCATTATAGGCACCGCCGGATTCGGTGGTGCCGTAAAGATTGCCGGAGCCATCGAAGACCAGGCCAGCGACAGGCCCGTTTCCGTTCTCGCCACCCGTGAACCTATACAGAGTCTTGAAGGTCCCTTGCGCCCAGGCGCTGGCACCCAAGGTAAGCGCCATCGCCAATCCGAGAATTCTGAGGAAATTCCTTCGCTTCATTTGGTCGTCCTCCTTTCCGTGTGAGCTATGAAATGAGTTACTCCTGGTGGGCTAAAGACGCGGGATTCGGCGAAGGCCTCGCCCTCGCAGCAGTCAACCCTCGTCGCATGCACAGAGTGGCACGTCTGCCCTCCAGGAAAAGTGAAAATGAAGGGCTTCTTCTTACGAGAAAATCCTAAGCGTGCTGCCTCACCTTCTCAGTGATCTTTTCCACACTGGCGTGTGACATACAGAGAGGTGGTTTATGAAATCAAGGGATTACGCGCGAAACCTCCTGGGGAACCCTTGGCCGGATGGAGCGGGAGACCGGGATCGAACCGGCGACATCCAGCTTGGGAAGCTGGCGTTCTACCGCTGAACTACTCCCGCTCAGTGTGATTCCAGATTAACAAAAAGCAGCGATGAGATCATTCGCTGCGCTCAGGATTTCGCCGGCAGGGTCCCGGCGTCGCTTGCGCTGGACCTCACGCCTGCGAAACGGCTCAAGTCTAGCACTCGCATCGAATGGACACAATCGGCCTGGGCGATTCGGATCCAAATGATCTGCGCCTGCTAGACTTGCGTCAGAGAGTAATCGTGTCCTCGCCTTCCACCAGAAAGCACGCGGCGACAGCTCCTGTGAGCGATCGCCTGCCGGCTCCGGAGCCTTCTTTCGCCGAGCGCGCCCGCACGCTGGTTCACGTTGGCCGTATTGGCAGCTTTTCCACTTTGTCGCGGAAGCAGCCCGGATTTCCCTTCGGCTCGGTCATGCCTTACGGATTGGACTCAGCCGGACGGCCGATTTTTCTGATCAGCACCATGGCCATGCACACGCAGAATCTGCAGGCCGATCCGCGCGCGAGTTTGCTGGTCACGCAGCCGGATGCGAGCGGCGACCCGCTGGGCGCGTCGCGAGTCACGCTGGTCGGGAACGCTGCGAAGATTCCAGTGCCGGAGGTGGCGGAGGCGCGAAAGCTTTATCTCGAGCGTTACGCCAACAGCAAGTATTGGGTCGATTTCGAAGATTTCTCGTTCTATCAAATGGACGTGCTCGATGTTTATTACGTTGGCGGCTTCGGCGTGATGGGATGGGTCGAGGCATCGGATTACACGCAGGCGCAGCCCGATCCGCTTGCCGACTCTGCCGCCGCGATTCTCGAACACATGAATACGGACCACAAAGACGCGCTGGTTCTGCTTGCCCGCGCATTTGCCGGAATTGAGTCTCAGGAAGCGTCCATGACCGCGGTCGACCGCCTCGGCTTTCACGTGCGGCTGAAAACCGATGAGGGCATGAAGGGCGCGCGCATTGCCTTCCTGCGAGAAGTTTTCAGCGCGACGGAAACTCGCATGGTGTTGGTCGAGATGGTCCAGCGGGCTCGCGGGGAATTAAGTTAAGAAACCAGCACATAAGCTGAACGCTTGCTCCTGACCACGAGGACGGCGGAGAACCCTCGTGGAAGGGCGGTTTTCCCTTTCCCCGGGCAACTGGCGCGAGACTGCCCTCGCAGAATCTCTTGCTCGCCAGACGAAAGCTGCCGGAGAGTGCGTCCGGAAAATCCGAAGCTTTAGCAACACGGGCATAGCCGCGCCGATTCTACTCTGCCTGCACATAGTGTCGCGGCAGCCTATGCCGGATTAGCGGCGCGCCACTTCCTCTGCGCAGCTCTTCGGCATCGATTAGTATGTTCGGTTGCGTTGCACGACGACCCAAACGCACAGGAACAAATTCCGATCATGAACAAAAAGAACATGCAGATTCGTGGCAGCCGTCGTTCATTTCTCCGAAGTGCTCTCGCGGGTGGTGCTGCCGCAACTGTCGCGCCACTTTATCCGGCTCTGGCCGCAGCGCGGGAGATTCCCCGGCCAACCGAGACTTCCGAGGTCAAACCATTCGAGCTTGATGAGATCACGATCTCTGACCTGCAGGATGGGATGAAGAGCGGCAAATTTACCGCGCGTTCCCTGGTAGAAAAATATTCCGTTCGCATTGATGAGATCGACAAACACGGACCTGGGGTGAACGCGATCATCGAAATGAATCCCGATGCGCTTGCGATTGCTGACGCCCTCGATCAGGAACGAAGAAGCAAAGGCCCGCGCGGCCCGATGCACGGCATTCCGGTGCTGATCAAGGACAACATCGATACGGCCGACAAGATGATGACGACTGCCGGCTCGCTGGCCCTGGTGGGTTCGAAGCCTTCGCGCGACTCGTTCGTCGCGCAAAAACTGCGCAGCGCCGGAGCGGTGATTCTGGGTAAAACGAACCTGAGCGAGTGGGCGAACATTCGCTGCAGCCACTCGACCAGCGGCTGGAGCGGCCGCGGCGGGCTTACGAAAAATCCGTATGCGCTTGACCGCAACCCCTGCGGATCAAGCTCAGGCACAGGAGCCGGCATTTCGGCGAATCTATGTGCCGTGGGAATTGGGACCGAAACCGACGGCTCGATTGTTTGTCCGTCATCCTCGAACGGACTTGCCGGAATCAAGCCAACGGTCGGGTTAGTCAGCCGCAGCGGAATCATTCCCATTTCTCACAGCCAGGATGGCGCCGGACCAATGTGCCGCACTGTTCGCGACGCTGCAACTTTGCTGGCCGCGTTGACCGGGGTCGATCCGGACGATGCAGCGACGGCGGCGAGCGCGGGCAAGTCTTCCTTGGACTACACGCAGTTCTGCGATCCGAACGGACTGAAAGGGGCGCGCATTGGTGTTGCAAGAAAATATTTCGGCTTCAACGATGCCGTCGATGCCCTGATGGAGCAATCGCTCGACGTAATGAAAAAACAAGGGGCAACTCTAGTCGACCCAGCGGACATTGATAGCTTCGGCAAGTTCGACGATAGCGAACTGTTGATTATGATGTACGAACTCAAGGCAGACCTGAATGCCTACCTCGCACGGCTTGGGCCGAGAGCTCCGGTGCACACTCTAAAAGATGTAATCGACTTCAATGAACGCAATCGGCTGAAAGAAATGCCGTACTTCGGTCAAGACTTATTTGTAAGAGCCGAGGCTAAAGGCCCGCTTACCGAGAAAGAGTATCTCGACGCACTCGAGAAGAATCACCGGCTCGCGCGTACCGAAGGCATCGATGCAACCATGGATAAATATCATCTCGATGCCATAGTTGCTCCGACCGGCGGCCCGGCGTGGCTGACCGACCTGCTTAACGGGGATCACGTTGCCGGCGGAAGCTCGAATGCCGCGGCGGTTGCGGGTTATCCCAACATCAATGTGACCGCCGGTTCAATAGCGGGGCTGCCGATCGGCATTTCATTCTTCGGACGCGCGTGGAGCGAGCCAACGCTTATTCGCCTGGCATATGCGTTCGAACAAGCGACAAAGGCGCGGCTGGCCCCTCAGTTCCTAACTACGATTCGAGTGGGTGAGAAGTAGACCCACTTATAGCGACCTTTGCTCTCGATAGGAGTCGCGTCTGGTTCTAATTTGGATTCCCCCAGCCGACTTCTGCATAAAAATCGTGGATTCGCCGATGTGTCGCGGCTTTTCTCGTGTTAGCCTTACTTACCAAGGGGGTGCTACTCATGATGAACGACGTCGTGACTTCCCTCCGGAAAGAGTACTCCCGGCTGCAGGCTGAGCTGGGACGAGTAGGGAAGGCGCTGGATGCGCTTGGGCACCGAGGGGGGCGTAACTTCAAGAGGACTAGCCGTACCTTGAGCAAGGAAGCCCGCCAACGGATCGCAGAAGCGCAAAGGCTGCGTTGGGCGAAGGTCCGAAAGGCCGCTGCCAAATCAGCCTAAGTCGTAGCAGTAATGCTTTCGCAAGCACCGCGGCCGGCCTCGTTTGCCACTTCTCGAAAAGAATTGCGGGCGAGGCCAAGCTTCGGAGTTAGTCGCGACAAAGCCTGCCTTCGTACTCCGGCAAAACTCCAGCCGATTACGTCCAGCGAAACCAGCGTAGGGCAAGCAGGAACGAGATTCCTCCCCATGAAGCCATCACTAACAGCCGCGGCCATAAATGCAACAGCGGTGTGCCTTCCAGAATGCTAGCTCGCAAAGCATCATTCAGTGCTGTTAGGGGAAGAGCCTTGATCAGCGGCTGTGCGACGGCAGGAAACCGCTCGTAAGAAAAAAACACGCCGGAAAAAATCCACATGGGCATCATGACAAGATTCATGAGGCCACTCACGCTTTCGATCTTTTGGGCGCGGCTCGCGGTTAAAAGGCCAACTCCCCCGAAGCAAAGCGCGCCGACCGAACCGAGCAGGGTGATGGTAAAGAGCGAACCTAGAACTCGCATGTTGAAAAACACAACACCAAGGGCAAGTAGCAATCCGATTTCGATGACCATGAGCACCAGGCGGCTGGACATCAAAGCGAGCAGGAAATCTCCGCGGCGCATGGGCGTGCCTACGAAACGCTTGAGGAGCTTGCGCTGCCGCATGTCGACCAGCGCAAATCCAACGCCCCACATGCCGGAGTTCATCAGGTTCATTCCCAACAGGCCGGGGATTAAGAAATCGATATAGCGAGAGCCCGGTTCCGAAGATACGACTTCGCTGGTGACGATTACCTCCTTGCGGCCGGCTGCAGTCTGCAGCGCGTCGTTGACTTCCGAGCGCGCGAGCACGCTTTCCGGACGAGCGGGATCGTAAAGGTAAGTCAGTCCTCCGGCATTGTTGGGCTTGATGACAAGATCGTATTTCCCGAGACGAAAGCCTTTGCGCGCGGCAGCGTCGTCCTGCACTTCGATCTTGAAAGACCCGTGCTGCGGCGAGTTTTCTAATAGCGACTCCGCCTGCTGCGCGCCCGCTCCGGCGACAATCGCAACCGGCGAAGCACCGGCCGGTTTCTCGCGGAACGCAATGCCCAGGCCGGCGGCAAGCAGCAGAGGAAATACAAAAACCCAGAACACGACCTCCGGTTCGCGTTTGAGTTCCAGCATCCGAGCCCAAAGCAGGTGCCGATACCCGGCCCAGCGGCCGTTTCGTTTTGGCGGCATTTTGGGCTGGCTCACCCGTACCTCCGGAGTTTGTTCTGCTACGCTCATCGCTTTATTGCTCTCGCTTTACTTCTCTCGCCTCGCGTTTCTCGCGACCTGGGCTATTCTTCTCGCAAATGTCTCCCGGTCAACCGCACAAACACGTCTTCCAAACTAGCCTGGCGGGTCGAAAGATGCTCGAGCCGGCTTCCCTGTTTTTCGACGGCATCCAACAGGGCGGGAATGGTCAAATGCGGCTCTTTGACGCTGAGCGCCATCATGCCATCCGATTCAAGCACGGACTCAACCCCGGGCAGAGAAGGCCAGACAGCGGGATCGGCCGGGCCATTGCCATTTGAACTAACGGCAAACTCGACCACGTGATGGCCGCCGAGGCGTTCAATCAGATCGGCCGGCGAACCCTCGGCGATGATTTGGCCGTGATCGACGATCGCGAGCCGGTCGCACAGGCGCTCGGCTTCATCCATGTAATGCGTGGTCAGCAGAACCGTGCCGCCGTTCCGCTGGAATTCGCGAATGATATCCCACAGCTGGCGACGGCTCTGCGGATCGAGGCCGGTGGTCGGCTCATCGAGGAAAAGAATTTTCGGATTGCAAACCAGCGCCGTCGCAACCGCGAGCCGCTGGCGCTGACCGCCCGAGAGCTTTCCTACCCACGAGTCGGCTTTCTCGGTGAGTTGCAGCTCTTCCAATACTTCGTCAGTCGAGCGGGGCTCACGATAAAAACTGGCAAACAGGTCGACCGTTTCGCGCACGCTAAGCTTTTCGGAAAGGCGTGTCTCCTGCAGAGAGATGCCTAACCACTCACGCATTTCGCGGGAGTTCTCGCTCCAGGAATGGCCGAGAATGGAGACTTGCCCGGAAGTTGGTTCGAGCAAACCCTCGAGAATCTCGATCGTCGTCGTCTTCCCTGCTCCGTTGGGACCGAGTAGGCCGAAGCATTCGCCGGTTTGAATCTCAAGATTCAGCCCGCGCACGGCTTCGACCTTCCCCTGATAGGTCTTGCGCAGGTCCCGGCATTGGATGGCGATGGGCATGTTTGTCGATTCTACCGGATGAACGTGGCATAAGTGTCAGCGAGCCGCGAAAGGCAGAGGAGCAGTGCCATCGCCAGACTTGTCATAATCGCAACATCCGGCCTTCGCATAACGACCTCCTCCTGTGGATAAAACCTATCCCTGTTAAAATACCGCAACGTCGAGGCCGACCTCGGCATCGTCACTTCTATGCGCCTGCAGAGACGCGGCTTCACTTGACGGCGTTCCCTCTAAAACGCCCGTGCGTCGTTTGCCAATCGTTTTCTGATCGCCAATCGAAAAAATCATGTCGCGCATGAAAGGAAGCCACTATGCTGCGCAAAGTTTGGCTATTGCCGTTGTTTGTCATTCTTCTGCTCGCCTCGCTCGTGCCCACCTCGCCGGCTCAGGAATCCCGGCATTTCACTTTCCATTACACCTTCACGGTAAAAAATCTGCCGGCTAACGAGAAGGTTCGCATCTGGTTCCCGCAGGCGAAGTCGGACCGCTGGCAAGAGGTGAAGATTCTCTCCGCCAAAGGCGATTTGCCGTTGAAGACCACTCACGAGAAAAAATACGGCGATGAAATTTTTTATGCAGATACGAGCAATTCAAAACCGGAATTGCACTTCGACGTTGAGTACGATGTGGTGCGGCATGAGCGCGTCGCTCTCGGACCATCTTCCTCACCGCAGCTGGTCGCGGCTTCCCTATCTTCAAAGGAGCGGCAGCAATACCTGCAGCCAGACGTGCTGGTTCCCGTAACCGGCCTTCCTGCTGATCTCGCGGTGAAGGTTACGCAAAACGACGCTCAGCCTTTGGAAAAAGCCCGCGCGATCTACGATTACGTGTTTACGACGATGCGCTATGACAAGACGGGAACAGGTTGGGGCCGCGGCGACGTACTTTACGCCTGCGACGCGAAGAAAGGCAATTGCACCGACTTCCATTCGCTTTTTATTGCCATGGCGCGGTCACAGGGAATTCCGGCGCGTTTCGAAATTGGATTTCCGCTGCCCGCGGAAAAGCATTCCGGCGACATCGCCGGATACCATTGCTGGGCCGATTTCTATATCGACGGCAAGGGGTGGATCCCAGTCGATATTTCAGAAGCCTGGAAACATCCGGAGAAACGCGAATACTTTTTCGGATCGCACGACGTAAATCGCGTGCAGTTCAGCGTGGGGCGGGATTTGCAGCTCTCGCCGCCGCAGGCGGGCAAGCCGCTAAATTATTTCGTCTATCCCTATGTGGAGGTAGATGGACGCGAATTCGCAAACGTGGACGTGGCTTTCTCTTTTGCCGATGCAGGTTCGACAATCGCGGAGAGATAGCGGCTACTGCATGGCGACGATCTCATTCGGCTGAGGTATATCCGGCGGTGGAGGAGGCGGAAGCGGTGACGCTCCGGTTGCCGGGGGTTGCGGCACGTTGTTCGGATCTTCTCCGGGACGTCGCAGGCTGGGAGCTTTCGAAGGACCCTGCTCGGGTTGGTCCTGCGCTTCTTTTTCTTCTCCGCTGTTAGGGAGGATGACCTCTTTCTCCGTCCGGACAATTTTCTGGCCGCCAACCTTCATGGTCTCCACGCGGACGACCTCATCGCCCACGAAGCGGACGAAATCCACATCGGCCGGCGGCGCGCCGTAAACCCACTCTTCGTATTCGGTATCGCCATCTTTTTCGCGAACCTTGTTTGGCGGCTTGCCTCTGGCATGCACCACCATCTCCCGGTTCATTCCGACGAGCACATGATGCGCAAGAATTGCCTCTTTTACTTTTGGCGGAAGGGTGTCGAGATATGCTTGCTCGGGATTGCGGGCATTGAAGTCCAGCACCGGATAAAGCAATTGCCGCAACTGTGCCGCTGTCATTTCCGGGACGTATTTATCGAAATAAAGGTCCACGTAAGATCCGTGCGGATTGTTCGTCTCCGTATTTCCAGGCCCCGTAACCGCTGGCCCGTTCGCGCCGGAAATTTCAATCCGCTGATACCACTTCTGCCGCCGGATCGGTCCGCCGTTGAGTTCAAAGTGGATATAGTCATTTCTGATCCGAACGAACGAAATGTGCGCAGGGGCTCCTGGCTTGATCGACGGCCCGTAGATGACAAGCATTTGTTCGAGTTGCCTGCCATTAGGCGTGATCACGCCGTCTTTCAGCTGCAGTCCCTTTGTGCCCATGGGAAATGAAGTGCGCGAATACACCAACTGGGTTTCGAAGTCGCGGATAATCTGCAGCCTCGTCTCGCGCAACATGTGCGGGGCGTCGGAAGGAATCGGCGGGGCCTGTGCAGCCGATAAAGCATCAGAGGATGAATTTGCCGATGCGCTCGCAGCTGCGGGTTGTGTGTTCGCTTTTTGTCCGGGATCACCGCCTTGACCATACGCTGCAAAGGAAGCCAGGAAGAGTACTGAAACTACGAGGGCGGGAAACCGAAAACGCGGCATGAAACACCCCAAGGAGCAGACACCATTATATGCGATGGAGTGAAGCGGCGGCAGGTTGCCGTCGAATTATCGCCGGCGAACACCAACACGCGGCGTCCTGATTGACAAATCTGAACAAGCGAATAGGTGCTACTAGACGCTCTGCGGCCCACGCTTCTTGTGCTGCTGGCACTTGGTCATGATCGCCGAGCGAAGCCGGCTGCGGAGATCCTCAGGCAACTCGTAGAGCTGCGAGTCGCGGTAAATCTCGATGGTCTTCTTGGTGGTATCACAGACAACGTAACAGTTGTGGCACCAGGAAAGGTGGTTCTCCAATTCGACTTTAGTAGGTTCGTCGAGAACCCCGTCCAGATAATTCGTCAGCTCGTGCAAAAACTCAGAGCATTTCACCGGTTGCCATCTCCACTGTCACGTTGATTGTCTCCATTCTCGCGCTTGCTAAAAAACCGGCCCAGCCGCTCGCGAAGTTGCAGTCGCGCCCGCAGCAACCTCGACTTGACGGCCGGCACGCTCAGTTCGAGGGCAGCTGCCGTCTCCTCGGTTGAAAGACCCTCCACATCCCTTAAGACAAACACAGTCCGAAAACCCGGGGGAAGGCCCTGGATCGTCTTGCTTAAAATCTCCCGTAACTCTGACTGGGTATATTGTTGCTCCGGATTCGGACTCCAGTCCGCAATCTCGCGGGGAAGCGAATCATCTTCGGTTTTTATGTCCTCATCGAGCGAAACGGTACGCTCGGGCTTTTTTCGCCGCAACTTCATCAACGCTTCGTTGACGGCGATCCGCACTAGCCAGGTATAAAATTTCGACTGCTCCTGAAACTTCGAGAGATTCCCGTAAGCCTTCAGGAATGCTTCCTGCACCACATCTTCCGCATCCTCGCGGTTCTGCGTAATGTGTTGCGCGATGCGGAAAACGTTGCGGTCATAACGGCGAACCAGCTCTTCGAAAGCAGAGTCGTCGCCTTTCTTGGCCGCTTGTACAAGAGCCAGCTCATCTGTAACCGGCCCCTCTAGCTTGTTTTGGATGGCTCCCATAGTTTCGGCGATGCAGTATTTTACGGAGAAAAGAAAACTCTCGTCCCCAAAAAGTAATGCTGTTATTTTACTTGGTAACCTCGGTGTTTGCCCAATCGCTTTCGGGTTTCGATCTGCGAGCGATTTGCGCTAAAGTCAAACGTTGACAGGTTACGCGGTCGAACACGTCCTCACGTACTCTGGGACGGTCTTGCAAGTGCCGTATAATCAGCGTTTAGAGGTGCACGTCTGGAGAAGTTTGGGGCATTCTAGCATTTGAGGGAACACGGTTCTCCCAGGCATGGCGAAACACAAAGAGAAAGAAACAGCAGGGGGTCAAGGCGAACTTCGGCCGGTGGTCGAACGTGCCGTCGCCGAATCCCTCCAGGCGCAGCTGCCGCAGCTACAATCGCAGATCGTCGAGCAGGTATTGCGTGCGCTGCCTGCTCAAGGAGAAGCCGCCGGCTCCGGCGAAGGCTCGGGCGATCTGGTTCGCGCTGTCTCGAATATTCACGCCGGTTCTACGCAAAAAGAAATTCTGCGAGCGCTCCTCGACGCTGGAAGCGGGTATTGCGCGCGGATCGTGCTCTTCGTTGTGAAGGCCGGTACCGCGTCCGGGTGGCAGTCTCGCGGCATGGGCGACGACGAAGCAGTCAAGGATTTTGCCCTCGATCTGAACGCCGGGCCAGTCGCCCACACGTATCAGAATCGCGTTGTTACTCCCGGCAACATTGCGGAGATGGGCAAGAGTTTTGTCGACCAGTTCGGCGCACCCGGGAATGAACAAGTCCTGATGCTGCCTTTGCTGCTGAAAGATAAGGTTGCAGCTTTGGTTTATGCCGATGGCGGCGACTCGGGCAAGCTTGATTCTGCCGCTCTCGAACTGCTGGTGATGGCAACGAGCGCCTGGCTTGAGGTGTCGTCGCTTCGCAAGCAGGCAGCGGCAAAGGAAGATGGCGGCATGGCGAGCCGGCCTGAGCCTGTTTCACCGCCGGTGCAGACGGTAAGTTCCTTTTCCGATCCATTCGCCGGACATGCGCCGAAACACGTGGTGAGCGCTCCCGCCTCGCCCGAACCTGCGGCGGAGGTCGTGGAAGTGACGCATGCGAGCGGCGCGGCTGCGGCTGCCACGGCAGCAGATCCGTTGGCTGGTTTGTCGCCCGAAGATGCCGATACTCATCGCAAGGCACAGCGCTTCGCCCGGCTTCTGGTGGATGAAATCAAACTTTACAACCAGGCAAAAGTGGCCGAGGGACGCCGTAACAAGGATTTGTATGACCGTCTCAAGGAAGATATCGACAAGAGCCGCGGCACTTTTCAGAAGCGCTACGGCACCACCGTGGCGGCCAGCGGAGACTATTTTCAGAATGAGTTGGTGCGCAGCCTGGCCGAGGACGATATTTCGATCATGGGGGCGAACTTCCGGCGGTAAAGGGAGCGGGGTTGGCGCGAGTTTGGACGCCGTCAACTCTTTTGTGGTGGAAAGGTGTCTTCTGTATTTAAGGTAAAGCAGTGAAATCAGGTTCGCAGTGGTGGTGGAGTTTAGCGGCTTTAATTCCCTTCTTTTTTCCTGGAATCCTCTTGCCCGCGTCTGGGGCTGCGTCGCGAGCTTCGTGGACTTTCGTTCAGGGCGAGTCTCAGACATCGGGACCGCAATCGACCCCGAGTTCCGGAAATACGAAATCCGCTGAAAAGGGGCAAGCCACCCCTGTCCAAAAGCCAATCCGGAAGCCGTCGACAAGCACGGCGCGGCGCCACTATACCAACGCTCGCAGACGTCCACTTTCGCCGCGGGTACGGCGGATGCAGCAGGCGTTCGTCGCTTCTGCCAGCCTTCGCCCCATGGCGCAACAGCTTCTGCAGGATCGCTCCCCGGCGGCATACATGGGAGTAGAACGTTATGCGCGCGCGCATGCGAAGGAAGATGCGGGCGCGTTAGCGTGGCTCGTTCTCGGCTATGCACACGTGCTCGATCATGATTACGCCAAGGCGATCGATCCGCTGAACCGCGCCAAGGTTCATGCCGGAGAGCTGGGCGATTACGTTTCCTATTATCTCGGCAATTCATACCTGCAGACCGGGCGAATGGCAGAAGCGATCGCAAATCTGGCCAACTTTTCGAAAACTTATCCGGATTCGGTGCTGGCGAACGATGCAGTGGTGAGCTACGCCGATGCGCTACTGGCCGAAGGCCAGGCGCAGGATGCCGTCGCCTCGCTGGAGGCGATTCGCATCCCTGCTCGTTCCGACGTCGAATACACGCTGGGGCGCTGCTACGCCGCCCTGGGAGAGAATGCAAGAGCCGCAGGGGCCCTGGAAGCTGTTTACTACACAATGCCGCTGGCGGGCGAAGCCGAAACAGCTCACGCCGAGTTGCAAAAACTGCCGTCGATTCCGGCACCTTCGATCGCGCAGCGCAAGACTCGTGCTGAGGAGTTGATGAAACACCGGCGCTACGCCGATGCGGCCGACGAATATCGGAGCCTCGCGGCCCAGGCTCCAGCCAAACAGCGCTCTGAATTCGAGTTGGCTCTGGCGGACGCTCTTCATCGCGCAGGCAGAAATCGCGATGCAAAGCAGGTCCTGACGTCTCTCCAACCCTCAACCGGCGATGAGATCGCCGAGCAGCTTTACCTGCTCGGCCAGGTCGCCTTCGCTTCGAACGATAACGACACTTTCTACAGAACCGTCGAACAATTGCGCCAGTCGGCCCCAACCAGTTTGTGGCTCGAACAGGCGCTGATTTCGGCGGCGAATCTGCATCTCGTGCATCAGGAGTACGATCAGGCTCTCGACGCCTACCGAGAAGCGCAGAAGCGCTTTCCGGATGGCCCGCGGGCCTCATATCTGCACTGGAAAGCGGCATGGCTCACGTTACGGCAGGGCCGCAATGACGAGGCGAAGAGAGAGTTTGAAGAGCAGATCACGCTGTATCCCAACGGCGCAGAAACTCCGGCGGCCCTGTATTGGCGCGCACGGCTGGCGGAAGATGACAGTCAATTCGCTCTGGCACGGGCGTTTTATCTGAAACTTTCCCAGCGCTACCGCAATTTCTATTACGCAGAACTGGCTCGCGGCCGAATGAAGAGCCTGCCGGCGAAAATCGGCCCGACGGTGGAATATCCCGTGCTCGATCGCGTGCCGCCGCTGCAAAGCGATGTGAAGATCAGGGAGACCGATCCTCCGACCGACGAACTGCACGCACAGAAAGCGGAGCTGCTCGGGAACGGAGGCCTAGTTGATTTTGCCGTTCGCGAACTGCAGGCGGTTTCGCCGAACGAGGGGGGAACCTGGGTTCCCTCCGAAGAAGCTCGGCTGTATGTCGAAACTGGCCACTACGACCGGGCCATCGAGGTGATGAAGCATTCTGCGCCAAATTACTTTGCGCTCGATATCCCCGACATGCCGCGCGATTATTGGGAGGCCTTATTCCCCAAGGCCTACTGGAGCGATTTGAAGCGGTATGCCGCGGCGAATGGGCTCGATCCATACCTGGTGGCGTCGTTGATCCGGCAGGAGTCGGAGTTCAACCCGAACGCAGTCTCGCGCGCCAATGCCGTCGGGCTCATGCAATTGCTGCCGAAAACCGGCAGAGTCGTGGCAAGGCAGGTGAAGCTGCGACGATACAACTCGAGCGAGTTGTACACTCCGGCAGTCAATCTGCAACTCGGCACGCATTATTTCCGCGGCATGGTCGATAAATTTGGCGGATTCGAATACGCCCTCGCCGCCTATAACGCCGGCTCGGACCGAGTGCAGGAATGGCTAAACGAAGGCAAATTCCGCGACCCGCAGGAGTTCGTGGAATCGATTCCCTTCACCGAGACGCGCGAATACGTGCAGGCGATTTTGCGGAACGCCAGCGTGTATAAGCAGTTGTATGGGACGCCATAAGAACGGAGTCTACTATTCTGCCGGCCGCGGCTTGGCGAAGACGATCTCCAGGACCAGCAGCGCCGCACCTACCACGATCGCGCTATCCGCCAGATTGAAAACCGGCCACTGATATCGCCTGACATAGAAAAGCAGAAAGTCGACCACGCGGCCGCTGGTGATGCGATCCCAGAGATTGCCAAGCGCGCCCCCCATAATGAGCGATAGCGCGATGCCGGTAAGAAGGTGAGCGTGGTTGTTCTTCCACAGCAAGATCGAGACCACGACCAGCGCGATCACGGAGAAAGCAATAAGCATGCCGGTTTTCCACGGGGAGTTCGAGTCAGCAAACAGACTGAAGGCGGCGCCAGTGTTCTCGGTGTGAGTGAGGCGAAAAAATCCGGGGATAATCTGGATGTGCTGATACAGGCCGATGCGCCGAGCCACGATGTATTTGGTCCAGCGATCGAGCAGCACGACGATAACAGCGATCAG
>JASHNX010000230.1 GCA_030041415.1 Candidatus Sulfotelmatobacter sp.
GGAGAATTTCTGGTGCTGAGCGGAACCTTCGAGGCGAAAGCAGTTTTTGGAATTCTCGCGGCAACCGGAGTGATCTGGAGCGCGGTTTACTTGCTGTGGATGTATCAGCGGGTGTTCTACGGGAAAGTGAAACACGCGGTAAACGAGACGCTGCACGATCTTTCGGGATTCGAGAAGTGGGCGGTGTGGCCGTGCGCGGTAATGGCTCTGGTGATGGGCGTGGCCCCGATTCTTTGGCTGGCAGCAATCGATCCCGCGGTGCAGGGAGTGCTGACTCCGATGACGAGTGTGGCAAGCCGGATGGTGGGGCAATGATCATCGAAGCGATGATCGGCCCGATCGGCGAAGCGACGACTGCGGCAGCGTTCGCGGGAAAAGCGCTCGCGGCCTCCGGCTCGATCAACTTTTTCCCCGCTCAACTTCAAACGCTGCCCGACGGCGCTGACTATATTCGAATCCTGCCGGAAATTGTTCTTTCGCTTTTTGGCATCGTCGTTATGATGCTCGATCCGCTGATGGACGAGGAGAAGAGCCAAAAATTTCTGGCGACGATTGCGTTTCTGGGTGCGATAGCCGGACTGGGAGCGACGTGGTTCATGGCGCAGTCACCGGGGCTGGCCTTCTGGAACATGGTGCAAGTCGATGGCTTCAGCATTTTTTTTCACGTTCTGACCATTGCCATTGCAGCAGTGGTAATTCTCAGCTCGTATGAATACATGGCAGTCCAGCGGATTCGGGCTGGTGAATACTACGCTTTACTGTTATTTGGCACGGTCGGCGTAGCGCTGATGTCTTCTGCCATCGAACTGGTGCTGATTTTCATCGCCCTTGAGATTTCATCGATCTCAACCTACGTTCTCGCGGGGTTCCGAAGAAATGCAGCGGCGAGCACAGAATCGTCGCTGAAATACTTTCTGCTGGGTTCGTTCGCGACCGCATTTTTCCTCTACGGTGTAGCTCTAATGTTTGGCGCGACCGGACACACGAATATCGCCGAAATCAGCGCCGCGCTGCAGGCCGGCCCGATTCCGTTGCTAGCTGCGGTGGGTGTCGCGTTCATGTTCGTAGGGTTGGGTTTCAAGGTGGCGGCGGCGCCGTTTCACATCTGGACGCCCGATGTTTACGAAGGAGCGCCAGCGCCGATTGTCGGTTTCATGTCGACCGCGCCCAAGGCGGCGGCATTTGCAGTGCTGTTGCGCATTGTCTTTGTGATCGACGTGCATGCGCTGTTCTGGGTGATCTGGATTGCGGCGGCGCTTTCGATGACGCTGGGGAATATCGCTGCCCTGGTGCAACATAATGTGAAACGGTTGCTGGCATATTCCTCGATTGCGCATGCCGGCTATCTGCTGGTGGGGTTTGCCGCATTGCCGGCATTGGGCACTTCGGCGGCGATGTTTTACGCAGCATCCTATGCGGCAATGAACCTCGGTGCTTTCGCCGTAGTCAGCCATTTTGCGAATACGGCAGAACGCTATGTCACGCTGGAAGATTACGAGGGATTGGGCCGCAGTTCGCCGGCGTTAGCGGCAGCGCTGACGATCTTTTTGCTGTCGCTGATCGGCATTCCGATGACGGGTGGTTTCTTTGCCAAGTTTTATGTTTTCAGCGCTGCGGTGAAATCCAACCTGATCTGGCTGACGATCATCGGCGTGGTGAACAGCGGAGTCGGCGCTTACTACTATTTGCGCGTGATCGTAAAGATGTATATGAATGAGGCGCGGAGAGAAGTCCCGATTACTCCGGTGACCTTTGCGCCGCGGCTGGCAATTTCCGTGTGCCTGATTGCGACGATCTATCTGGGAGTATATCCCGGTTCGGTTTTGCGCTATGCGCAAGAGTCAGCGCAGGCGCTTGTGCAACGGCCAGTGCCGGAGGCTCCGTCTTCAACCCCCACGCCGGCGGCTGCGGCAACGTTTTAGAGACTTCTCCCTGCTGCTTTCACAGCATTTCCCGCCCTAGGTTAACTGCGCTCCGAAATCAGGGGAACGAACCGCACCAGTTCGCCGCGCGAAACAATCAGCTGCCCGTTGACCTTACGGACGAATTGCAGCTGCTGGGAATCGTCGCGGCCGACTGGAATGATCATTCGACCACCGTCTGCGAGTTGAGCCAGAAGTGGCCCAGGTATCTCCGGTGCGGCGGCAGAGACGAGGATTGCGTTGAACGGAGCGGCCGATGGAATGCCGAGAGATCCATCTCCCGCAAACAATTTCACGTTCGTGTAACCGAGTTCGGCTAGCGTCTGACGAGCGTTATCGGCAAGCGTGGGATGGCGTTCGACGGAGAAAACCTGGGCAGCAAGTTCAGCAAGCAACGCGGTCGCATAGCCGGAGCCGGTGCCGATTTCGAGAGCTTTATCCTGCGGGCTGAGACCTAGAGCTTCGAGCATGAGGGCGACGATGTAGGGCTGGGAGATGGTTTGCCCTGCGCCGATCGGCAAAGGATGGTCCTCGTACGCTTCCGCTCGGAAAGATTCTGACACAAAGCGCTCGCGCGGCACGCGGGACATGGCCGCGAGAATTCGCTCATCAGAGATACCGCGTCCACGGAGCTGGGTTTCAATCATGAGTTCCCGCGCCGAGGCGAAATCGTGCATGAGTCCAGAGTATAGAAGTTTCCCTCCTTTCGGAAAGGCGGCCGTTGAGCCAGAAAGATTCGATAGCCGGCGATGAAGAATTCGCAAGATCCCTATTCGACGCCTTCCCTGCGGTCGCTCGTTCAGGGCAGGCTCTCGACGCGAGGGCTCCGCCTGACAAGTCGCTGAGAGCTTATTTTTTTCGAGTTCGGGCGCGAAGATCGAAGCTGACTACTCCGTTCTGATCGCGGGTGCCGACGGCCGACAGGTTACGGTTTACGTAATACTCACCCTGAATGATCTGCTCTGCGGTCTGGGAAACGTTGGTGGAATAGAGGATGGTGAAGTGGTTGACGAACTCCTGTTCGATGGTGATCTGCGGGCCGTTGCTGATGGGGTTGGTTTCGGTGGTAAGTCCCTGGGGATCGATTTTGATGTTGCTGGCTCCAAACAAGCGCTGCAAGCGGCTGGTGACCGTGGTGTTCAAAGCCTGACTGAGTATCTGTGCGGTCGCCTGATCGGAGAACGCGGTTCCACCGGGCTGACCTTGTAGCTGAGATGCCTCATCACTGCTGCGGCCGAGTGCGAGAAGAGCAATGATGTCGGATTTGGGCAGCGGAGGATCGGAACGGTAGTTGATGCTCAACCCCCGATCGGACGTGCCAGTAATGGTGATGTCAAGATCGTAGTTGCGGACGCGAGTGGAAGCCTGAAGGTTAAGCTGGGGCTCGATGGCGACCGGATTCGTAAAGGTGATGTCACCGCGCTCAAGAGTGAAGCGCGTGCCGTGGAATGTGGCTTGACCTTCGAGAATATCGGCGCGCCCAAGAACCGCGGGGCGGGCCATCGAGCCCCGGATGCGAAGATCGGCGTCACCGGAGAAGCGAGCGATGGCGGTGCGCATCTGGAGTTCCGGCGCAGTCCGAACATGGATATCGATTTTAATGTTGTTCAAGGCTGAGTTCGGATTCGCAACGGCGGTGAGCTGGCGGCTTTTATCAAGATAAGAACTGAAATCAAAGCCGGGAGTGATGGCGATTTTATTGACGGTAATATCGCCGGAGAGGGTTGAAGCGGAGCGCGATCCGACCCAATTCAATTGCGCGTTGGCAGTCGAACTTACGCCGGGAGGATAGCGCAATCGGACGTCTTTGGCGGTACCGGACAGATTGAAATTGAGTTGACGGTTGATGAATGTGGCATCGCCTGTGAGATCCACCGCGCCCCCGCCAGTGCGCGCAGCCAGCGAGCTGATGTGAAAACGATCGCGAGTGAAAAGAAGCGAACCGTTGAGATCGGTCAATCCGCTGGGAACGCCGGCATAAGAAATGGCGGAATCGGCGAGCTGAATGTGGCCTTCCGGTTGAGGATCGGAGAGCGTGCCGCCGATGGTGAGATTGGCGGAAACGAGGCCCGACGCCGTGAAGTTTGGATCGAATGTGGAAAGCAGCTTCAGATCGGCGTGTCCGTCAGCGGTGACATCGAGCGCGCGTGAGCCGGAAAGTTGAACGGTGCCCGAAGCGCTGAGGCCGGTTCCATTGCCAATGAGGTGCAGATTCTGGATTCGCAACGATTCCCGCGCGATCGAGAATAGTACGGGATCTTGATTTTGGAGCTGGACATCGTCGACAGTGAGCGCGAGCGCGGTCAAGTTTCCGTCGACGGTCCAACTGGCGGGAAGAAAAAGCGGGCCACTCATCGTGACCGAGCCACTCACCGAAGAATGCGCGGTGA
>JASHNX010000231.1 GCA_030041415.1 Candidatus Sulfotelmatobacter sp.
ACATTGTTGCCTCGAAGCTCGCGAGAGACGTGGCCGAGAAATGCAGGTTGGCGAATCCACGCGAGCTGGCACATTTTCCTGGGCGAGTCTTGGAACGGCTGAACTTTCAGCATCCCTTTCTCGATCGCAAAATTCTTGGCGTGCTCGCGGATTACGTCACCATGGATACTGGCACGGGCGTGGTTCACACTGCTCCGTCTCACGGTGCTGAAGACTTTCTTACAGGGGTGAAATACGGCCTCGACGCGACCAGCAACGTGGATGAAAAAGGAATTCTGCGCAACGGTTTGCCGGAATACACCGGCAAGCGCGTGTGGGATGCAAACCAGCCGATCATCGATTTGCTAAAGAGCCGGGGGGCTCTTCTGCACGTTGAGAAGGTAGAGCATTCCTACCCGCATTGTTGGCGCTGCCACAATCCAGTCATTTTTCGCGCGACGGAGCAGTGGTTCATCTCGATGGAAACGCCGATGCCCGGCGACAGTGGTCGAGGTTCGGAAAAAAGCACGCTGCGCTCGAACACGCTGGAAGAAATCAAGCGCGTGAAGTGGGATCCGGAGTGGGGCGAAGAACGCTTGTCGAATATGATCGCCACGCGTCCCGATTGGTGCATTTCGCGCCAGCGGGTGTGGGGCGTGCCCATCGCGGTGTTTTTGTGCGAAGGCTGCGGCAAGCCGCTGAATGATCCGGCGATCAATCGCAAGGTAGTCGAACTCTTCGCGCGCGCCGGTGCGGATGCCTGGTTTACCGACGAACCGCTGTCGCTTCTTTCTTCCGAAACGAAGTGCCCATACTGCGGCGGAACAAAGTTCGAAAAAGAAACCGACATCTTCGACGTATGGCTAGAGTCCGGTGCGAGTTATCTCGCTTTGATCGCCGACCAGCAAAATGATGAGAAGTATCCCTGGCCGTCAGATCTGTATCTCGAAGGCGGCGACCAATACCGCGGGTGGTTTCAATCATCCCTCTTGTGCGCGATGGGTGTCCGCGGAACACCTCCGTACAAAGGCGTGGTTACACCTGGCTGGACGCTCGACGATAAGGGCCAGGCGATGTCGAAATCGCGCGGGAACGATGTCGATCCGGTCGATATCGCAAACCGGCTCGGCGGCGAAATCGTGCGCATGTGGGTTGCGTCGGTCGATTTCCGGGAAGACGTGGTTGGCTCCGAAGCGCTGATGCAGCGCGTGGCCGAGAATTACAGGAAGATCCGAAACACATTTCGTTACGTGCTGGGAAATCTGGATGGATTTGATCCAGAAAAAGATTCGGTTCCGTTCGAGAAGATGGAAGCGATCGATCGGTACATGCTGCGCCAGACGGCCGAATTTGCATCCGATGTAAGGCGTTGGTACGACGAATTTGCATTTCACAAAATCTACCAGCGCGTGACCAATTTCTGCATTGTCGATTTGAGCGCCTTTTATTTCGACGTGCTCAAAGACCGCTTGTATATTTCTGCGCCAAAATCACCGGCACGGCGCAGTGCGCAGACGGCAATCTGGAGAATCGGAGAAGCGCTGGCCCGGCTGCTGGCACCGATCACGACCTTTACTTCGGAAGAAGTCTGGACTTATATGCCGAAGGTCTCAGGCCGCGAAGAAAGCGTGCACCTGGCGCAGTTCTCTGCCGCCGTGGATATTCTTGGCGCGAACGTCGCCGAAACCGAAGACGCCGAGTCCAAACAATGGCTGACCTTGCGCTCAGTGCGCGACGAGGTTCTCAAGTCGCTCGAAGAGGCGCGCAACAACAAGATGATCGGGACAGGGCTCGAAACACAGGTAATGCTGACCGCCTCCGATCCGGTTTATTCGGTTCTCAAACAACATGAAGCTGAGCTGCGCTACTTGTTCATCGTCTCTGCAGTGACGCTTGCCCAGGGCTCGGGCAACGGCACGGGCAGCGCTCATGTCGAAGTCAAGAAGGCCGACGGCTTGAAGTGCGAGCGCTGCTGGAACTATTCAACCCACGTCGGCGAGGACAAGAATTATCCCAGCGTGTGCGAGCGCTGCAGTGCGGTGTTGAAGGGACTGGAAAAGAATTGACGGGAAGTTCGACCGAGGTCAGGCGAAGGTTCGGGGGCGTGCCGTGAACTGGCGGAAAGCGAAGCTGATCATTCTCACGGTGCTGATCCTGTGCCTGATTCCGGCGACGCGCTACTATCAAATCGATCAGCCGGTCATGCGCTGGCTCCAGGGTCCGAATCGAGTGAACCCGGCAGACCTCCACCTGGCCGGCGAATTTGTCGAAAATAATCTCGGAACCCAGCAGGACCCCGATGGTTCCGTGACCGTGCGCCTGATCGCGCAGCAATATCTCTTCGTTCCCCATTGTGTTCTAGTTCCAGCCGGTGTGCCGGTTCATGTTCGGATCACCAGCGCCGATGCGGTACACACGTTCGCGCTTCTCGGTACACAGTACGCGGTCAAGGCTCTGCCGGGAACAATTACCGAGGCGGAACTTCGGTTTGCCGATGCCGGAGACTACACCGCTTCCTGCGCAGAGTTTTGCGGAGCGGGTCACTTCGAAATGCGGTCCGAACTCAAGGTCGTGCCGCGTGAGCAGTTCCCTGCTCTCGGCCCAGGAAAAAGAGGCGGCTGTGCGACGCAATAACCCGGAATGGCATCTTCGCGGAGATAATCGGCTTGGGTTTCGAAGCCGACGCTTGCCGGGGCTGGCGGCGGGTATTCTGGTTGCCATTCTGCTAGCCGCGGTCGCGAGTACCACGCTGTTGGGGTCGGTGAGAGCCGGTTCGCCTGATCACGTTCCGTCTAACGTAGCGTGGACTGCGGCCACGGTTGCGGAGGCTTCAGGCGGTAACGCATTTCGGGGCTTGCTGCTCGCTAGACGATGCGAACACTGCCATGGCTCCGAGGGATTCAGCCCGGTCGGCTCGACGCCAAACCTTGCGGGGATGGATAAGCTGGCGATCTGGAAACAGCTGGAAGATTTTCGCGATGGCAAGCGGTCGTCGCCGGTCATGGTGCCCATCGCACAGTCGCTCTCGCCGCGTGATGTAGCCGATCTAGTCGCCTACTACGCCGCATTACCCATTTACCCCGATCCCCAGGACAACCGCGTGTTTCCTGAACAGAACGCGCAAGCGGGCCACAGTCCAATTGCATTCCGCCTGGTTGCGTTCGGGGAAGGCAGCCGTGGAATTCCGCCCTGCCAGGCGTGCCATGGTCCAGTAGGCTATAAGGTCGGGGCTCCGTCGCTCGCCACGCAAAATGCTGATTATGTTCTCAATCAGCTGGACGCCTTCGCCGACGGAAGCCGAGCCAACGATATTAACCAGCCGATGCGGACAATTGCCGCGCTGTTATCGGAAAATGAGCGGGAGGCCTTGGCCGCCTATTACGGCGCGGGACTTGGCTTGCAGCCAGTGGGTGCCAGTGGAATCGCCCCGAAGCAATAGGGATTGCCCTCAGCGTCTGGCGCATCCCGACCGAATGGCTCGTGGCTAGCGCAATTCTTCCATCGCCGCTTCCAACGCTTCCCGGCTCGGGCGCGTCAGCGATTCAGGCAGCGTGGCAAGCGGCTCATCGACCATATTCAGCATTTCGATGAACGTGGGCGCTTTCGTGTCTACGTAGAACAATCCGGTCAATACTTCCCCTTTGTCGTGCGCCTCAGTGAGCCGCGTGATCGCACGAATGCGATCAGTGGGATCGTAATCTTCTTCCAGCTTGCGCAACTGAAGGTGCGACCCGTCATGCATAGTGACGTTGACCGTGGAACCAGCGTCATACTCCACGTCGATCTCTTCGAAGTGCGGCACAAAGC
Organism: Candidatus Sulfotelmatobacter sp.; assembly: GCA_030041415.1. GTDB lineage: Bacteria > Acidobacteriota > Terriglobia > Terriglobales > Acidobacteriaceae > Sulfotelmatobacter. Next base: position 3,787 of record JASHNX010000231.1, read on the forward strand.
TGATTTCCTGCAGGCTTTCCTCGTGATCCTTTACGTATTTGTACGACTTGGTTGAGCCTTCGTGATCGTTGAAGGTGACGCAGGGAGAAACCACGTCCAGCATCACCGTCCCGTGATGCGCGATCGCGGCTTTGAGCATGGCACTGAGCTGCTTTTTATCGCCGGAGAACGAACGGCCGACAAAAGTTGCGCCCAGTTCGATGGCCATGGCGCAAGTGTCGATGGGCGGGAGATCATTGATGACACCGGATTTCAGCTTGGACCCGAGATCGGCCGTGGCGGAGAATTGGCCCTTCGTGAGGCCATACACGCCGTTATCTTCAATGATGTAGATGACGGGAAGATTGCGGCGCATGAGGTGCACAAACTGTCCGATACCGATGGAAGCCGTGTCGCCGTCGCCGCTGACGCCAAGCGCCACCAGGTTACGATTGGCGAGCATGGCGCCAGTGGCTACCGAAGGCATACGCCCATGTACCGAGTTAAAGCTGTGGGAACGGTTCATGAAATACGCCGGACTCTTCGAGGAGCATCCAATGCCGCTCAGTTTGATCACGCGCTCGGGCTTTACGCCCATTTCATACATGGCTTCGATGATGCGCTCGGAGATGGCATTGTGGCCGCAGCCGGCGCACAGCGTGGTTTTGCCCCCCTTGTAATCGACGACGGTGAGGCCAATACGATTGGTTTTAGGTTCGGCGGCAGGTGTGGTCGCCATTACTTTCCCTCCATGTTGCTGAGCTCGTCGGTGACGGAGCGAGCATCGAGCGGCAAGCCGTTAATGTGGGCGATGCTGCGCAAGCGCGTGATCAGTTCGGGCTTCAGATCGAGTTTAAGCAGGCTGAGCATTTGTGCATCGCGATTCTGTTCCACGACATAGGTGCGTTCATGCTGCTCGATGAACTCGTGAACTTCGCGGGTAAACGGGTACGCGCGCAGGCGAAGGTAATCGGTTTCGATTCCGTACTCGTTGCGCAGCTGATCGCGGCTTTCGATGATTCCCCAATGCGAAGTGCCGTAGGCGATGATGCCAATCTTTACTTTTTCACCCCCGGTGCTTGTCGCCTTCCTGATCTCGGGACGTGGAACAAAAGACCGCGCAGTCTCAAATTTGCGGTTCAGACGCTCCATGTTGTTTTCATAATCGTCGGGCCGCTCGCTGTAACCGGAGCGGTCGTTGTGTCCGCTGCCGCGGGTAAAGTAAGCAGCCCCGGGGTGATCGGTCCCGGGCAGCGTGCGGTAGCCAACGCCATCGCCATCGAGATCTTTATAACGCGCGAAGCCGCCGAGCTTTTCCAGATCGGCTTGATGCAGGACCTTGCCGCGCTTAATCGGCACAGTCGGATACTCGAAAGGATCGGACATCCAGTTATTCATGCCGAGATCGAGATCGGACATGACAAAAACTAGCGTTTGAAATTGCTCAGCCAGGTTAAAGGCCTCTGAAGCCATGCTGAAACATTCCGAGACCGAACACGGGATCAACATGATGTGCTTAGTATCGCCGTGAGATAGAAATGCGGTCGAGAGAATATCTCCCTGTGAAGTGCGCGTTGGTAGTCCGGTCGATGGACCGACACGCTGGATGTCCCAAATCACGCCGGGAACCTCCGCGTAATAGGCTAGGCCGGAAAATTCGGACATTAAAGAGATGCCCGGACCGGCGGTCGCCGTCATGCTGCGCGCTCCCGCCCATCCTGCGCCGATGACCATGCCAATGGCAGCGAGTTCGTCCTCAGCTTGGACAATCGCGAACGTGGCCTTGCCATCTGGACCGATGCGATGCTCTTTCATGTATTCGATCATGGTCTCGACCAGCGAGGAAGACGGTGTGATCGGATACCAGGTGACAACGGTACAACCAGCAAACATGCATCCCAGAGCGGCGGCAGAATTGCCATCGATGATGATCTTGCCCGCCGTCTCATTCAGGCGCTCGATGTAAAACGCTCCGCGCTTCTCAAGGTTCGTTTTGGCATAATCGAAGCCGGCTTGGGCGGCGGCCAGATTGAGGTTGGCAGCCTTTACTTTCTTCGAAAACTGTTTGCGAATAGCCTTTTCAACCTCAGCCATCTCAATGGTGAGAAGCTGCGCCACCACGCCAACGTAGACCATGTTTTTGACGAGTTTGCGAAGCTTCGCTTCCGGGCAAACTGCAGCGACAAGCTTGTCATACGGCACAGAATAGAAAATGAGATCGTTGCGCAATCTATCGAGTGCGAGTGGCGCGTCGTAGAGGACCGACGCCCCTGCGTCGAGCGACATGACGTCATCCTGCGCAGTCTCGGGATTCATGGCAACCAGGAAATCGATTTCCTTCTTGCGCCCGATGTAACCGTCTTTGTTGGCGCGAATCGTATACCACGTAGGAAGGCCCGCAATATTGGATGGAAATAAATTTTTGCCCGAGACCGGGACCCCCATCTGAAAAATCGCTCGCAGCAAAACCGTGTTCGAGCTCTGTGAGCCCGAACCGTTCACCGTCGCGACCTGAATACTCATGTCGTTGACGATTCTTTTGCGCCCTAACTGCCCGCCAGCATCCTGGCGAGCTACATCCGTAGTGGCCATGCCAACACCTTCCTTTGCTTAAGAAACGAAACAGTGCGTCTGGTTTGGACTTGAGAGGAACCATCTATTATACGGCGGGAAGCCTTTACCGTTCATGCCAAATCGCGCACCGGAGGCCGTAGGAACCTGACTGGAAACCGTGCCGTACGGACACTCAGTCAGCGCGAAAGAACTGCGCCATGGTCCGGAATTTATTATATCGTGACACGATTAAATCGGAGGGCGGAATTTTCTTCAGTTCAGAGAGGTGTTTCTGCAAGCTCACATCGAGCAGGTTGGCGGCGGCTTCATAGTCACGGTGAGCGCCGCCCTCGGGCTCTGGAACGATATCGTCGATGCAACCGAGCTCGTTGAGGTCTGCGGCGGTGATACGCATAGCTTCGGCCGCCAGCTCTTTCTTGGCCGCGTCGCGCCACATGATGGCAGCACAGCCTTCAGGCGAGATTACTGAATAAATCGAGTTTTCCATCATCAGCACGCGGTCTGCGACAGCAATCGCCAGCGCGCCGCCGCTGCCGCCTACTCCAATCACCGTGGCAATGATAGGAACTTGCAGGCGGGCCATTTCGCGCAGGTTGTAAGCAATGGCTTCGGCTTGTCCGCGCTCTTCCGCGTGAATACCCGGGTATGCCCCGTCGGTATCGACAAAGGTGAGAATAGGCCGGCGAAATTTTTCCGCAAACTGCATAATACGGATTGCCTTGCGATAGCCCTCGGGATGCGGCGTGCCAAAGTTGCGGTGAACGCGCTGCTTCATATCGCGTCCCTTTTGGGTTCCGACGACAAGAATCTCGTCTCCGTGGAAGCGCGCCATGCCGCAGATGATGGCAGGATCGTCGCCGAAGCCGCGGTC
>JASHNX010000232.1 GCA_030041415.1 Candidatus Sulfotelmatobacter sp.
GATTCTAGACGGCCAGCTCCCGCACGAAGTCCTGATGAACGAAAAGGTCGGCGAAATTAAAGCAACGATTGTCGAAAAAGACGGCAAGATCATGATGGTGAAGGAGTGCCCGAAGCACGGCCTCTTCGAAGACGTGATGTCGATCGACACCGAATTCTCCAAGCACCTCGAAGACGTTTTCCCCGGCCGCGACATCGCCGCGCACAACGACGAAAAGCTGCATCACCACGGATCGTCCACTGTGAAATATGGCCGCGGCTCCGTGCTGACCATCGACCTCACCAACCGCTGCAACATGATGTGCGATCCCTGCTTCATGGACGCGAACCAGGTCGGCTTCGTCCACGAGCTGACATGGGAAGAAATCAAGCAGATGCTCGACAACGCCATCACCATCAAGCCGCGCCGCCAGATGAGCGTGCAGTTCTCCGGTGGAGAGCCGACGTTGTCTCCGTACTTCCTCGATGCCGTTCGCTACGCCCGCAAGGTCGGATACAACTCCGTCCAGGCCGCAACCAACGGAATCGAATTCGCCAAGAGTTTTGAATTCGCACAGCAAGCCGTCGATGCCGGCCTGCGTTATGCGTATCTGCAATTCGATGGAATCGGCAATGCCGCTAACGCGCACCGCATGGTCGGCAACCTGTTTGACGTGAAGCTGAAGGCGATCGAGAACCTGCACAAAGCCGGATGCGAAATCGTCCCGGTCGTCACCATCGTCAACGGCATCAACAACGAGCAGGTCGGACGCATCATCAAGTTCGCGCTCGATAATCCGAAGACGATCAGCTTCCTGTCATTCCAGCCGGTTTCCTTCACCGGACGCGACGAAGCCGTCACCGACGATCGCCGCCACGCGCAGCGCTACACGCTCTCTCATCTCGCGCATGACGTGAAAGGCCAAACCGGCCTCGGCGAGCCCGCTCGCGATTGGTTCCCGATTAGCTTCATGGGAACTTTCAGCGACTGGGCCGACCTCATGCACGCCCAGGACAAAAACAACGACTGGGGCCAACTCTCCTGCGGTTGTCACCCGAACTGTGGGACTGGCATGGCGGTGATGATCGACAAGGAGACTAAGGAAGCCGTGCCGGTTACTGCGTTTCTACACGGTGATCAACTCGCGAAAGATATTGCGAAGGTGAACGATGCGGCTCGCGGCAAGAAACTGACGGCGTTCGGCATGGCGTTGTGTCTGATGAAGAACTACGATCCGTTCAAGTCGCCGACGCACTTCAAGTTGATGGACCTGCTGAAGAAGTTCGATAAGAACTACAACGTGACTGGAACGAATTATGGCAAAGTCGGCCCCGATCGCACGCTCGACGACGTGATGAAACGGCGCACGGCTGATCGATGGAATTTCCTGTTTATTGCGGGAATGTGGTTCCAGGATCTGTTCAACTACGACTTCCGGCGCACAGAGCAGTGCATCATTCCTTACGCGACGCAGGAAGGTGAAATTTCGTTCTGCGCGTACAACACCGGCGTGGGATGGCGGAACATTATCGAGAAAATGCACATGACCGCCACCCTTACCAAGTGGTATGAAGAGCACGGGCGTCATGAAATTTTCGCCGGCGGCAAGAAAGTGAAGATGGAGGAAGAGCACGTCGACTATCTCCGGCTCCGCGAAGAAATCGTGACGAACGAATTACAGCACGATCTCGACAAGCTGGGCATCGCGAAGAACGCGCGCGAAGAGAAGAAGCGGGCGCGGGACGCGAAACAGTCGTCGGTCGTCGGTCGTCAGTCGTCGGCCGAGCCTGCTCCCGTACCCGGCCATCGGGGCCCGGTCAAGAACGACGACGCCTACAACGCTCGTATGGCATCTCTCTATCGCGAAGTTATTTTGAAGGAAAAGGCGGCACAGTCGCAGGATGGATTCATTCCGCTGGGCGCGCTGGCGAAGCCAGTGGCACCTAAGCCGGAAGTGCCGGAGCCGGTGGCAGGAGATTAAGGAGCGGCTTCTAGCTACTAGTTCCTAGTTCCCAGCTCAGACTCCACACGGCGGCCCGATTTTTGTGTATCGGTTGACAGAGGCCGATCAACCACGGGATCTCCGATTTGTCCGCGGCCTCAGTTCTGTGACAGGTGAACATCAAAAACCCCGCCTGGTTGCTCTTGAACTTCACCCTGAGGTTGCTCCATCACGTTCCTCCTTAAAACTTTATGCAAAACTCATTTTCATGAAGCCGATCTTTCAATAAAAGTCATCGGGTGAAAGTCATCCAGCGATTGAGCGCAGCGGCGCGTTTCTGGCAGCCTCCGCAGGGCTGAATTCCCATCGCGTAGGTGGCGCGCTTGATTACGTCGCCGAGACCGATTTCTTCTTCGATCAGGAAGCCCGGCAGGCGAACGCGGCGAGGCTCGCGATCTGGCTGCGGCTCGGTTGCTTTTGGTGTCATTCCGTTCTTCTGCATCACTGTTTGCTCCCAGCGAAGTTCATGGTTTCGAAGGAGGCCCACGCATCCAACAAGGGTGGTGTGATCGCCTTACGTCTTTGGCCACGGGCCTGGGTGGCGGCTAACTTAACTTGCGCAGCACTGGCGCCGGGAAACTCGGACCAGAGCAGGGCGATGGCGCCAACAACGAAGGGAACCGCCGCGCTGGTTCCGCTGAACTTCTGCGGCTTGCCGTCTGACGCAAGACTTGTGATGTGACTACCTGGCGCGGTCAAGCCGTGCTTGCCGATTGAATTGCCCAAATTCGATGCTGTCATGGTGCGCCCCTGCAGATCACAGGCGGCAACCGGGCTTGCCCATGGATGCCGCGTGATAACAGAACTGCCGACAATTCCCTGATTTCCTGCCGCGACGACAACCAGCACATTGTGCTGCAGGGCATAGCTCAAAGCCTCCTCAAGTTCGCGCTCGCCTTTGCCCGACGCTTGGGCGACTGCGGCGCTCAGGTTTATTACTCGGGCTTCGGCGTTCACGGTTTCGACGATGGCTGAGGAGCTCCTCCGGCTTGGCGCTTGGCATATCTCCGTTCCCTGATTCCGTCTCCGCAAATATAGGACGTATTAACAGCGTGCAGCCTGGGCAAATTGCCGGTGCGACCGAGCCTCGCTTCGCCATCAGCATTCCGGCGACGAATGTTCCGTGCAAACAGGCCAGACTGCTTGCGCTGGAACAAGCACCGGATTGCTTCCCTGGGACCTGATGAATGTTTTGAGCGGCAAGATCGGGGTGGTCGAGAGTGACTGGGCCATCGATAAGTCCGATCCTGATTTCGGCTCGACCGCTCGTGCGCGCCATCAATGGAGTGAGATTCACTAAATCAAGCGGTCCCATGGAATGGAACTCCCTCGAATCGATGGCTGGTCGTGAGAGCAGACAAAGATACCCTCCTTCCTAATTTTGAGTTTCTGTATTCCCTGGGGAAGTGACCCGTGAAAACCCGAGTTCGTTCATCTCGTGCCGCAACAACTTCGACTCACTCCGGACTGGCGCCCGGGACCATCGAGGTCACGAGAAAGTGTTTCTATTTTCCTCTTGGGATGAGAAATGTCAAGAGAAAAAGTCAGGGTGTTGATGTGGGTAGCGAGGGCGGAACCTGGTTGATTCCAAAAATCGGACGAGCCGACTTACGGTGACATGTTGCCGATGCGCTTGATTGAGCGCGCCGTTGACTTCAGCAACACATTACTATACAGTAATATATTACCAGAGGGTAATATATTGGAGAAATGTATGCCGCAGGTCATTCGCTCGATTGAAATCCAAGCTAAGCCGAGCGCGGTCTGGCGCTGGCTCGCAACCCAGGAAGCGCTGCGCCGCTGGATCAGCCCCAATATAGAGATCGATTTGCGGGTCGGAGGCGCGTACCGCTTTCTTGGGCCAGACAATAAGACATGGGTTAGCGGCACTGTGCTGGAATTCGAAACCGAGAGAAGCCTAATGCTGTCCTGGCTTGAGGAGAACGGCGGTTGGCAGCATCCTGCGCGGTTAGTCATTACGCTTGCTCCGATTGCCGCCGGGACGCGGGTCACTCTTATTCACGATGGATTCGAGGACATCGGGCGTTCAGACTGGCTTGAGACGGTGCAGGATTACGAGCGCGGCGCGGACGTCCATCGAATTCTCGACCACTTGGCCGATCTGGTGAAGGCAGCTGATGGCAAGCAACACTGACGCTCTTTTCCGAACCTTGGCCGATTCCACACGGCGGCAGATTCTCGATCTGCTGGCGGAGCGTGGGCCTCTGTCGGTCGGCCAACTGGCCGACGAATTCCCAGACCTGGTGCCATCTGGTATCTCGAAGCACCTGATGGGCCTGCGGGGGACAGGCCTGGTGTCGGCAGTGCGGGATGGTCGGAAACAAATTTATCGACTCGAAGCGGATGCGCTGGTCGCTGACCTGACGCCCTGGCTTGCGAAGTACGAGCGGTATTGGTCCGCAGCCCTCGAACGGTTGCGTGAGCTTGCAGAGGACAGTGGGGCGAGAGGCGCGCGCACACAAAGTCGGAAAAATGCCCGACGGAAGCGAAACGGGCAGAGATGAAAGGCGTCGGCTGAGAATCGGCCACCCTTCGGTTGGGCAAGCGCGAACACATTTTCGTGGTGCTGAATGATTCCCACCCTTCGCCAAAATTCGGCGGGAGGATGTGGCAAACCTGCACCCTCAAAGGAGTAGATTCTATTGGCAGCAGGTCGGGCGAGCGAGAAGGAATCGTTCGAACTCACGCCAGCTTGCAGTTACCACATCCATAAGCGATACGATGGGCCCATTGGGTCATTTTTCAGTAGGATTTGCTGCGAAGCCCGCGGTACCGAAAGTGCCGTTGGGAGTTCTATTGTTGGCCACGTGGATTCTCGACGCTCTGGCGATCATTCTTGGGTTCGCAGGAATAGAACAGGGAGGCGCAGCCGGGCTCCCGTGGTCTCACGGTCTCTTCATGGCAATCATTTGGTCGGTCGTCGCTGCTCTCATGACTGCCCGCA
>JASHNX010000233.1 GCA_030041415.1 Candidatus Sulfotelmatobacter sp.
TCAAATCCGATCCAGAATCCCCAAGGGAACTGGTCGGTCATATGTGTGGCTGCACCGAGGCCTTTGAAATAGCGGACGTAGCTCGAATACAAGCCGAGCACCATGATTATTGCGAACACGCCTCGCCAGAATGTGAATTTGATTTTCATCGCGCTCCCCCGTTCTTCTCTCTTCTCTCTTCCGCTTCAGCTTCGGCAACTTCCTCGCGCCGATGGGAGATCCAGTAAATGCCGCCCAACACCAGCGACCATACCGGGATGAAGTCAGGCACCCGCTCCATCACGCGGCCGGTATATTCCGGCATCGGAGTGGTGCCAATCTTGGCTGACGACGGGTATCCGTATTCTTCCGGATTTACGCCGGAAATGATCAAAACATCCGTGCCGCCGAGTTCGTTCAATCCATAAATGCGCGGCACATAGTTCGACGGATTCTGGCGAATACGTTCCTGAGCCTCTTTGATCAAATCCTCGCGCTCGCCAAATTTGGTCGCGCCAGTTGGGCAGATTTCGGCGCAGGCCGTTTGTTTGCCGGCGGCGATGCGGTCGGGACACATAATGCACTTGCGCACTCGCGGATTCAGCGATTGCCACTCGTATTTCGGCTGGCCGAAAGCGCAGGCCACCATGCAGTAGCGGCAGCCGATGCACTTCCACACGTCGTACACGACGGGACCTTCCTTGGTCTTGTGCAGCGCACCCACGGGGCAAGCCGAAGCGCAGGCCGGCTTCTCGCAATGCATGCAGAGGCGGCGCATGAACTTGTCGTCTTTGGTAAGAACAACCGTGAATTTGTGCTCGGACTGAACTGGCTCGGCAGCGACAGCGTCGCTATAGGGCAAATTATTTTGCGCCGCGCAGGCTTGTTCACACTGCTTGCAGCCGATACACATCGTTGCGTCATAGAGCAATGCCTTACTCATAAAAATGACTCCTGATGACGCCGGCGCGGGATTTTTGTTCAGGAATCAATAAAGAAGATTTCCGTCGATGCTCCGGAGCGGCGCCACGAACTGTGCGAGATGAAGTGGTCAATAAAAGAGGCCCGAGCCCAAGGGATTTCCGCCTTGGGCTCGAGCGGCGGGTTCCATGCAGAGCGCGCAGCACTGGGACCTTTCGGGCAGGCCGCGACCGGCTCGTCTTCCGTTCGCCCTCGTTCCCACCCGATCCCCGCATCGCACACCTCACGCTCTCCTCGGCAACTGCCCGACCGTCTCTGCAGTGCCGCGCCAATGGAACCGCCAATGGCTTACTTCTGAAGGCTGCGGATGTACCCAACCACTGCTTTCACATCATCGGCTGGCAGGCTCTTAACGCCGGCCGGGTGTTTTGCGGTCTCCGCAACGGCCTTGGCAAGGCCGTCATCCGATTGCTTTTTGGCTTCATCCGAAACCAGGCTCGGAATCTTGGCCGCGGGCTTGCCGGCAGCGTCGGCGCCATGGCACATAGCGCATTTGGTTTTGTAGATGGCAGCTCCATCCTCGGCCCAGGACAGATTGGGGATCAGAACGAACAGTGCTACCGCGATGGTAACAATCAGCATCACGAGCTTCTTAGTTTTCATGATTTCGTTTTTTCTCCTTAAGAGTTTTGCAATCGCACGAAAACAGCGGCCTTTCTCGCGGTCGTGCAGCTGTTGCGAAACTGACCACTGGTACAAATCCAGAAAAAACTGCATGTAATAGAACTCAGCAGCCGTATCGCTGCCTGGTTGCAAGTTTCAGCATTTCCTCGGATTTCCGCAGTGATTGCAGTCACGGTTAATCGTGATAGTTAGTTCGCATCCGATTGAGCAGGGTCACCTTGGTTATTCCAGGTAGTTCGGGAGTCGTGCACTCACGTGGCCAAGACGACCAAGGCTGGCACCGCACCTACACGGCAATCGATTTCAAAAAGAGACATTGGTCACATCGCTCGGTGGCCCTCCTCACCGCGAAGAGCGTCACCAGTCACTGCACGCACTTCCTCCCGCGACTGTAATGAGCCTGGTTCAGTCTTCAGTCATCGGACCACGTCAGGCGTCCGCTCATCCCCATGAGCAGCCCCACCGCCAAGATCGAATTGGAAACCATTCCCCGGGGCCGCGTGTATAAAGCGGTCGCCGAGCAACTCGAAAAGCAAATTCTTGCTTGTCTGAAGCCCGGCGACACGCTTCCTTCCGAGCGCACGCTGGTGCAATTGCTTGGCGTCAGCCGCAGTTCGGTACGGGAAGCGGTACACACCCTTGAGCTCATGGGATTACTGGAAGTGCGGCAAGGGGTAGGGACCCTGGTGCGGGATCCGGCAGATGGTTCTCCCATTGAGCCGGTAGCTAGCGCTCTTCAGGAAAAGCGACACTACATCGGCGAACTTCTCGAGGTTCGCAAAATGATTGAACCAGCAGTCGCGCGGATTGCAGCCCGCCATATTACCCCCGATCAAATTGTGAAAATGGAGAACATCATTCAGCGCCATGAGGAGAAGCTGCAGCGAAATCACACGGCAGTGGAGGAAGACACTTCGTTTCACTACGCAATCGCAGCCGCGGCCGACAACACCGTGGTCCTCAAACTGGTTGATGTGCTGATGGATCTGCTGCGGGAAACCCGCGAAAAAACCTTGCAGGTCGAGGGCCGCTCTGCGAAGTCATTGGCAGGACATCGCCGTGTGCTGGAGGCGCTGAAGGCTGGCGATGCGGAGGGCGCCGGCGAAGCCATGCTCACGCACATCGCGGAAATCGAAGACATCGTTTTGAATCAGCTCCAAAAAGGATGGAGGTTGCCAAATGGGCCAGCTATTTGCCGTTGAAATTATCTACCGCGGAGTCTTTCAAAAGACTCTGGCAAAAAATATAACGCGCGACATCGTTCTCGCCGCGCACAACGAAGGCAAGTTGGGAATTTCATTCGGCCGCTATGGAGACGCTCCGGAACGGAACGGCATTCCGGCCAAGAGTTTCGCCATCGTAGCCAACGATGAGCAGACGCTTCAGGAGGGGATGGCACAATACGAGCCGAAGCAAGTCGACCTGACGGTCGTCCTCGATGACACGCTGTGCAAGGGTGCAGAGTCGTGGGCATGGTACGGGCTGCAACCGGTTCACCACGCTCTGAAACCCGGACACGCTCTCATCGTAGTTTCTCTCCAGGATGCGCCCGCGCTCCTGAAGACGATTCATCGCCGCGAACAGCCCTACAAACTGGGCATTCTGAAAGGCGTGACCAGTTTCTCGGGAATGTGGGTCTATAAAGATGACCACACCGATGTTCGCGTGCTAGGCGCAATCGCCAAGGCACTGCCGGAAATTGTGAGCCTGCAGGCGATCGAGCAGTTCATCACCGAAAAACTGAAAAGTCCGTTGAAAGTCACGTCGGCGAAAACTGCCTACGACCGGTTCATGACGATCGATGTCGAGGCCGGAGCGGGCAATCCCGAAGAGCTCTTCAAGTTTGAATTGCCCAAGTGGGAAGACATGCGGGACGGTGTTTCGATCAAGGGTCAGCCGCAAGGTGGACCGTACAAGGACCCGGTCACCGGCCAGGTTGGCGGATTCCGTCCAGCCCGCAACGAGTTGTTCAAGAAATATTCATCGCGCACTCAGCGTCCCGTGGTCAACTTTGCCACTTGCACTAAGTGCACGCTGTGCTGGCTGAACTGCCCCGACGCCTCGTTCGACGTAACAGCCGAAAACACGTATGACGTGAACCTCGAAGCGTGTTGCGGCTGCGGCGTTTGCGAAGAGGTTTGCCCGGTCCAAGACTGCATCACCATGGTCAACGAATCGCAATTCAAGGACAACCGCAGCCAGTACGAGGCTTTCCAGAAAGATAAGGATGCTTATCTGAAGTGGCTGGAGAAGACGATCGAATCCGCGGTGCCGATCGAGAAGCGAACTCATGGTTTCCGTTATCGCGGTCAATATCAGGAACAGGTGCCCGAGGCCCTGGAAGTCGCTCGCAAAGGCTAGTCCGCCGAAGCGGCAGATGGAAGACAAGGAGAATCAGATGGCGACATTAACAATGCCGGTTCAAGAAAAGAAGAAGGTAAAAATAGAAGACCAGGAGGCCCTGATTACCGGAGCGGAAGCCATTGCGATCGCCTGCAAACTGGCCAACGTGGACGTAGTCACGGCGTATCCGATCCGGCCTTACGACACGGTGATGCAATACATAAGCCAACTGGTGGCAGATGGCGAGATGGATTGCGAGTATATCGCGGCGGAAGGCGAGCACTCACAATTTGAAATCGTGAAGCACGCATCGGTTTGCGGCGCTCGCGTGTTCTGCGGTTCGAGCGGCGTGGGCTGGATGTATGCCATGGAAGCGCTGACCGTGACTCCGGCTCTGCGCGTTCCCATGGTGGCCATGGTAGGGAATCGCGCGCTTGACGATCCCGGAGCGTTCGGCGTGGAACACAACGATGCTCTCGCGGTTCGCGATCTGGGTTGGCTTTTGACCTGGGTTGACAGCGCGCAGGAAGCGCTCGACACCGCGTTGATTGCGTATCGGGTAGCGGAAGATCGCCGCATGTTCGTGCCGCTCGCGATCAGTTGCGACGGCGCGTTCCTCACCCACTCGCAAGCGTTGGTCAAGATTCCGTCGGCAGAGCAGGTAAAGAAGTTTCTGCCTCGCTATGATCGCGGAGATCTGCTGCTCCATCCCGACAACGTAATTTCAGTCGCTCCCCAGGCGAATGAAGACTGGGTCACCGAAATCAGGAGGCAGAACTACGCCGTCACTGAGCGCGCTAGCGACGTGATCCGCGAAGTGTATGCCGAGTTCGAGCACATCTTCGGACGCAAGTACGGCAATCCATTCTTTGAAGAATATATGACCAAGGATGCCGAAGTGGTTCTGCTGGGCATGGGAACGCTATCGACACCAGCCCGCGTGGCGATTCGCAAGATGCGCGAAGAAGGTAAGAAGGTCGGCTTCGTGCGCCTGCGCTGGTTCCGGCCGTTCGCTGGTCCGGAGATCGCGAAATGCCTCGAGCGCTTTAAGGCAATCGGCGTGATCGATCGCGATTTTTCGTTCGGATCGCCGAACCTCAGCGGTGTAGTGGCGACCGAGCTTCGATCGGCCATGTACACCGGCTCGGCTACTCGGCCGCCAGTTTTGGGTTTTATCGGCGGATTGGGTGGACGAGAGATTACCGTGCCGGACCTCGAGAAAGTCGCGGACTCGGTCTTCGATGCCGCCAAAGGAATTGCGCAACCCCTGACTCAATGGATCGGGCTGCGGGGATGAGCGTCTCGACGCTCATTCAATAGCCGGAAAGGATATGAATCAATGAGCACAACATTCATCGATGAGAAACCGACGCAAAACCTGGAAGCCTTCAAGGGAGTAAAGAAGGTTCCGCATGAGGAGTACTACACGTCCGGCCACCGCACCTGTCAAGCCTGCGAGTCTGCGCAAATCATGAAACTGATGGCGAAGGCGGCGGGTCCGAGAACCATCGTTCTGGGCAGCACCGGTTGCATGTACGTGGCGAACACCTCTTACTATGCAACTCCGTGGGGCATTCCCTGGATGCACACGCAACTGGGCAGTTCGGGCTCCGGCGCGCTGGGCGTCGCGGCCGCGTTGCGCGTCCAGATGCGCAAGGGCTTCATGAAAGACGAGCCGATCAACGTCATCGCTTTCTGCGGCGACGGCGGCGGCGCTGACATGGGCCTGGGCGCGATCTCTGCGACCATGACCCATCCCGATTACAACCTGCTGATCCTGATGTACGACAACGAGTCGTACGCCAACACGGATATCCAGATCTCTGGAACGTCTCCGTATGGCGTGAACACCTCGTTCAGTACACCAGGAAAAGTAAAACGGATCATGCATCATCGCTGGAAAAAGAATGTTGCCCCGCTGATGCTGGTTGGCCATCCCACCTGCAAGTACGTTGGAACGATTTCCACTTCGTATCCGCTGCAGGCGATGAACAACATCCGCAAGGCGTTGTCGATCGGCGGGCCGACATTCATTCACTGCCTCAATCCCTGCCCGAAGGGCTGGGATTTCGATCCCGTGCTTTCGTTCGAACTGGGCGAACTGGCCGTGAATACCGGCATTTGGCCGCTGTATGAAGTCGAGAACGGCAAGATCAAGCTCTATGGCAAGACGGAGCAGATCGCCAATGGACGCTTCAAACGATTGCCGGTGCGCGACTACCTGCTTAAACAGGGAAGGTTCGCTCACTTCGTCGAAGACGACATCGAGTACTTCCAGAGCAAGATCGATGAGATGTGGAACAAGTGGTTGGTGCCGGGAGTAATTCCTCTACAAAAGGAACTCGACGCCGACGTTCCCCCGGCCAATTGAGGCTGGAGTTTCCTGCTGTGCCTGGTTCGGGAGGACAAATCGGATTGCCGGTCCTCCCGAGCAGGTAAGAAAAAACGACCTTCTTTGCCAGCCCTGGGCCGCCGGGACTGTCAATCGTTGGCCCTCGAAGTAGTTGTCTCACCAATGGGGCTACTCGCTGGCGAGCGCGGCCAGCCTAGCTCGGCAAACTGGTTAACTCGCGCAGACGAAAAAACTGTGGGAGGTACGAGGCATGCGTACAGCAACGGTAATTCGGCCACCACGAGATCTCGCAAAAGAAATGTTCGGCCCGATCGCCGGAAACCGCTGGGTTCAGTTGATCGCCGGTATTGTCGCGATGATTCTCATTTCCAACTATCAGTACTCCTTTACGTTGTTTTCACCCGGCATGAAGCAAACTTTTGCTGGCGTTCCCTATGCAAAAATCGCGGCCGTTTTCTCGGCGTTCATTTTGTTCGAGACATGGCCCATGCCGGTCGCCGGATACTTTGTAGACAAATTCGGCATTCGTAAGCTGATGACGATCGGCTCCATCTTCATTGCGCTTGGTTGGGTGCTCGGAGGAACAGTCGCCAGGAGTCCGTTCGATCTCTACATCTATTACGGTGTGATTGCCGGTACCGGCGCAGGCATCATCTATATTTCCTCGGTCGCGAATGCAGTGAAGTGGTTCCCGGACAAGCGCGGCCTTGCCGTCGGCTTGACGGCTGCAGGCTTCGGCGGAGGCGCGGCTCTCACAGTAATTCCAATCGCCAACACCATTCACAGCATCGGTTGGGCCAAGACGATGGCGGTTTGGGGCCTGGCTCAGGGCATCATCGCGCTGACTGCAGCCATGATTCTCCGACATCCGCCGACGGGATGGGCCCCTGCAGGCTGGGATCAAAGCGTAACGCAAGCTCGCAAGGCGGTTGTGCAATCGAAAGCGAACTTCACTTGGACCCAGACTCTTGCGAGACCCGAGTTTTATTTCCTTTACACGATGTTTTTCTTTGCTTGCGCGGGCGGTTTGATTGCCACCGCGAATCTGTCGCAGATCGCGAGATCGCTTCACGTTAACGATGCAAAGATTCTTGGCCTGGCAATCGTCCCACTAGTCGTAACTTTGACGTCACTGTGCAACGCCGGTTCCAGAATTCTCTGGGGATCGGTTTCCGACCGGCTGGGACGTGAGAACACCATGTTCTTGACCTTTGGAACGGAAGCGATCCTGATTTACCTGGTGACGAAAATTGGAGCGAACCCAATCGCTTTCGTGGTTCTGTTCTCTCTCGTCTTTTTGTTCTGGGGCGAGGTGTTTTCGTTATTCTCGGCGACTACAGGCGATGTCTTCGGCCCGAAGTACGCTTCGGCGAACTACGGCATGGTGTACACGTCGAAAGGACTAGCATCGGTCTTTGCCGGCTTTGGAGCGGCGGCTCTGGCTGCATATTTGGGAGGTTCTTTCGCGGTGCCGTTTTATATTTCAGGTGTGCTCTGTGCCATCGCGGCGCTTTTTTCGCTGTTCGTCTTGAAACCACTGGTAAGAAACCGCATTGCGAAAGAAATCACGCCTGCGAAAGTAACCGTGTTGGACCAGGTGGGCCTTGGAAAAGTAGAAGCCAAGGAAGAAGAGAAGCCTCTGGCGCACGTATCGTAGTGCGGTTGTTGAGAAAGAAGGCCCACGGCGGCCCGGTGTTCCGCGTCACTGAGCAAGGTGATTATTGTCATCGTCTTCTCGCGCCGCCGCAGGTAACAATCCGCGTGTGGGAGGTAATCAGATGCCAACAGGTCTAATAGAAAACCCGCTAGAGGTTGAAGAAGAGTCTCGGGAAGTTTCCAAACCAGTTGCGAAAACAGAGGCTCGAGAGGAAGTTGTTGCACCGGCGCCGAAAAAATCATTGGCTCGCAGGATTTTCGAGGGCCACGAAGATTTTCTGGGCTGCACACCGGACTAATAAAGCCCACTCACGGCTGCGGTCACGATCAGTTGCGGTAGCGGCTGACCTCGCCCGCAGCCTTTTCTCCGCGTCCCTTGCTGCCTTTGAAAGTCCGAAGCGGCTACCGTTCTACAATCTCCAGCGTGGGATGCCCCGCGCGCCGCAGTTGCATCTTCACAGCTACTGAGAGGCGCCTGATCCCTTCGCGAATTTGCTCTGGCTCGGAAAACGAGAAATTCAGGCGCATATGGCGGCAGCCCTCGAATACATCGTTGGCATAGAAAGAATCTCCCGGCACGAACGCAACATCTTCGGCCAACGCTGCACGAAATAGAGACCGGCAATCAGCATCCTTGGGCAGTGTGGCCCACAGAAATAAACCCCCTTTGGGATGGGTCCACGTGACTTCGGGTGGAAAGAATTCATCAAGCGCCTGAAGCATGGCATCGCGCCTCTCGCGATACACCTGGCGGATCAGTTTCACATGCTGATCAAGAAATCCGTCTTTTGCGGTTTCATAGGCGACCATCTGATTGAGGGTTGAGGTGTGAAGATCTGCAGCTTGCTTGAGCAACGTCAACTTGCCGATCACTTCGCAAGGCGCGACAATCCAGGCAAGCCGAATTCCCGGCGCGAGAGTCTTGGAAAAAGTGCTGAGGTAAATCACATTTGCGGGCGGGACGCCGTTGTGGCTGCTCAAGGTTTTATAGTCGAGCACCACCAGCGGAGCAATGTGCTCGCCCTCGTAGCGCAACTGCCCGTAAGGATCGTCTTCGACGATCGGGACGCCGTACTTATCGGCCAGAAAAATCAGGTGACGGCGGCGCTCTTCCGAAAGGGTGACGCCAGCAGGATTTTGGAAGTTGGGCAGAACGTACATGAACTTCGGACTCACCCGCAGCGAACCTTCCAGTTCATCCGTGCACATGCCGTCGTCATCCAACGGAACCGAAACGAACTGCGCTCCGTACACATTGAATGCCTGAATCGCTCCCAGATATGTGGGAGCTTCCACGAGAACGCGGTCGCCGGAATTGATCAACAGCTTGCCGATCAGATCGAGAGCCTGCTGTGAGCCCGAGGTGATCAGCACGTTTTCGGTATCGGCCAGAATGCCGTAGCGAGAAATGTTCCGTGCAATCATCTCCCGCAGCGGTTCGTAACCTTCTGTAGGACCATATTGCAATGCCTGCGGGCCGTGCTTTTCGAGCACGGTGCGGCACGCCTCCTCGAATCGCTTGACCGGAAACACTTCAGGAGCGGGCAGCCCACCGGCAAAAGAAATCACTTCGGGCCGTTGCGTGATCTTCAAGAGCTCGCGGATCGTGGACCCCTTGGCTCGAAGCGTACGCAACGCGTAGCGTGAATGCCAGGCCGTTGACATAGTACCTCCTCTCCGGCACGTGCTCGCCGCGCGGCCACTACACGCGAGAAAGCTTAGGGCCCGGCACGATCACTCCTTGGGGCTTCGCCGCCACACCGGCACGTTCGGATTCCACTGGTGGACGTCTTTATGAAAATCCTGGCTCTGCGGCCTCTCGCCGGCCGCAACTTCTGCGAGCTCGACGATTCCCGCATGCAGCAATTCCGCCACAAACTTTTCCACCTGCCGGCAAATCTTCGGATCCTTCAACGCTGCCACCACTTCAGGTTTATCCACATGCGTAAAGCCGCCGCATAGCGGACATTTCACCAAATCGTCGTTGATCATTTTCATCCCCCAAAGACTATTGTTCGACTCTGCTTCTTTTCGTCACCTACGTGTTGGCGATGGTCGGTTACTCTCCGGAATCAGTTCTCACCGTCAATACCGGGCAATTGGCGTGCGCCACGACCTGATGAACTGTCGACCATGGCACGTGCGTCGAATGATCGGCGGACTGCGCTCCCAGAACGATCAAATCGGTATCCAGTTCCGCGGCTTTGTTCACGATGCAGTGCCAGGCGGAGCCAAAATCCAGCATGATTTCCGGCGCATAAGGCAGCACGGCGTCTTTTGCTACCAGCGCCTGCAACCGCCGGGCAGCTTCCTCGATCGGCCCAGGACGCGAGTCGAGATTCGAATAGTTCTCCAGAACGTGAATCAACGTGAGGCGCGCCTCGAACTCTTCAGCCAGACCCACGGCCACCGCCGCAACTTGCAACGACACCGGACTAAGGTTCGCGGCGTACAAGATATGCTGTAGCTCCAATTCCACAGGCGCGAGAGCGGCACGCCGAGAATCTAGTGGCGCCAGCTTGGAACGTCCGACTATCTTCGGTCCAACGGTCAGGACCGGGCAGGGCGCGTGGCGGAGAATATCCTCGGCCACAGAACCCACGACCATCTTTCCCAGGCCAGTCCGCCCGTGAGTTCCAACGACGATCAGATCGATGGTATTTTCCGCGATAATATTGCTGAGATTTGGCCACACCTTCCCGTGTCGAACATAGCGCCGGGTAGGAATGCCGGCCATGCGTGCGGCAAGGGCGTCAATTTTTTCCTTCGCAATGCTATGGGCATCTTCGTAGAGAGTTCCGAAGGTTACGTAGTCAACCCCGCCGGTCATAAGCAGCAGGCTTGTGTCAGAAACGATGTGTGCGACATGGAGCGTGCTGCCAAATTTGTGCGCGACCGCGGCCGCATAAGGGAGCGCCACTTCCGAAGTCGCAGAAAAATCTGTTGCGTACAAAATATTCTTTACAGAGATTATGTGCTTTGCAGCGACATCCAGGTTAGCGGTCTCGGGTGTGTCGGCTTTCGAGTCCACGAGTGCCATGGGACACCTCCGTACCTGGAACCAGCATTACACGATGGCGGAAGTTGAGCGATGGCGGCGGTCACAGCTACCCGTGATTTCGGTCACGCTGTAGACAACGATTCAATATCTGGGCTCGGCGTAAGATGCGCGTCAAACCAAGTTACTCAGCCAAACTCGTATTGTTGTTTCTACGCGAAGCCGTCCGGCTGGCTCAACGGTCCAAGATTCACTTGGTGATCAACTGCTTCGCGGCCGGCAGCGATCGCTTTGATATCGATTTCGAGCAGAGAGGGATTCTTTACTTTTGCTTCGAGGAACCGTGTCGCCGTAGACGGTTCAAAGCATCCGGTTTCTTCCAGCATGGCGCCCATCATGACAATGTTTGCGGCTTTTGCCGAACCAAGCTTGTCGGCGATTTCGGAGGCGGGAATACAATAGACCTGCGCTTGAGGCATCGGAAAATCTTCCGGCAGGGTCTGGCCATTGTAGAGAATGAACCCTCCGGATGGAACCTGGCTGGCGAACTTCCGCAGAGAGACTTCGTTCATTGCGATCAGCACATCTGGCTTCGCAGTGAGCGGCGAACCGATGCGACTTTTTGAGAGTATGACCCAGCAATGCGCACTTCCTGACCGCATCTCCGGCCCGTAAGAAGGCAACCAGCTTACTTCGAGTCCCTGCTCCGTCCCCATCTCAGCCAGCAGTTGACCAAGCAACAGCACGCCTTGGCCGCCGAACCCTGCAATGTTGATGGAAAGGCCCTTGAACGGCTGGGTGCGTTTCCCGTTGCCGTGATTATTGATTGCTTCCTTAATTCCCAAGACCTCAATGACTGGCCGCTGCGGCGGCGCCCCATTGGCTGGCAATGGCTCCTTACGATCGCGAAACACCGCCAAAGGAAACTCCGGAACCATTTTCTCTAATACCCAACTGCGAGCAGCGACCGGCTCT
Source organism: Candidatus Sulfotelmatobacter sp. (assembly GCA_030041415.1). Classification (GTDB taxonomy): domain Bacteria; phylum Acidobacteriota; class Terriglobia; order Terriglobales; family Acidobacteriaceae; genus Sulfotelmatobacter. The sequence goes on from JASHNX010000233.1 coordinate 11,910, forward strand.
TTTCCCCAAATGGTTGGACATGGAGAAAGAATTTCGACGAACGAGAAACCCGCGCCGTCTCGCTGCAACTCGAGCGCCTTGCGTACCGCTCGCCGGGCTCGCATGATGTTCTTGTTGTCGCAAAGCGCAACTCGTTCGACATAGACCGGGGCTTGCAGCGTCGCCAGGAGTTCGGCCATATGAATCGGAAAGCCTTCATTTGCAGGGCGCCTGCCAAACGGGGAAGTCGTACTCTTTTGTCCGACCAGCGTCGTCGGCGCCATCTGCCCGCCCGTCATTCCATAAATTCCATTATTGATGAAGAAGACGGTAATTTTTTCGCCACGGTTCGCGGCATGCACAATCTCCGCAGTCCCGATTGCCGCCAGGTCGCCATCTCCTTGATAGGAAATCACGATCTTGTCCGGGCAGGCACGCTTGATTCCCGTAGCCGCAGCGGGAGCGCGTCCGTGCGCTACCTGCACATTGCCGACATCAAAATAGTAGTACGCAAAAACCGAGCAACCAACCGGGCTCACGAAAATTGTGCGATCCTGAAGTCCCAAATCCTGCAAGGCTTCGGCGATCAGTTTGTGCGCGACGCCGTGACCGCATCCCGGACAGTAATGGGTTTGCTGCTTCAGGTCGGACTTGCGCTCGTACAGGTCGTAAAAGACAGAAGACTTTTCGTGAACAGCTTCGTAGGTTTCAAAGCCGGTTCGCTCATCCTTCACGTCAGTCGCCATTGAGTCTACCTCCGCCATGATCACTCGACCTCTCCGGCAAAAACTTCGGTGCGCGAGGGAATGCGCGCCTCGACTTGCTCGCGCAACTCTTCGACGGTCGGAACATTGCCGCCCATGCGCCCGTAAAAATCGACCCGCTTTCTCCCAATCAATGCCAGGCGGACATCCTCGAGCATCTGGCCGTTGCTCAACTCCACTACCAAAACATTCGTTGCGTGCGCCGCCGCCTTCGCGAGCGCCTTCGACGGAAATGGCCACAGTGTGATCGGCCGGAAGAGGCCCACGGGAAGGCCTTCGGCGCGCGCTTTTTCCACCATCGATCGCAGCACGCGGGAGACAATGCCATAGCCCACCACGAGAATCTCCGCGTCGTCCGTGCAATACTGCTCGCATCGCGGCTCGGCGTTTTGCGCGCGAATATATTTCGCCTCCATCTGCCGGTTGTGATCTTCCAGTTCGTCAGACTCCAGATAAATGGAGCTCACCACGTTGGCGCGAGTTTCCGGTGTGCCTTTGACTGCCCAAGGTTTGGCGGGGATATTGCACTCGGCATATTCGAGGTCGAGCGCCTCCATCATCTGCCCGATAAATCCGTCAGCCAGAACGACGGCAGGATTGCGGTACTTGTCGGCGAGATCGAATGCCAACATGGTCAAGCTCGCCATCTCCTGCACCGATGCCGGAGCGAGCACGATATTCCTGTAGTTCCCGTGGCCTCCGCCCTTTACCGTAGCAAAATAGTCACTCTGCTCGGGAGCGATGTTTCCCAGGCCTGGTCCGCCGCGCATAACGTCCACGATTACGCAAGGCAGCTCGGCTCCCGCCAAATAAGAGATGCCCTCTTGCATCAAACTGAGGCCGGGGCCGGAAGACGCCGTCATGACGCGGGCCCCGGCAGCCGCTGCGCCATAGACCATATTGATAGCCGCGACTTCGCTCTCAGCCTGTATAAAGGTTCCACCCACCTGCGGCAAGAATTTCGCGGCAGCTTCGGCAATCTCGCTTGCCGGAGTAATGGGATAGCCGTAATAAGCGTTGCAACCGGCCAGAATCGCGCCCTTCATGACCGCAACATTACCTTTGCAAAGCTGGCGCATAGACGATGAGTCCTTTCCTTGTTCTTGCCCTCGCTTTCAATCTTCGCTGTAACCTTTTCCCCACCTCTATCCACTCAAGGTGAAAATTACCGTGATGGTCGTCTCCACTTCTACCGGCTGTCCGTTCAGCAGGTAAGGCCGGTAACGCCACTGTCGCACGGCATCGATAGCTGCCGGCACCAGCATCGGGTGTCCACTCACCAGCTGCAGATCCTGAATTACACCTTGCTTATCGATAATTGCCTTCAGTACAACATCGCCGGAAACACGCGCCGACCTTGCCAACACGGGATACAGCGGTTCCACCTTACGAATCAGAAGGCCGCTGGTGACACCTTGCGAGATGCGAACACGCTGGGGCACAACCGGCTGCAACTTCGGTACGTAAGCGAGGTTCGAAGTAGCGCTGACGATGCCGCCGATGACTCCTCCGAGTTGCCCGCCGGGAATACCGCCCGGAACGCCTCCCACAACGCCGCCCGTCGGGATCGGAAGCGGTGCCTCTTCTTCCTTGATCATTTCTACTTTCTGCGGAATCTTGGTAGGAGTTCGAAGCCCGCCGGTCGACAGCAGGTCGGTCTGAATTTCCTTCAGGATGCGTGCTGCCTGCGCCGCGGCCGCTGGTGGCGGCGGTGGTGGAGGCGGAGGGGGCGCGACCAGGAAGGTCAGCAGTTGGGATTTGGGTAACTCCTGCGTGAAATAAAGAGGTAATAAAAGCAATATGCCCAGGAAAAAGCATTGGAATAGGAACGAGAAAACTGTTGCCAAGCCTTGCCGTTTTTTCTGGCCGCGATACTGCAGCAAGCTATCGGAAAACAGTGGCCGGACCTGCACCGGGGCGGTCATCAGACGCTCCAACAACGATTCCGGCACCTCTTGCCGTACCGGTGGCATGTCTCTTACGGACGGCTCCGGGATTTCCACCGTGCCCTTCATGGCTTGACCCTCCTTTCTTTCGCCGGCGTCAGACGCCCGGTTTTTTCCGGTTACATCGTCGCTCACCGCCGGCATTCTGCAAATGCTAGTCATCACAGCCGTGTGTGCTCCAAATCACGCTGCACTTTTCACGGACTCGCAGGCTCGGCCGCAAGCGCCGAAACTTTTTTAGCCGGCAGCACAAGCCGATATACCGTAATCGCGCCCGGCTCTGGGCAACAGTAAAAACAAATTCCGCACCCGGTACATTCGCTTCCCGTATAACGCGCCGGATGCACGCCATAAGGGCTCAGCTCCTCGGCGAGTTCAAGACACTTCGGCGGACAGGACTCCACACACAACCCGCAACCCTTACACTCTTCCACGCTGATCGTGACCTTGCCTCTTGCTGCCATTCCTTCACCTCGTGCCGGCGAATTCTTCCACCTGCGGCCTTTGCAACCATTTCGTTTTTTCGCAATACTCGTAGAGCCCGTCGCGGAAATCGGGGTGAGCAATTTCGATTAAAGCCTTCGCCCGCTCGCGAATCGATTTGCCGTGCAGAAACGCAACCCCGAACTCTGTGACCACGTAGCGCACCAGCCCTCGTGAAGTAACCACGCCGGCGCCCGGGCTCAGCATGGGAACAATTCGAGAAATCTTGCCGTCTTTCGCCGACGAGGGAATGGCTATGATCGGCTTGCCGCCTTTCGAGTAGGCCGCCCCGCGCAGGAAATCCACCTGGCCGCCGATGCCGCTGTAGAACTGGTTGCCAATCGAATCGGAGCAGACCTGCCCGGTAAGATCGATCTGCAGAGCAGAATTAATCGCGACCATGTTGTCGTTGCGCGCCACCGACATCGGATGGTTCGTATAGGCCGTGGGATGAAACTCGAAGATCGGGTTGTTGTCTACAAATTCGAAGAGCCTCTTCGTACCCAGGCCAAAGCCGACAATTATTTTGCGCGGCTTGAAATTCTTGCGTGCACCGGTAATTACGCCTGCCTCAATCAGAGGAATCAAAGCATCTGAAATCATTTCGCTGTGCACACCCAGATCCTTGCGATCACAAAGATAGGGCAAGACGGCGTCGGGAATGCCGCCGATACCCAACTGCAACACGGCCCCGTCGTCGATCAAACCGGCGACGTTTTTGGCGATCGCAAGATGTGTCTCGCTGGATTTCGGCCGTTTCGCCTCGGCTAAAGGCCGCGAGGATTCAACAATCGCATCGAGATCACTGATGTGAATAAAACTGTCGCCATAGGTGCGTGGCATCTGATCGTTGATCTGCGCGATGACGAAGCGTGCACATTTGGCGGCCGTAAGAGACGTATCGACGCCAATGCCAAAGCTGCAGAATCCATGGCTATCCGGCGGAGAGAGCTGCAGCAGCGCCACGTCGATCGGCATAGCGCCGCTTTCGAACAAGTCTTCGATCTCACTCAGGTTAATGGGAGTGTAATCGGCGCGGCCGTCGTTAATGGCATCGCGGACGTTCGGCCCAATGAACATCGCATTGTGGCGAAAGTGGCCTTCCATTTCGGCCGCGATGTACGGAGCGCAGCCCATGGTCATCATGTGAACCACTTCCACGTCATTCACGTGAGGGCCGCGCCGCATGAGCGCTTCGACGAGCGTTTCCGGTTCCGCACAGCCCGGCTGAATATAGACGCGCATCCCCGACTGCACGTGTTCGAGTGCTTGATCGGCGGTTTGCAGACGGCGTTTGTACTCTGTCTCCCACGACATTGGCATGTCCCCCACTAACCTGCGAGTTTTTGTTCCCCGAATTCTCTGGCTCCTGCTTCCACTGCCCATTCGTATCCGACGGCGGCTGAATGAATCGCTCGATCGAAAAACTGATCGAGCAGTTGCAACAGTTCCTGTTTCCCAAGGATTTCGATCGGACGTTCGGGGTAAGCCTCGTCCAGGATGAACTCCCAAAGATTGTGTTTGGTTAAGATAATCGCCCAGATCAGCTCGCTTAGCGGAACACTTTGATGGGCACGGCGTGCGCCGATCGCGGTGTACCGCTGTTCAATCTCGGCTTCATTTTTGTGCAGGAGCCACTCGCCGAGGTGACGGTAAATCTCGATTACCCTCTGCTTCAGGTCATCGCTCGGAACTTTCGTTTTGTAGCTTTCAGTGCGGCTGGACTTCTGCACCTTATGCAGAAGGCCCGCAGCCAACTCCTCGGAGTGGTCCTCGATAAGGCGGACGAATCTGTAGGTGATGATCATGGCCCACCTCTTCATCATGATTGTCATCCCGCAGGTCAGAACCGGCCATGATGAAGCGCACAGCGAGGGGTGATGGCGATCACAGGTACATCGACGTTCGTAACTCGTCCGAATTAGGAGAACCGGGCAGCGCTTTTGTTCTTTTCCGCAAATCCGCGGCACCGGCGAGCGCCTTCCGAAGCGTCAATTACCGGCGTAACTATCGAGTACTGATTACCTGTGTTACAGATTGCTAATGGTAGTCGGAGCGCCGATGCGAACTACCATCGCCCGTAGTTTTTCCGCAACCTTGGACCGGTGAACCGAGGAGACATGGCTAAGAAAATCCTTGTAGTAGACGACTCAAAGACAGCTCTGATGATGGAGCGCGAGATTTTGGAGCGGCGAACGCCTTACCAGTGTGTAACTGCCAGCGACGGCCAAGAAGCGGTCGAAAAAGCCCAGCAGGAGCAGCCTGACCTCATTCTGATGGATGTGGTCATGCCGCGCATGAACGGATTTGAAGCCTGCAAGATGATCCGCAAGGGGACAAGCACCCGCCAAATCCCAATTGTCCTGGTGACGACGCGCGGTGAAGAGTCTTACATGGAGGCCGGATTCCAGAGCGGTTGCAACGACTATATCACCAAGCCGGTGAACGGCTCAGAACTGGTGGCCCTGTTGCAGAGCTACCTGGGCGAATAACAGCAAGGCGATTCTGTGCGCTCCACAGAATTCGACAGGACCATCGATGAACCTGAACAAACAAGCGTCCGCGGCGAAACCCGCGCTCGCGGCTGATCCAATGAACGAACTCCGTCTCGCTGCGGCGCGGAAGAGATTAGCCGAAAGCACCGGCAAAGAAGACGCGATTGAAGGCTTGCGCGAAATCGTTGCTAATCTGCTCGGTTGTGAAGAAATCGGCTTGTTCAAAGTTAATTCTGACAACCAGACGTTTTCGGTTTGCTGGTCCTTTGGCGCCGACCTGGAAAACTACGATTTACTCAAAGCCCTGGGTCCCACAGGCCGTCAGCAGGTGATGCGAGGCGAATGCTATTTGACCGTAGAAAACCTGGAGCGCGAGAACCCCATCGCGGTGGGTGAAGCCTTCGTTCCTATTCGCGTCGGAGATCAGACTCTCGGCGTGCTGGCAATTTTGCGCTTGTTGCCGCAAAAAGCCGCCTTCGACGCTCACGACCTGGAGCTCTTCAAACTTCTCTCGGAGGAAGCGGCCACGCCCCTTTTCGGTGCGAGCAGCCGCTCGAAGACACGAAAAAAGGGCCAAGGAATCTGACCATGAAAGAAAGTTCCCCCAAATTCAACCCGGCAATGCTGCCCGCAGAGGTCATGAAGACCTATGAGGCGGCAGAGCCAAACGGGTCGCGGCACTTCCTCTATCCGGGGCAGGTTTTCGCCACTCCAGACCCGATTGTTATCTCGACGATCCTCGGTTCGTGCGCCGCGATTTGCCTGTGGGACCGCCGCAGGAGAGCAGGCGGCATGAACCATTATCTTTTGCCGGATGGCGCGAGCGATGGTCCAAACCGCTTGCGCTACGGCAACGTCGCCAATCCCGAGCTTTTGAAACAAGTGCTCGCCTTGGGATGCGAAATCAAGAATCTGCAGGCGAAGATCTTCGGCGGCTCGAGCGCATTTTCCGCCGATCTCACGCATTCGCTGGGCACGCGCAACATCGACCTTGCGGAAAACTTCCTTCGCTCAGCCGGCATTCCCATCGTAGAACGCGATGTTTCCGGCAAGCACGGCCGGAGGTTGCTTTTTCAGATTGAGGATGGCGTAACCACTATCAAGAGCTTCGATCAAGTGTCGGCTTGAAAGACGTCAAGCGATTGGAAAGGAGGGGCGATGGATCTGGCAGATTTTGACCGCGGAGCGGTGCTGGCGTCGTTCCTCGTCGAATCCGAAGAGGGCCTCGACGCGATGGAGCAGGCTCTGGTTCAGATGGAAACGAACCCCTCCGATCTTGAACTCCTGCACACGATTTTTCGCGTGGCGCACAGCATTAAGGGAAATGCGACTTCGTTGGAATTACCCGAACTCGCCGGTTTCGCCCATGTTGTGGAAGACCTGTTGGATGTTTTTCGAGAGCAGCAGGCTTTGCCCGGTCCCGACGTGATTTCGCTATTGCTGAAAGCAGTGGATGAACTACGCGCCATGGTCGCAGCCGCCCAATCTGGCCCGGTCGAGCTCACGCAGCAGCAACACCGGCTGCGAAAAGAAATTGCCCATGAAGTTGAGAAGCGCTCGAAGCGCGTCGTCACCACCAACGGCGCCCGCGAAGAGACTAGCTCAGGACCGAAGCTCGATACTCTGCCCAATCCCAACCATCGCACGCTCCGCGCCGATGTCGACAAGCTCGACCACATGCTGAATCTCACGGGCGAAATCGTAATCGCGCAAGGCCGTCTGAGGCAGATGATCGAAAAGCTGGGGGGCGAACAAGGCCGTACCATCCTCGAAATGCATCGCGAAGCAGAGCGCCTGTACATGGACCTGCAGAGTGAAGTGATGAGCATCCGCATGGTTCCGGTGGGCCCGCTCTTTCGCCAGTTCGTCCGCTCCGTGCGCGACCTCGCCAAGACACACGGAAAAGTAGCCCGCCTGGAGGTGACCGGCGGAGATGTTGAGGTCGATACAACTGTGCTCGAGCAATTAAAGGATCCTCTGGTTCACCTGATTCGCAATGCCGTCGACCACGGTCTGGAAAAACCCGACGTTCGCGAAGGCAAAGGCAAGAACGCCTGTGGCGTCATCAAGCTCTCGGCTGGACACAGCGGCGGCAACATTGTGGTTATCTTACAGGACGACGGAGCCGGATTCGACCGCCAGCGAATTCTCGAGAAAGCGCGGCGGGTCGGTCTGATCTCGGGCAAGGAAGAGCTGCGAGAGCAGGATATCTACGGTCTCGTCTTCCAGGCGGGTTTTTCGACCGCGGAAACAGTCACCGATCTTTCTGGCCGCGGCGTTGGCCTCGACGTGGTACGCCGCAACATTGACAATTTGCGCGGAACCGTCGAGATCACAAGCACGAAGAGTAAAGGCAGCACGATCACGATTCGTCTGCCGTTGACGCTCGCCATCATCGAGGGATTTTCCGTAAAAGTCGGTAGCGAAGTGTTCATCGTCCCGCTCGAGCACGTTACGGAGTGCACCGAATTGCCGGCCGCACAGAGCAACGCCGGAGCTAGCGGAATTCTCAGCCTGCGCGGAGATCCGCTTCCCTACGTGCGATTGCGGCGTACCTTCAGCCTGCCGGGGGAAATTCCAAATAGAGAAAATATCGTCGTGGTGAAGGTCAATGAATTCTGTGCCGGCATTGCCGTCGACGAATTGCTCGGGGGAATGCAGACGGTGGTCAAGCCCTTGGGGAAAGCTTTCCGGTCCGTGCACGGCATCGCCGGTTCAACCGTGTTGGGTGATGGGCGCGTCGGTCTGATTCTCGATGTTCCCAGTCTTCTGCGAGGAGTGATGCAGTCGAGTTTGCAGGCACAAGCTTAGAGATTCATCGATACGAATAGGAAGGCGTTTGAGGGGGAAGGAAATGAAAACCTGGCAAGATCAGAAAATCGGAACGCGGCTGGGAGTCGTGTTCGGAACCATTCTATTGTTCGTGATCGCGGCAGCGGGGGTCGGGCTGAACTGGCTCAGCCGGCTGAACGCTGAAATGGCCGCGACATTGCAGAGGCGCTACAACATCGTGGAGCTGACCCACCGGACAATCGAGAACTCCATTACCAATGCCCGCGTCACTTTTCAGTTGTTCGAGACAAAGGATCCGGATGAGGAGAAGCGGCTTAATGCCGAGAACGATGCGGTGAGCGCAGAAATCACCACTCAGGTTGCCGCCATCGAGAAGAGTTTGAACTCGCCCGAAGAGCGCCAAATGTTCGATCTTGTGATGCATGATCGCGAAGCCTACCGTGTGGCCCGGGCAAAAGCCAAGGAGATGCTCCTTGCGAATAAGCGCGATCAGGCATTTACATCGCTGAGCCAAGATGTAATTCCGGTCCTCGACAAGTATCGCGCCGAATGGGGAAAGTTCATAGATCTTCAGACTGCGGCAATGCAGAAAAGCATGGAGGAGAGCCAGCGAGCCTACCTCGTGGCACGCAGGATTGCGATATCGCTCATTATTGGGATCCTCATTCTTGGTTTGATCACGGCATTTAGCGTCACGCGGAGCATCACCATCCCCATCCGCCAGGTCGTTGAACACGCAGAAAAAATCGCTGCGGGCGATTTGACCACCGAAATACTGGCCACCAACAGTTCCGAAACCGGCCAGTTGCAGCAGGCGATGCATGAGATGAGCAAAAAACTCTCAGGCATTATCCGCGATGTGCGCGAAGGTTCGGCGGCGGTAGCGTCTGCAGCGCAGCAGGTTTCTGCTTCGTCCCAGAGCCTCTCACAAGGCACGAGCGAGCAGGCGGCATCGGTGGAAGAAATGAGTTCCAGCCTCGAGCAGATGAATGCCTCGATCACCCAAAACGCCGACAACAGCCGCCAGGTGGAGCAGGCGGCGGCCAAAGGCGCGAACGCTGCCGAGGAAAGTGGCAACGCGGTGAGAGAAACCGTTGAAGCCATGAAGCAGATTGCGGCCAAAATCTCGGTGATCGAAGAAATCGCCTACCAAACGAACCTTCTCGCCCTCAACGCTGCGATTGAAGCGGCTCGTGCCGGAGATCAGGGCCGTGGCTTCGCCGTGGTCGCGGTCGAGGTCCGGAAGCTCGCTGAGCGCAGCCAGGTCGCCGCGCAGGAAATCGGCGGACTCGCCGGGAAGAGCGTAAAGATCGCAGAACGCTCCGGCCAACTGCTGGCCGATCTGGTTCCCTCGATCAAGAAAACTGCGGAACTGGTGCAGGATGTAGCCGCAGCCTCGACCGAGCAATCGGGAGGTGTCACCCAGATTAACCGCGCTATGGCGCAAGTCGATACCGTGACGCAACGCAATGCGTCGTCGGCCGAAGAACTCTCAAGCACCGCCGAAGAGCTCGCGGCGCAGTCTGAGCAACTGCAGCAGCTGATGACTTTCTTCCGCGTGGCTGGAGAACAGTATGCCCGCGTGAATAGTGGCGAGAAGCGTGTGACGATGCCCTTGAGTCCATCGTTCAAAAGCTTCCCGCAACGCACCTCGAAAACGAGCGGAGGCAGAGTCGAGGAAGAGGCGAATTTCTCTCCATTCTAAGGAAGGAAGAAATTCGCGCGTGCGACCCTCGCGGTCCCGATCTACAGGAGAACCGAGCACCACTCGCACAGAGCAGCTGAAACATGAGGACTGAAACTATGGGAGCTAAGAGCCAGGGGAAAGAACAACTCCCGGTCAACAAAGCGCAGTATCTGACCTTCTTCACTGCGGGCGAGGAGTACGCGGTTGTGATCGCGAAGGTCCGCGAAATTATCGAGTACGATACGGTGACAACCGTGCCCAATACGCCGTCGTGGATCAGCGGAGTCACGAACCTCCGCGGGAAGGTCATTCCGGTAGTTGATCTCGCGGTGAAGTTTGGCATGCAGCCGAGCCGGATTTCGAAGTTTTCGTGCATCATCGTCACCGATGTAATGTTTCAGGGCGAAAGCATCACTATGGGCGTCCTTTCCGATGCGGTGAGCCAGGTGATCGACCTCGCGGCCGACGAAATCGAGAAAACGCCACCTTTCGGCACGCGGGTAAAAAACGAATATCTGCTGGGCATGGGTGTCATGGGCAAGAAGTTTTGCCTTATTCTCGACATCGACAAGGTTCTGTCCGCGGACGAAGTGCTCACTGTAACAGAATCTGTCGAGGAAGCTGGCAACGATAGCAGCAGCGATGCTGCGACAAAAGGTGGCCCGGCAAAGCCATCTCATTTCGGGGCCGGAGCCTAAGAGGTGTCGGCCGGCTCCGCCCCAGGGCAAGGCTCGCTCGCTTCAGGCGATCCTGACTCCTTTCTGGAGCAACCCCCGCAACTTTCTGTCAGTCCCGCCCTGTTTCAGAAATTCCAAAAACTGATCTACTCCGAAACCGGCATCTGGCTGGGCAATTCCAAAACGGCCCTGCTTTGCGGCCGGTTGTTTCGCCGCCTCCGCGAACTCGAGATTCCGACACTGAAAGAGTATTTCGAGCAGGTCTCGCAGCCCGAGCAGGAAGAAGAGCGCGCTCGCATGATCGACGCGATCACCACCAATGAAACCCGCTTCTTCCGCGAACCACGGCAATTCGAATTCCTCGAGCAAACCATCTTTCCGCGGTGGCGAAGCGAAGCCGAGCGTGGCACGCGCCCGAGGCGCTTGCGTATCTGGAGTGCGGGCTGCTCATCGGGAGAAGAACCCTACACTCTTGCTATGCTGGCGGCGGCGCAGCTTCCTCTGGAAGACGGTTGGGATGTTCGCGTGCTGGCCACGGATATCTCGAACCGGGTCCTCGAAAAAGCCGGCAGAGGGATCTATCCCATCGCGCGTTGCTCTGAGTTACCCGAGCCTGTTCTGCACCGCTTTATGCTGCGCGGGACTGGCGAGCGGGAAGGTGAGATGAAAGTAAAAAATGAAATTCAAGCGATGGTTGAGTTCCGCCGGTTAAATCTGAACCTGGAAACGAGTCTGCCCGAAGCCCCATTCGACGCCATTTTTTGCCGCAACGTGCTGATCTATTTCGACGCGGCTTCGAAGCAGCGAGTAGTGACGAATCTCGTCCGGCAGCTGATTCCGAACGGTCTACTGTTTGTCGGGCACGCTGAGAACCTGACCAACATCACCGAAGAACTGAGCAGCCTGGAATCGACGATTTACCTCAAGCAGCGAAATCACAACGAGGCGCGGTAAAGCTGCACCCTGTGCGTGTGTGCAGTCAATGTTCGGGAGCATGAATTAAGCGATGCCGACGATCGGTCAAAACGAACTGCAGGTTCTGGTGGTAGATGACTCCGCCATGGTGCGCCAAGTGATGCAGGCGATCATGTCGACCGATCGCCGCATTCAGGTGAAGGCGGCTGCAGATCCTATCATCGCCTGGACGAAAATGCAGAAAGAACCACCCCACGTGGTCGTCACCGATCTTGAAATGCCTCGCATGGACGGACTTACATTCATCCGCAAAATCATGGCAGAGATGCCGACGCCGGTGGTAGTCTGCTCCGGCCTCGCCGCCCGTGGCACCGAACTCGCGCTACGCGCGCTGGAAGAAGGCGCAGTCGAAGTCATTACCAAGCCCAAAGTCGGAGTTCGAGAATTCCTGCACGAATCGGCAGTCACACTCCTGGATGCGGTCTGGAGCGCGTCTCAGGCTCAGCTCAAGCCCCGGCTTGCATCCATCGCCCGCCTCACGGCCGACGCGGTGCTGCCACGCAAAAGCAAATCTTCTTCCTCGACCGCGTCGCCCAACAGCCTGATTGCAGTGGGAGCGTCGACCGGCGGCACGGAAGCGCTGCGCGTGTTCCTGGGCGCGCTGCCCACCGATTGCCCGCCCGTAGTGATCGTGCAGCACATGCCTGAAGTTTTCACTCGGGCGTTTGCCGATCGCTTGAACAAAGAATGTGCGGTTGAAATCGTTGAAGCACGGGATGGCGACCGGTTGCAAAACGGACACGCGTTGATTGCTCCGGGAAATCGCCACATGCTGGTGAACCGTAGGGGCGAGGAATTCGTGATTCAGATTACCGACGGACCGCTGGTCTCACGTCATCGTCCCAGCGTAGATGTTCTATTTCGTTCCGTTTCAATTGCGGCCGGCACAAAGGCTGTAGGGGTCATCATGACTGGCATGGGTGACGATGGAGCCGATGGCCTGTTGGAAATGAAAGAAGCCGGCGCGGTCACCATCGCCCAGGACGAGGCCAGCTGCGTTGTGTTCGGCATGCCCAAAGAAGCAATCGAGCGCGGCGCGGTCGATGTCGTGATGCCGCTCGAGCAAATCGCGCGCGCCGTACTCAGCGTGCGCGCCAAGCACTGCGCGAGTTCGGCCTAGTTTTCTCTGTTGGTTGAGATCGATGCGGGTCGTGGTGAGGTGTCTGGCTGAAAGCACCCCAGCGCAAATTACTGCCGCCAGCCGAGATATTCTTCGCGTCCTGCAAAAATCTCATGCAGCTTCTGGACGATCCGCTGCTTCAGGGTTGCCGGTTGCTGTTGTGACACTTCGTTTGTCTCATCGTTCGTTTTCAAATTCTTTTGGGGAGCGGGCGCGGCGCCTGCGGCCATAAAAGTCTCCTTTTATCAATCGATTACGAGCGGCTGATTCTTGCTCGTGAATTAGAGCAAACTGCGCGGAATATCCCGCACCGCGGGAAATACGTTCCAACGGCACTTAAATTCTAAGAGGATTCTTAAGTAGGAAGCAGGTCACCAACGTCCTAGCACCGCGGGGCTAGCGAGGCGGGATTTCTTAAGCGTAAATTGTGGGAGGTCAGGCTCCCGGTTTGATCTCAGTGGCCTTCCCATCGCTATACGTCACAACCAGAGCCTTTCCTCCGTTGGGGTAGTGCACCGTCTTCTCGTCGGAAGACCCGCCAGCATCGGGCACTCCCATGCCGACCGCGAACACCGCCTGCAGCTCATTCATACCTGGCTTTACTTCGTGCTGCGAGATCGACTGCCACACATCCGAAGGCCAATGTTTATAGAGATCGTGCGGATCTTCGATGTAAAACATTTCGTCGGAATAGATTTTGTATGTCCCATCGTCGTTTTCAAATCCGATCGGGACGGCGTAGTTCTTCTCGTCTTTGTCGAACACCGCAACTACCTGCTTACGGCCGCCTGGCGCGGCCACGGCCATCACATCCTTTATATCGAGCCGCTCGATCGGCCCAAGCAGACCCATGTCATGGGTGAAATCGACTTTCTTCACCACAGGCACATAGCGGTAGTACGTATAGCGATACCCTTCCTTCGCCCACACCGGTTGCTGGGTTAACTGCTGCGCGGATTTCAAATCGTAGGGATAGAGTTTCTTCGGCTGGACGTAATAATCCGGATTCGAATACCCCGCGTTCTTCGCCATCCGGACTTTTTGCGCCGCCAAGTAATCCTCGTGGCGCTGATAGAGAATGTAAGCAGCGCGCACGCCTACCGCGATCAATGCCAGTGCCAGCGCGATCTGAATTCGCTTT
>JASHNX010000234.1 GCA_030041415.1 Candidatus Sulfotelmatobacter sp.
TCGCGCATGTTGCGGTAGCAATCCATGTGCTCGCGGTCGATATTGGTCACCACGGACAGGATCGGGGAAAGCTTCAGAAACGACCGATCACTTTCATCGGCTTCAGCCACCAAATATTGCGATTTGCCGAGCCGCGCATTCGATCCCATGGCGCCAACGCGCCCGCCCACTACGACCGTGGGATCAAGTCCGCCCGCGGCCAGAACTGCGGCGACCATTGAGGTGGTAGTGGTTTTCCCGTGCATTCCAGCTATGGCAATGCCATATTTCAGGCGCATCAGTTCAGCGAGCATCTCGGCGCGCTGAATTACCGGAATGTGAAGTTTGTGCGCTTCGAGAACCTCCGGATTCTCTTCGGAGATGGCCGAGCTGGTTACTACAACCTCGGCACCCCGCACGTTTTCCGCGCGATGCCCCTCGAATATAACTGCACCAAGAGCTGCCAGCCGCTGCGTCACAGAAGAACTTTTGAGGTCGGATCCAGAAACTTTGTAGCCGAGATTCAGCAGGACCTCCGCGATACCGCTCATCCCGATGCCCCCGATGCCGACGAAATAGACGTGCTGAATTTTGGCAAACATGAATAGCGCCTACGTTGAGACAGCCTCGAACCAGTTGGTCTCTGTCACTCCCACACGGAACTGTGCCGCCGCACCCACCAGCACGGAGGTTTTCCTGTATGCGGGAAGATCGAACGGGTGCAAGGCTGCTGAAAGCTTCCTAGAAAATCGTACTCCGCCTTGTTGCCCTTCAGCGGGGTCGCGAGAAATTGGTCAACCTCGACCGAACTGAATGCAGTTCCCCGCGCCATGAGAATTCGCAGCGCGATCCAGTCTCCGCAATAAAGCACCATCAGAACGATCAGTAGCACAACGGCCGCTCGTCCGAGATATTTTTTCAGAGACTGCATCGTTGAAGTCGTTCCCGAACTGCGAAGATTACAGCCCAACCGTGCTCGATTGGTGAGTTTCCTCACATCCAGCTATTTTCGCGGCCAGCGCGGCAATGTCGCGCGCCGCATTGGGATGCGCCAGACTTCGAGCAGCCTGGCTCATCCGCGACAACTGAGGTGTATCGCCGAGCAAGGCTGAAATTGTCTCTGCCAACCACACTCCTTCCAGCTTTGATTCCTCGACCACCACTGCCGCGCCTACTCGATGCAGAGCCTCTGCATTCACCCGCTGATGGTCATCGGCTGCCCGGGGAAACGGCACAAGGACGGCGGGCTTTCCTGCGGCAGTGATCTCGGCCACGGTGCTTGCGCCTGACCGGCAAACAATAAGGTCACAGCGCGCGAAGACCGCCGGCATGTCTTCGATGAACTTAAAAACCTCAGCCGATTCATCCCCCGAAGCCGTGAACGAGTTATACGCCAGTCGCGCGTCATTGTAGTCACGCTCTCCAGTCTGATGGATGATGTGGATCCCAGGCGCCTGCCGCCGCAACTCCGGCAAGCAACGGATCATCGCTTCATTGATCGCATGTGCTCCTTGGCTTCCGCCGAACACCAATAGGGTCGGTCTCCCACCGCGTTTGGGCAGAATTTCGAAAAAAGCCTGCCGCACGGGCACGCCGGTCACTTCGGCGTGGCGAAAATAACTCGCGGTCTCCTCGAAGTGCACCGCCGCGGCGCTTACGAACCGCGCGACCACGCGATTCGCGAATCCCGGCACCACATTGGGTTCGAACGCGAGTGTCGGAATATGCTTAATGACGGCAGATAGCATCGCCGGCCCGGACGCGTACCCGCCTACTCCGATAACCACATCCGGCGCGAACTCATTCAACATGGTTCCCGCCTGCCACACGGCGCGCGGCAGATCGAATGCGGTGCGTGCGCGCGTAGTCAAACTCACATTTTTCAATGCACCCACTCGAACCAACCGCAGCGAATAGCCGGCAGCCGGGACCAGGCGGTTCTCGATTCCGCGAGCGGTGCCGATAAACGACACTTCCGCCCCGTATTGGGTCTTGAGTGCTTTGGCAATCGCCAACGCGGGTATGACGTGTCCGCCAGTCCCGCCGCCCGCCAGAATGGCTCGCATGAAGTGACTATAAACCAGCCGGCAACAAGGACAGAGTTACAGGAATTAGCGTAACCCTTAGGAACAGCACCAAGTTCCGCGTGAGCCCGCGACGACTTCCTCACTCTGCCTGCTTCGTGATATTCAGCAACACGCCGATGCACGCGAGCGTCACAAACACCGACGATCCCCCGTAGGAAACCAGCGGTAGCGGAATTCCCTTGGTAGGCATCATCCCCAGCACAACACTGATGTTGATGAACGCTTGCAGCACGACCATGCTGGTAATTCCGACGGCCAGATATCGCCCGAACAGATCTTCCGTGCGCCACGAAGCGCGCATTCCACGCCACAGGAAAATAGCGAACAGCGACACCACAAACATAGCGCCGAGAAGCCCAAGTTCTTCTGCCGTAACCGCGAAAATGAAGTCCGTATGTGGTTCCGGCAGATAAAACAACTTCTGTTTGCCTTCCATTAGGCCTACGCCTGTCATCCCGCCCGTGCCCACCGCGATCAGCGACTGAATGATGTGGAAGCCGGCTCTCTGGCGGTCGGCATACGGATTCATAAACGCCAGCAGGCGATCGCGGCGCCAGCTAACATGAAAAATCAAGAAATAAAGCGGCACGAGTGCCGCACCGAACGAGTAAGCAAAATATCGCATACCCATTCCCGCTGCATAAAAGATGCAGGCGGCGATGCCGGCACAGGCAATCGCCGTCCCCAGGTCGGGCTGCAAAACAATGAGCCCGAGTAGCGCAACGATCGGAATCGCAGCCGGCATGAGCGTGTTGCGCAAATCGTCCATCGACTTGGCGCGCGGCTCGAGGAAATACGCCAGAAACAGAATCAGCACTGGCTTCGCCAATTCGGAAGGCTGAAAGGAAAAACCGCCGGCGTGGATCCATCGATGCGTGTTATGGGAGCGATCGAGAAAAAAAACGGAGATCAGGAGCAGCGTTGTGACGCCGAGCGATGAAAACACGACCGCGGGTTGCTTGTAGTGGCGATAGTCGATGCGCATCGCGACCACCATCGCGACCAGTCCCGCTCCGGCCCAGATCAATTGTTTCAAAAGAAAGGCATAGGGCGAGCCGAAGCGCTCGCGCGCCATCACCGCCGACGCGGAGAAAACCATCACCAGCCCGAGAAACACCAGCAGCATGGTGACGGTGAACAACCAGCGATCGACGCTTACCCGCTTCGCCATGGGAGTTTTATTTCACCACGGGAGCCGAAGAGCCCGAGAAGGAATTGCTGATTATTGATTCTTGATTGTTGATTGTTTTGGTTCGACGGAAAGGGCAAGTCCCGTGACAATCTCCTTAAAGACCTGCCCACGATGCTCGTAGCTTTTGAACTGATCGAAGCTCGCACAAGCTGGAGCCAGCAACACGACGTCTCCCGTTTCTGCAACCGAACTCGCCTTGCGGATGGCATGCTCGAGAGTTTCGGCGTGGACAATTTCGGGGCCGCCGTCTTTCGACGAAACGATTTGCGATTCGATCTTCGCGGCCGCCGCACCGATCGTATACACGCGTTTTACACGTTTTCGCAGCAAATCGTTGAGGACGGAATAATCGCTGCCTTTATCCTTGCCGCCGAGAATGAGATGGATGTCCGCTGGAAACGACTCCAACGCTTTGATCGTTGCATCTACGTTCGTTGCTTTAGAGTCGTTGTAATAATCCACGCCGCGGATTGTGGCGACAAATTCCAGGCGATGTTCCACCGCTTTGAATTCGCGCACCGCTTCCCTGATTTTTTCCGGAGCACAGCCCATCAGCGCGCCGGCGCAGACCGCTGCCAGCACGTTCTCCAGATTGTGCGCGCCCTTCAACGGAATCTCGGAAAGCTGCATGATCTCCCGCTGGTCGGATGCCTGACGGACCAAGATCTTCCCTTCGTTCGCCCACGCCCCTTGTTTTACCTCTTTCTGCCGGCTGAACCAGCAAATTTGCGCCCGCGTCCTGTCGGCCATAGCAGCACAAATTGCATCGTCGGCGTTCAAAACGGCAAAGTCGCTCTCACCCTGATTCTCAAAGATGCGAGCCTTCGCGTTCACATAAACTTCGAGCGTCTTGTGCCGGTCCAGATGATCGGGCGTCACATTCAGCACAACAGCGATTTTCGGATGGAAGGTTTGAATTGTTTCCAACTGAAAGCTGGAAACCTCGAGCACAATAGCGGTTTGCGGGGTCGCGCGTTCCGTCAGCGAGATCGCAGGAGTGCCAATGTTGCCCCCAACGAGAGTGGGCAATCCGCCTGCCGTCAAAATTTCGCCGGTCAGCGTGGTAGTCGTGGTTTTACCATTCGACCCGGTGATCGCAACGATTGGTCCGCGCAGAAATCGCGCCGCTAACTCGATCTCGCCAATTACAGCTTCCCCCAGCGAGCGCGCCTGCTGTAGCAGGGGAGCATCGACCGGAACGCCGGGACTCACCACAATCAGGTCCTGTTCGCGAAAGGTTCGTTCGCCGTGCCCGCCGGTTTCAACAGTTATTCCGTGGTCTAGTAGTGCGGGAATCTCATTTCTCAATTCATCGCCGCTTTTCGTATCGGACGCTGTAACGCGCGCGCCGCGCGCCTTCAGAAACAGTGCCGACGCCACGCCCGACTTGCCCAATCCGACAACGAGCACGCGTTTATCTTTGAGATCCATTTCCCTTTTCAAATTTCTCGGTGATCAAATTTCCGATTTACGTGTCCTACCGGACGATCTCGGAAGTTGGCAATCAGAAATCTACCTTAACTTGAGCGTCGTGAGTGCAAACAGCGCAAATACCAAAGATGCGATCCAAAATCGCACAATGATCTTCGATTCCGACCACCCCATCAACTCAAAATGATGATGGATTGGCGCCATCTTAAAAATACGTTTCTTCCGCAGCTTGTATGAACCTACCTGCAAAATTACCGACAGTGCCTCGATTACAAAAACTCCTCCGATAAACGGCAGCAGCAGTTCCTGCTTGATCATGACCGCGACAGTCCCGATCGCCCCACCCAGCGCCAGCGATCCTACATCACCCATAAAGACTTCAGCGGGATGCGCGTTATACCAGAGAAATCCAATCGACGAGCCGACCATGGCGCCGCCAAAAATCGTCAACTCGCCGACTTGCGGCATCCTGGGGATCTCCAAGTAGGTTGCAAACGTCGCGTGCCCGCTCACATAAGTCAGGACGGTCAGCGCTCCCGCCGCAATCACCGTGCAGCCAATCGCCAGCCCATCGAGCCCATCGGTTAAGTTCACCGCATTGCTAGAGCCGACAATGACTAGCGCCACAAAGGCGACAAAGGGGAGGAACGCCAGAGGCCAGATATGCGGATATCGCTCGAGGCTCTGCACCACCAGATCGGGATGAAATTGCTTAAAGAACGGAACAATCAGGCGCGTCGAATAGATTCCGCGTGTCTGCATCGCGATCAGCAACACGGAGATTACGACGCTGGTCGCGATCTGCAGTCCCAGCTTCGCTCTGCCAGTCAGACCCAGGTTCCTGCGATGCGTAACCTTGGTGTAGTCGTCTGTAAATCCGATCGCGGCGAACGCGCAGGTTGCAAAAACAGCAATCCACACGAATCGATTGCTCAGGTCGGCCCACAGCAATGTCGGGACTACGATAGCAATCGCAATCAGCAGGCCGCCCATCGTAGGAGTTCCCGCCTTTTTCTGATGAGCCTTGGGTCCCTCTTCGCGGATAAATTGTCCAATCTGGAATTCACGCAGTCGCTTGATTACCAGGGGCCCCACAATCAGCGCGGTAAACAGCGCGGTAAGACTCGAGAAAGCGGTGCGAAACGTGAGGTAGCGGAAAATGCGGAAGGGTGGCACGAAGTGCTGCAGCTTCAGGTACAACAGCCAATAGAGCAATCCGCCTCCGTCCCGCTTGAATTTCAATTTTAGGTTTCGAGCCGCGCCTGCCAGGTCTCTAGCGCCTTCTCCAGTTTCACGCCGCGCGAAGCTTTTAAAAGCACCGTGTCCCCGTCGCGTGTCTCTCGACGCAACCATTCGCCGGCTTCTTCGGCCGACGCGACGAATTCTGCTCGAATTCCGGCTTGCTTCGCCGCCTCAACGGCAGCCTGCGCCAGGCCACGGACTCCCAAGAGCACGTCGATCTTCTTATCCGCAATATAGCGGCCCGCGTCGCGATGCATTTCTTCGCCTGCTGGCCCGAGTTCCAGCATTTCACCAGCTACCACGACGTGCCGTTTGCCAGGCATTCGGGCAAGAGCATCTACCATCGCCTTCAGAGCCTTTGGATTGGAATTGTAGCAATCGTTAATCACCGTGAGGTTACCCACTTGAAGAACCTGGCCGCGCTTGTCTGCCGCAACGAGTGTCGCCAATGCTCGAATTGCCTCAGGCGGAGTCAGGCCACGCTCCACTCCCACCGCCACGGCTGCGAGTGCGTTTAATACGTTGTGCTCACCGACCAGCGGCAGCTTTGCAGGATCGCGCAACGTTCCGATCACCACATCGAACTCGGTGCCACTGGAACCGTTCGATCGGATGTTCTCCACCCGAACGTCGGCCCCAGGGCGTGTTCCAAACATCACGACTTTTCCTTTGAAGCCTCGCCCAAACTGAGAAACGTATTCGTCGTCTGCATTCAAGATTGCTGTTCCGTTCGCAGGCAAGGATTCGATCAGCTCGTATTTCGCACGGGCAATTCCGGCGAGCGAATCGAAAAATTCGAGATGCACCGGAGCGACATTCGTAATTACGCCAATCTCTGGCTGCGCAATCCCTGCCAGGGCACGAATCTCTCCAGCGTGCGACATGCCCATTTCAATCACCGCCACCTCGTACTCCGGCTCAAGCTTCAGCAGCATAAGCGGCAGACCAAACTGATTGTTGAAATTGCCTTCCGATTTCAGAACCCGAAAGCGGGCACCGAGGACGTGAGCGATGGCTTCTTTCGTGGTTGTTTTTCCGGCCGAGCCAGTGACGCCGACGAGCGGTTTACCCCAGAGTTTACGAACGGCCGTGGCGAGAGTCTGCAAAGCGATCAGCGTATCTTCAACGGCAAGCAATTGCGCCCGGCTTGCATACCGGCCAAGCTGGGCTCTGCACACTACAGCTCCGGCGGCGCCTTTTTCCAAAGCCTGCTCGATGAAATCGTGCCCATCGAAACGCTCGCCTTTCACCGCAAAAAAAAGCTGGCCCGGAGCGATTGTGCGAGAGTCGATCGAATAACCCTTAGCAAGACTCGTTGGCGGAAAATCTCCGTCGGCGGAAATAAACTCAGCAATCTTACCTAGCTCCAACTTCATCGCGCCGCTCCGGCGCGAGCGGGATTGCAGTCGAAGCCTGCAGCGTGCAGCTCTTGGCAAGCCACGGCCACATCGTCGAAAGGAATCGAGCCTTCGCGCGTGATTTGCATTTTTTCGTGGCCCTTGCCAGCGAGCAACACAATGTCTCCGGGTTTCGCAGCAGCAATCGCAAGTGCGATAGCGTTGCGCCGGTCAGGCTCGATGCTGTACTTCACTCCTGTCTTCTGCAGGCCGACCACGGCATCATTAATGATCGCGAGCGGATCCTCGCTGCGAGGATTATCCGAGGTAAGGACGACAAAATCGCTGCCTCGGCCCGCCGCTTCGCCCATCATCGGGCGCTTTTTGCGGTCACGATCTCCCCCGCATCCAAATACGGTCAGAACTCTGCCCGCGCTCCCGTTTGTGGAAACGAACTCGCGGGCAAGGGCAGTCAGGTTCCGCAGAGCATCATCAGTGTGGGCATAATCGACCACTACAGTAAAAGGCTGCCCGCAATCGACGCGCTCAAAGCGGCCTGGAACCGCATTGAGCTTATCGATTCCTTGCGCGATTGCTTCCGCCCGGCATCCCCGTGCATAGGCTGCTCCCGCAGCCGCAAGAATGTTATAGACATTCACTCGCCCAATCAGCCGCGAAAAAGCGGGTATCTTCGCCGCGGGAGTGACAAGATCGAACCGCGTTCCGCGTGTCGTGATCTCCACGTTGGAGGCGCGCAGATCGCCACAGTCCCATCCGTACCTCAGGAGCACCGCGCTTTTCTTCTTGCTGAACTCCGCCAGCTTCACTCCCCACTCGTCGTCAATGTTGATAATGGCTGCTCGCGGCGGATCAGTCCCGCAACCTTCAAAAAGCCTTCGCTTCGCTCCGAAGTAATCCTCCATCGTGCCGTGATAATCCAGGTGATCGCGCGTCAGATTGGTGAATACCGCGACATCGAAAGGAATGCCGAACACGCGCTCCTGAGCCAGGGCGTGCGACGAAACCTCCATCACCGCATCGGTCGCGCCATTTCCCAGCGCTTCACTGAAAATGCGGTTCAGATCCAGAGCCTCCGGAGTGGTATGTGGTGCAGGCAAGACCTTTCCGGCCACGTGATATTCAATTGTGCCGATCAAAGCACTCTTGCGTCCCGCAGCTTGCAGAATGGCTTCCATTAAGAATGCGGTCGTGCTTTTGCCATTCGTGCCGGTGATACCAGTAATCGCAAGCCGTTCTGCGGGACGTTTATAGAAGTTCGCGCTTACGCGCGCGAGCGCCCGGCGTCCGTGTTGAACAACCGCCCAACCCACACCTGGACGCGGTTTCTGCGCAACTGAGTCTGTGACGACTGCAACTGCTCCGGCTGCAATCGCCTGATCGATAAAGCGGTTGCCGTCGCTGGTCTCGCCTCCCATCGCCACAAACACGCAACCCGGCCTCACCCGACGGGAGTCATATTCGACACAACTCACGCCCGGGTCCCCACTAAGCGCGAGGACTTCCGCTCCATCCAGCACTTGTTGGAAGGTCATTGAGAGAAATTATAGGGCACAGATAAATTCAAACGCGGGCGCGCAGCAGAGTTATCCAGCCAGTTTGATTACTATCGGCACATTCCTGCTTTAGGCAGGAAGAGCTAACATCAGTGGCATGTCGACGGGAACAAGCCTTGAAAAGTACCGCTGCAACCAGTGCGAAAAGCCGGAAAATCAATGCGAATGTGAAAAGTTCTGCTGCCTTTGCCAGTCGCAACTCGATATTCGAATCTGCGCCGACGGCCTTATGTACTGCGAACCCTGCCGCAATGCATGCGATTACAAGACCTCCGATTAATCTGCAACTTCTTTTCCCTACGCACCCTCTAAACTCTGGAATCACTCTTGAACTATTAAGGAGACGCCATGGCACGCAAGCGGAAGAATCGCGATGCAGCGCTCGAACGGGACCCTTATCTAGAAAGCGACAACCAGGCCCAACTTGACGAACTCGGCAGTGATCCGGGCCAGGTCGGTCCCGACAGCGCCGGTCAATCCGGAGACTCGCAGGGCCTGTCTGAATTCGCGGACGCGGATGAAGAGAGTGTGGAAGAGTTGGCCGACACCGATCAGCCATTTGAAAGCGCAGCGGTCGAAGGGGTCGAGGACGCCGAGGATCATCCGGAGCGCCCGACCCACACGCATGAGGACTATGCGCACCCGGAGGATGTGCCTCCGAGGAGAAAGCGAAGAGCTTAGCCGGCGATCTTGAAGTTCCCTCGAGTTGGGTCAAATCACGACGGCTTCTCGGTACTCTCCAAACACACGCCTCATCGCATCGGAGATCTCGCCGACCGTGGCGAACGCTTCGACTGCACGCAAAATCGTTGGCATAAGATTTTCACCCGATCGCGCCCCGGCTTCTACGCTGTTGATTGCGTCGCTCCATGTGGCCGGGTCGCGCTTCGCTCGCAGGGATCTCACCCGCTCGACCTGTTTCGGTTCCAGCGCTGGATCGATCCTTTGAATGGGTATCGGCCGCTCTGCTTCCACTTCGAACCGGTTGACACCAACCACAATCGCCTGCTCTAGATCGACAGCCTGCTGATATTCGTAGGCGGCGTTTTGAATCTCCTGTTGCACGAACCCGCGCTCGATCGCTTTCAGCATTCCTCCCATCACTTCGATCTTGCCAAGGTACTCGGCTGCCCGCTTTTCGATTTCATTCGTCAGCGTCTCGACATAGTATGAACCGGCGAGCGGGTCGACTGTCTGCGGCGCTCCGGACTCATAGGCAATGATCTGCTGTGTGCGTAACGCAATGCGCGCTGCCTGTTCGGTCGGCAACGCGAGTGCTTCATCCTATGAATTGGTATGCAGAGACTGCGTGCCGCCCATCACCGCGGCCAACGCCTGGATAGCTGTGCGAACAATATTATTTTCTGGCTGCTGCGCAGTCAGTGTCGATCCTGCAGTCTGCGTGTGAAAGCGCAGCATCCACGAGCGCGGATTTTGCGCCTTGAAATGCTCGCGCATTATGCGCGCCCACATTCTACGGGCGGCGCGGAATTTCGCAACTTCCTCAAGAAAGTTACTGTGCGCGTTAAAGAAGAATGACAATCGCGGCGCGAACTGATCCACATCCAACCCAGCTTTGATCGCAGCCTCAACGTAGGCGATGCCGTTACCCAAAGTGAATGCAACTTCTTGCACCGTCGTCGAACCTGCCTCGCGTATGTGATAGCCGGAAATCGAAATCGTGTTCCACTCCGGCACATTTTCTTTCGCCCACGCGAACATATCCGTGATCACGCGCATCGCCTGATGCGGCGGATAAATATATGTCCCGCGCGCGATATATTCCTTGAGCACATCATTTTGCACGGTTCCGGAAAGCTTGCGAATCTCGGCGCCCTGACGCTTCGCCACCGCCACATATAAGGCCAGTAGGATCGAGGCTGTTGCGTTGATCGTCATGGAGGTCGAAATCTTTGTCAGATCGATCCCGGCGAACAGACGTTCCATATCCTCGATGGAGTCGATGGCGACGCCAACCTTACCCACTTCTCCAGCCGCCAGCGCGTGGTCGGAATCCATTCCGATTTGTGTTGGCAGATCGAATGCGACCGAGAGCCCTGTCGTACCATTTGCCAGCAAATACTTGTATCGCTTATTTGATTCTTCGGCGTCGCCCATGCCCGCGTATTGACGCATGGTCCACAACCGGCCGCGGTACATCGTTGCCTGCACACCGCGCGTAAATGGATATTCACCGGGATACCCGACCTCGGTTTCGTAATCGGAGCTTTTGAGATCAGCCGGTGTGTACAGAGGATGAACCGGAATATGCGATGCAGTTTCAACTTCAGAAGCGGGTTTCTGGGTTCCGGGCTTAGTGTAGAGTGCCATGCGATGCTACTCGGAGGACTTCATTCATTTTCAGCCCCGGCTCGGTTTTCTTCTGTGACAACGATCACTACTCGATGCGCTGATGGCTTACTTCGCTTTCTTCTTTACGCTTAGGAATGAACTCACGCCAAACCAAGCAAAAGTCAGTGTGAAGCAAATTGCAAGCCCGACGCGGCCGAATCCGACCTTTCCGGCGTGATACCTTGCGTATTCGTGCGCCCAGGCTGCGGCTCCGCTGGCAGCCATTAGCAGGAAAATCACCCCCGTAACCTCCAGCCACAACTGGTGCAACACTCGGCCACAAGCTCGGACGGTTGTTGCAAGGGCGCCGCCGAAGGCACGCACGGTTCGGCTACGCCTAACCTGTTGCGCTGCAACGCGGGTCACTACCCCTAACTTTTGTGCAGTCGAAACCTTACTCACGGCTCGATTTTAACAGTCTCAGGCGCTACAATGACGCAAACACGTGCCGGAAGCAGAACCATCGCGGCGGTGATTGCATCCGGCTGAATAAGTGGCACGTTTCGGGCGAAGCAGAGCAGACGGGGGGACGCGGTGGATCAGCAACTCAAACAACTTATGAAAGAACTCGGCGAAGCGATCAACGAATCCTTGTCCGACTCTGAACAGATTGCCGAGGTCGTCTCCCGAATCAAAGAAGGTGGGTACGATATTTTTCTGGTTCTCGAAGCCACGATCGGCGTCAGCAAGCAGGGCGATAAATCTTCCGACAAAACCGCTTTGGTCACCACTTTTTCCACGAACCCGGAATTCAAAGTCAGCGATCAGGATCTAAAGTTTCTAAAATCTCTCCGCATCAAGATCGAAGAAGAGAAAGAAAAATAGCCCTCTTCGCTATCTGCCTTTTCAGCATCCCAAACGGGCACACATTTTCACTGCTTAGGCATTTGCATCCTGCCCGGCAACGGCATTTTCGCCACGCAACCGTCCGACAGCAACACTCCGGCGTGTGCTACCATCTACTGTTTTTCAGGCTCGCTCCATGAAAGACACTCTCGGAGTCCTGCTGGCAGGTGGCGCCGGAGAAAGACTCTATCCCCTCACTCGCGATCGCGCCAAGCCGGCCGTCACCTTCGGGGGAATGTATCGCATCATCGACATCACACTCTCCAACTGCCTGAATTCCGACCTCCGCCGGGTCTACATTCTCACGCAGTACAAAGCTCTTTCGCTCAATCGGCACATTCGCGAGGGATGGAACATCGTGGGCCGGGAAGTGGGAGAGTTCATTGAAGTGCTGCCGCCGATGAAACGGGTCAGCGACCAGTGGTATCAAGGCACCGCAGACGCAGTTTATCAGAATATTTATTCGATCGGCTCCGAGCAGCCCAAGCACGTGCTGATTCTCTCCGGCGACCACATCTACAAAATGAATTACGGCAAGATGCTGAAGCAGCATCGGGATTCCGCCGCGGATATCACGCTTGCCACGATTCAGATCGACCCGGCTGAGACGTTTCGCTTTGGCGTCGTCGATGTCGACAAAGATGGCCGCATCAATGGATTCGAAGAAAAACCCAAAGAGACCAAGCTCCGCGCCCCATGGAATCCTGACAAAGTAGCAGGCTCGATGGGCGTTTATCTTTTCAATGCCGACGTGCTGATTCCGATTCTCCTGAAAGACGCCGAAGATCCCAACTCGAGCCTCGACTTCGGCAAGGACATTCTGCCCCGAATGGTTGACGACTATCGAGTATTTGCCTATGACTTCATCGATGAAAACAAAAAGGAAGCGCTTTACTGGCGCGACGTGGGCACGCTCGAAGCCTACTACGACGCGAACATGGATATCGTTTCCGTTTCGCCGATTTTCAATCTGTATGATCGCGACTGGCCGGTGCGCACGCACCAGCGCCAGTATCCGCCCGCAAAATTTGTTTTCGCCGAGAAAGATCGCATGGGCACAGCGCTCGATTCGATTGTATCGAACGGATGCATCGTCTCCGGGGGCCTGGTGAAGAATTCAGTTCTCTCGCCGGACGTGCGGGTGAACTCTTACTCCGAAGTAGATGCGTCGATTCTTTTTTCGCATGTCTCAGTCGGACGCCATTGTCGCATCCGCCGCTGCATCATCGACCGCAATGTCCATTTGCCGGAAGGCACTACCATCGGCTATGACACGGAAGCCGACCGCTCACGCTACTTCGTGACCGACAGCGGAATCACGGTGGTCACGCGGGATTATTCGCTATTCGAAAACCCGGTAACCGTGGATTACTTCACCAGCGAGTAGCTCGACCGACACCGGACCAGGGGATGAAATCGTGAGGCGCCAAGCAATCCGACGAGACTCGTTGGCGGAAGCGAGTGGGAGTCGAACCCACCAGTGACAGGGTTACCTGCCGCCCGCCGGTTTTGAAGACCGGGACGATCACCGGACCGCATGCGCTTCCGCAAAAAACTTGCCGCGGATCGACACCGATTTCCGCGGACCTAACATAATACGATCCGTAGTCGCCAGTGTGCATCCGCGGCAATAATGGCAGCGTGCCAGAGCCTACTTCGGCTGCTTGGTCACACGCAGATACGGCTTGATCGTTTTAAAGCCCGGAAATTTCTCCGCGGCCTCTTCGTTCGACACGGCCGCGGTGATAATCACGTCGTCGCCCTGCTTCCAGTTCACCGGCGTGGCCACCTTGTGCTTCGCGGTCAGCTGCATCGAATCAACTACCCGCAGAATTTCGTCAAAGTTCCGGCCGGTGGTCATGGGATAACTCAACTGCAACTTGATTTTCTTGTCCGGCCCGATCACGAACACGGTGCGCACCGTGGCGTTGTCCGCAGGGGTGCGCCCTTCGCAAGACTCGCCAGCTCCAGCCGGCAACATACCGTAGAGTTTGGCCACTTTCAGTTGCGGGTCGCCGATCATCGGATAATTGACCTTGGCTCCCTGCGTCTCTTCAATATCGGCGGCCCACTTGCTGTGGTTTGTGACAGGATCGACGCTGAGGCCGATGATTTTCGTGTTGCGCTTGGCGAACTCGGGCGCGAGCTTGGCCATGTAGCCGAGTTCCGTGGTGCACACAGGGGTGAAGTCCTTGGGATGGGAAAACAGAATGGCCCATCCATCGCCGATCCATTCGTGAAAATGAATAGGGCCTTGCGTGGTTTCGGCAGTGAAATCCGGCGCAGTATCGTTGATGCGCGGAATCGCATTGATCTCATTCAGGGTCGCAGTGCTCATGATCTTCTCCTCGCGATAAAGTCTATCAGACTACTAGGGTTTAGCCTACATTCATCCCCATTCGCGCGACTCGCGATTTCGGGTGAATTTTGGAAGAAAAACGAAACCCACCCGATCTGCCGGGTGGGTGATGGGAATTCTTGATTGCTCCCTACCCACACGACAACAGACGCATGCGACAACAACCGCACGCGCGGGTGTGTTTAGAGGGACAAATCATGCAACCAGAATAGAAGCCTCCCATCACGGGTGTCAACGCGGGCCGGCCGCGCTCTTTTTCAGTTTCCCGCATTTTTCTGCATCGTTGGGAGGCAGGTTGCATCACTCACATTCAGCGTAATTGAGACGAACCTTATGAATGACAAAAAACGCCGCTGGGCGATGGCACAGTGGGATGTTTTCTCCTCGAGGCCTCTCGAGGGAAATTCGCTGGCCGTCTTTTTTGATGGTCACGGGCTAAGCGACGCCGAAATGCTGGCCATAGCGAAGGAGATGAACCTTTCAGAGACTACGTTCATTTTGCCGCGCGACGCGGCGGTCGAACGGGAGCGCGGTGTGCGCGTGCGAATCTTTACCGTGCAGGAAGAACTTCCTTTCGCCGGACACC
>JASHNX010000235.1 GCA_030041415.1 Candidatus Sulfotelmatobacter sp.
CGATGCATCTCTAGGTGCAACGAACCACACTCGTAGAAAAGCTGGCAATCGTGATTTCCATTATCAACACCGAACCAGCCGAGCCATCAACATGTGTCGGCGAACTCGTCGATCTGCCCGCCGGAAAACCCATCTCTGTCGCAGACGCTTTGCGCCTGATCCGTTGCACGGACGATGATCTTCCCGCCTTGCTGGCCGCCGCGCGTTGCGCGCGCGATCGCTTCAAGCCGGGAATCATCACATACTCGCGAAAAGTTTTCCTGCCGCTGACCAATCTTTGCCGCGACTATTGCGGTTACTGTACGTTCCGCCGCGATCCCGCGCAAGCCGGGGCTCACACCATGAGCCCCGACGAGGTTCTTGAGGTCGCCCGTGCCGGGGAGAAGCTGGGATGCACCGAGGCGCTCTTTAGCCTTGGAGACAAGCCGGAATTGCTTTTTCCAGAGATGCGCGAAACACTGCGACATCTGGGATACAAATCGACTCTGCATTATCTGGAAGCGATGTGCGAACTGATTTTGCGCGAGACAACTCTGCTGCCGCATCCCAATCCCGGCCTGCTCAGCGCGGAATGGATCGAGCGCCTTGCCGCGGTCTCGCCGAGCATGGGGCTGATGCTCGAAACCACCAATGCGGCCTTGCTTGCGCCTGGCGCTGCACATGACAATGCACCTGATAAGGTCCCAGCCAAGCGGCTGCGCATGATCGAAGAGGCAGGCAAGCAGCGTGTGCCGTTCACCACCGGCCTTTTGATCGGAATTGGAGAGACTCCCGAAGACCGCGTCGACACATTACTAGCAATCCGTGATCTACACCAGCGCTACGGCCACGTCCAGGAAGTCATCGTTCAGAACTTTCGGGCGAAGCCTTTGATTCCCATGGCGAATGCGCCCGAACCGGCCGAAGGAGAAATGCTGCGCACCCTAGCGGTAGCTCGATTGTTAATGCCCAACGTCAACATTCAGGCCCCTCCCAACCTCAATGCGCCATACTATGAAGACCTGCTCGACGCGGGCATCAACGATTGGGGAGGAATATCGCCGCTGACTCCGGACTTTATCAACCCCGAAAAACCTTGGCCTCATCTGGAACAATTGCGCACCCGAACCGAAAAGAGGGGTTTGCAACTACGCCAGCGTTTGCCTATCTATCCCGAATTTCTGCCTAGCCTCGGAATGCGACCACCCCTGTTGAAACGAAGGATCGAATCCGCGTGCGACGCCGAAGGTCTTGCTCTCCAGAAAGAAAGCAGGCTTGCATGATCTGCGTGCTGAGCGGCGGCACCGGCGGAGCGAAATTCGTAGACGGCTTGCGGCAGGTCATGCCCGCCGAAGAAATCACAATCGTGGTGAACACTGGCGATGACTTGCTGTGGTGGGGGCTTTACGTCTCTCCAGATATCGACTCGATCACCTACGTTTTATCGGGATTGCTGAGCCGCGAACGAGGGTGGGGAGTGAAAGGCGATACTTTTCTCTGCCTTCAGGCAATGGGGCAACTGGGCGAGCCAACGTGGTTTCATACCGGAGATCGTGATCTTGCTGTGCATCTGCTGCGCTCGCGTTTGCTAGCAGAAGGTAAAACACTTTCGCAAGCTACCGCGATCATCTGCGAAAAACTGAGCGTGAAGGCGCGGATTTTGCCTATGAGCGATTCCAAGGTAGAGACTCGCGTCGATACACCTTCCGGCGAACTCAGCTTCGAAGAGTATTTCGTTCAGCGCTGGTATCAGGATCCCGTTAACTCCGTGCGCTTTGCGGGAGCTGATGATGCGCATCCGGCACCGGGAGTCGTCGAGGCCATCGTTTCGGCGGATGCCGTGATTGTCGCTCCCAGCAACCCTATCACCAGCATCGGTCCCATTCTCGCCGTGCCCGGAATCCGCGATGCTCTGCTTCGAGCGCGCGGCAAAGTCGCCGCCGTCAGCCCGATTGTGGGCAATGCTCCGGTAGCCGGCCCGGCCGGCATTCTCATGGCCGCGCAGGGACTTCCGTGTTCGATCGCGGGAGTAGCCAAAGCTTACGAAGATTTTCTCGATTTGCTCGTTTGTGATGCACGCGATGCTCGCGCCGCAGAATCGTTGCGGCAGAGCGGAGTGCGAGTGCAGTGCACACAGACGATTATGCGGTCCGCTTCCGACCGCGCCGAGCTGGCCAGGATGGTGCTTGCTCACACAGTCGGCCCGAAAACCGATCAAAGACCTTCTGAAGAATCCTCGTCAAACGAAGCGGCGGCTCGCGGTGCCGATCAGCCGTGATCCTTATTCCCGTCAAGAATCTGGCAAATGCCAAGCAGCGCCTGGCCGCAGTGCTGGATCAGCGCTCCCGCATTGAGCTCGCCCAAGCAATGCTTCAGGATGTTGCTGCTGCCGTTGCCTCGTGGCGGCGTCGACCGGCGTGTGCGCTCGTTACCAGCGACGAATTTGCTATCGAGATCGCTCGTCACTACCATTTCGAAATTATTCCTGATTCCGCTAATCCCGGCGAAACTGACGCTATCGAAATGGCAACGCGCATCTGCCGCGAACACGGAGTCAATTTCACTCTCGTGATTCCCGCTGACATACCTCTGATTGAGCCTGGAGAGTTGGAGCAGGTCATGGCGCAAGCACCTGAGGAGGGCAGCGTTCTTGTTCCAGCCGCGGACGGCCGCGGCACGAATGCCGCGTTTCGCCGCCCAGCCGATTTGTTTCCCCTGAAGTTTGGCAACGACAGCTTCAAGCCGCACTTCGCCGCAGCGCAGGCGACGGAAAAGCCATGCGTGGTTCTGCACCTGCCAGGGATTGGGATCGATGTCGATAATCCGGCTGACTTGCAGCAGCTACTCGCAAAGCCAGGCAACACTCGCGCCCAGAGCCTGATCCGGCGATGGGGGTTCGATAGCCAACCTCTAGCCACAGGAATGGAACGCTTGTGAGCAGGGCAACCCGGGCCTCGTTCACACCGGCACGACGTAAGACTGCCCAGGCGCGGCTCGCTCCACGCGAGCTCAGGTTGATACCAGTTTTTTTTTCGTGCGATATCAGGCCTGGAGATTCGCTTGCCGATAAGCTGCTTGGGGCTCTGCGGGCGCAAAGAGTTGTTCTCGAATCGGGCGACATCTTCGTAATCAAGCACAAAATCATATCGAAAGCCGAGAATCGGCTCATCGAGCTGGCGAGTGTTAAGTCTTCCTCAATGTCAAAAAGATGGGCCAAGCGTTACGAGCTCGATGCACGGGTAATCGAACTTGCCATGCGAGAAAGCCGCACCGTGATCCGCAGGAAGAACGGCGTGTTCATCACGGAGACTCGGCATGGTTTCATCTGTGCAAACAGCGGTGTGGATGTTTCGAATGTCGACGGCGGCCGCCACGCATTGTTACTTCCTCTCAACCCCGATCGATCCGCTCGCAGAATCCATCTTGAATTGAAAGCACGCACTGCCCTCTCGATTCCGATTCTGATTACCGATTCGTTCGGCCGACCGTGGAGGGAAGGCCTGGTCGATTTCTGCATCGGCGTTGCCGGGATGAAACCCCTGCGCGATGATCGTGGGCGTCGCGATCCGCACGGTTACACTCTGCGCGCCAGCATGGAAGCTATCGCCGATGAACTAGCCTGCGCGGCCGGACTGGTTTGCGGCAAGCTGAACCGCACACCGGCATGCATTATTCGCGGCTATGTCGTTTCGCCGGGCGAGGGACGGGCCCGAGATCTTCTCCGTCCCGCGGCCGAAGACCTATTCCGCTGAATTTCCGCTACACTGTAGGCAAGCAGGTTGCTGAGTCCTCACGAGGAATCTGTGCCTCACGAATGTTCGATCTCGCAATTAGAGAATTTCCCGACACTTGATTGGGGCGATGTCGCCCCCAAGGTCAGTCCTGGCGTGCGGTCTTCTCTCGAAAAGATTCTCGGCACTCAGAGCGCCGAATCAGTTTCGCTTGAGGAAGCTTACGCTCTCGCCGGTGCCGAGGGCGATGACCTGGTGGGCCTCCTTGTCGCCGCCAATCTCTTGCGTGCCGAACTTTGCGGCAATCTCGTCACATATGTAATAAATCGCAATATCAACTTCACAAACATTTGTTTTGTGGGATGCAAGTTCTGCGCCTTCAGCCGGGGTCCGCGCGAGAGCGACACTTATTTTCTGACTCCCGAGCAGGTCGCCGAGAAAGCAATCGAGGCACGCCAACTCGGCGCGACAGAAGTCTGCATTCAGGGCGGGTTGCCGCATGGATTGCCTCCGTTTTATTACCGCGACATTCTGCGCGCGGTGAAAACTGCAATCCCGACGATGCACATTCACGCTTTTTCGCCGATGGAAATTGTCTACGGAGTTGAGCTGACCGGGATGAAACTCGCGAATTATCTTTCCATGCTCCGAGACAACGGACTCGATACGCTTCCCGGCACCGCTGCGGAAATCCTCGACGATGAAGTGCGCAATATTCTTTCCCGCAACAAGCTTTCCACCGCGCAGTGGATCGAGGTTATTCGCACTGCCCACCGCTGCGGCATTCGCACGACCTCGACCATGATGTATGGACATGCCGAAACCCCGGAACACTGGGTTCGACAGATGCTGCTGCTGCGTGACATTCAGGACGAAACTGGTGGTTTTACCGAATTCGTTCCACTGGGCTTCGTGCACCAGAACACGTTGTTATTTCATCAGGGACTGGCGCGCAGCGGTCCAACGCTTGCCGAACATTTGAAAGTTCACGCCCTGGCTCGATTCTTGCTCGCGGGCTCGATCAACAACATTCAGGTTTCCTGGGTGAAGCTAAACAAGAAGCTTTCGCAACTTTGCTTGCACGCGGGTGCGAACGACTACGGCGGCACGCTGATGGAGGAAAATATTTCCCGCGAGGCGGGAGCGACCGCCGGTCAATATACCAGCCCGGAAGATTTCCAATCCCTGATTTTGGAATGCGGGCGCGTGCCCGCTGAACGCAATACAACGTATAGCCGCATCAGATTGAAGCTGCCGTTGCAAGAGTTCATTGCCGAAGAAACTTTTGAACCGCAATTCGCATGATGGGAAACGCTCCCGCCACGTCTGCACGAAAGAATTCTCATGAGCGCTGCTGACTCGCGTCCCGTTGCCGTTCTCGGCGGCACAGGCCCAGCAGGGATGGGGCTCGCGTTGCGATGGGTTCGAGCTGGCGAAACAATTATTTTAGGATCGCGAGATGCCCAGCGCGCGAAAGAGGCAGCCGAAACGATCAAGCAGCGAGCCGGAAGCGAAGCGTGCATTTCCGGCATGGAAAATTCTGCCGCTTGTGCTTCCGCCGGGATTTTGGTGTTGACCGTCCCGTTTGAGGGCCAAGCCGCGTTGCTGAAGCAACTCAAGCCGGCGATGCGTCCAAACAGTGTTCTCATCGACGCCACGGTCGCCCTTGCGGCCAGCGTCGGAGGCCGAGCCTCACGCACGCTGAGCGTGTGGCAGGGTTCGTCTGCGCAGCAGGCTGCCGAACTCGTGCCCAAAGGCGTGAGCGTGGCAGCTGCATTTCACAACCTGTCGGCTGAACTGTTGAATGGAGACGAACCGCTCGACTGCGACGTGATCGTCTGCGGCGATGATCCGAACGCGAATGAAATAACGCGTGGCTTGGCTGCGAAGCTTCCGGGCGTGCGCGCGATCGATGGCGGCAAGGTGGAAAACGCGCGCATTCTCGAGCAGATTACGGCCCTCCTGATCGGGCTTAACATCCGCCACAAAGG
>JASHNX010000236.1 GCA_030041415.1 Candidatus Sulfotelmatobacter sp.
TTCGGCATAGCGCGAACGACAGGGATCTCCGCGCCTAACGCTTTCTCGATCAGACTGTTCGGCACGGAAGCTGCGACGGAAATAACCAGTTGGCGTGGAGAGATACGTCCACGAAGCTGAGAAGCCACTTCCTCCACAACCTGAGGCTTCACGCCGATCAGAATAATGTCGGCGTGTTCGGCCGCCTTCACATTGTCCGTGCCGACCGTAATCCCTAATTTCCTGCCCAGGGCTTTGGCGCGATCCTCGTGGGCGACGGTGGCGGAGGTATGCTTGGGCGAAAGCAGGCCATTTTTCAACAGAGCCTGCAACAGAATTCCTCCCATTTTGCCTGCTCCCAGCACAGTTACGTTTTTTCCGGAAAGAGCACTTGCCATTCCTTTGTTGCTCACGCAATTCCTCGTTTCTTCTGTGTTATCGCTGCAGAGCCGCGTCCTGGCATCGTCGCTGAAGTTTCTGCTCCCATTGCCAGGCGGTTTGAACTATCTCGCGTAAGGAGCGCTTGGCTTTCCAGCCGAGTTCAGCCTGAGCACGAGATGGATCAGCGACCAATTCCGGCGGATCTCCCGACCGACGCGGAGCTATGCGCCGGGGTACGGTTTTACCGGTCACTTCTTCGATAGTCGCAATCACCTCTTGCACGGACGCGCCTGAGCCGGTTCCCAGGTTGTATTGCGCCGCACCTTGCTTATTGTCTAGGTGCTGAAAAGCGAGCACGTGGGCCTCCGCAAGATCGCTGACGTGAACGTAATCGCGGCTGCACGTGCCGTCAGGGGTGGGATAGTCCGTGCCGAAAATCTCCAATGAATCGCGTTCGCCCATCACGGCTTTCAGGGCGCATGGGATAAGATGAGTTTCCGGATCGTGAACTTCGCCGATTATTCCGCTCTCGTCGGCTCCAGCAGCGTTGAAGTAGCGCAAGCTAACCGAGCGCAGACCATAGGCCCACGCATAGGCCTCGAGAGCATTCTCGAAGAAAAGCTTCGACATGCCGTAAGGGTTTACAGGCTGCCGCGGGGTTTTTTCCGTGATGGGAATCGTGGCGGGAATTCCGTATACCGCGCAAGTGGAAGAGAAGACGAGCTTACGCACACCCGCGTCCAGAGCCGCATTCAGCAGCGCGATTCCGTTCTGAACATTGTTGCTGAAATACTTCCGGGGATTCCGCATGCTTTCGCCAACCTGGGAGTCAGCCGCGAAGTGCATGATTCCGGAAACGCGCTTAAGGGCGGGGGTGAGTTGGCTGAGGTCGGCGAGATCGGCGACGATAAGCTCGAAACCCTCAGCAAGAAAACGATGCCCGCGGGAAAGATTGTCATACACGATCACCTGGTAACCATTCCGCCGCAAAACATGCGATGCGTGGGAGCCGATATACCCGGCTCCGCCAACTACTAAAACGGAGGATTCACGTCCTGGCAAATTTCAACCTTTCTGCCCCCGATCGGCATAGAACGAGGCGGATCTGACAATTGCGTACCAGTGTAGCCTAACTTCCGTTCTCGAACTGCCGGCGTTCGGAGACCAAACTTAACAAAACGGGGCGGGGTTTCCGGCGCACGTTCTTCCAGTCATGGCGCGACGGGGCATGTGCCCTATGATTGGTGCACCTGTATGGCACGGAAGTGCCATTTACGGCTTTGTGTATCGCATACTAAAGTCTCTGTACCATATGCTCTGGACGGGAGTAAAGTTGATCCGTCCTGAACAAACGAGTCACAGCGCCCTTCTCGTTTTCGTGCAGATAAGATTCTCCCCCTGATTTGTACGGTAAAAAAAGCAGATAATTTGTGAGAGTTCCGCTGACATTTGTCATGAAGCAGACCCGCCGTATTCCCAGAGGAGAAAAGACGAAATGGCACACCTGGCGACACCAATGCCGCGTACACCGGAGAAAATCCGTGTTCTGGCTGCCGACAGTACACGCATGAGCAGCGTTCTGCTTGCTCAGGCGCTTGCGCAGAACGAGGAGTTTCACGTGATTGGCTTAAACCCTGAGCCCGCTTCCATTCTAGCCGCAGTGGCCGACAAAAAACCGAATGTAGTATTGATGAGTTCCGTGCTGGAAGAATCCGCCACCGGGTTCGATCTGATTCGTCAAGTCTGCGCCACTCGTCCCGAGACTCGCGTCGTGATGTTAATGGACACTTCGAAACGTGCGGCCGTAGTCCAAGCCTTCCGTTCGGGAGCCCATGGCGTGTTCTCCCGCACTGAATCTCCAAAGTTGCTGGCAAAGTGCATTTGTAGCGTGCATCAAGGACAGGTCTGGGCGAACAGCGCGGAATTGCGCTTTCTGCTTGAGGCCCTGTGCGAATCGGAACCGACTACGATGCAAGCCGGAAGCGATGCAGTCCTCTCGAAGCGCGAACAGGATGTCGTCCGCTGCGTAGCAGAGGGATTGTCAAACCGCGAGATTGCGAGCCGCCTAGGTTTGACCGAACACACCGTCAAGAATTATCTCTTCCGAATCTTCGATAAGCTCGGGGTTTCCAGCCGCGTTGAGGTCGTGCTCTATGCTTTCCGATTCCGTAAGGATCTGGTTCGAGCGACAGCCGCATCCGATAGTTCCTGCACCCAGTGTGCGACGTCGTTCGGCGATCAGCGAAGCAGCGCACGCGCCCTAGCCCAAGATGCTTCCAAAAAAGCGCTGGAAGCGCCACCTGAGCCTAGTCGCCGGGCTCGCGCATAACTCTTCTGTCGTTGGAACAATGGCTCGCAGCGATGCGAGCCATTTTCTTTTTCAGGCGATTCTTGACGGGCGCGTTGGGGATCGTACCGCGGCGTATGCTCCGGGCTGGAACGCATGCGCTGAAAGGCGAAGCGCCTTTTATGCTATCTCCTGGAGAACGGCAGTCGGCAATGACGTTGGTTTAGCCGAAACCGGTTCAGCCTGATCGGGGCAGATGAGATCGAGCACTGGCACCGCCATAAATGTCGTGAACAGTGCCATGATCACCATCATCGTGAAGAGCGCGGGCGAAATGACCTTCACGTCAAGTCCAATATCCAGGATGACCAGTCCCATGAGGCCGCGAGTGTTCATTAGCGTTCCCAGACCAGCGGCCTCGCGCCATCCCATGCCACTCAACCGCGCTGCGGCCATCGAACCACCCAGTTTGCCCAAAGCAGCCACACTGATGATCAGACCGCAATAGAACCACATGCCGGGGCCTTTCAGAAGGCCCACGTTCGTGCGCAGACCGGTAAAAGCAAAGAACAGAGGCAGGAGAAGCGCAATCGTTATGGTTTCGAGGCGCTCGACCACGTAGCGCACGAACCGGGGCTCTTTGGGCATGATCGCGCCCATCAGGAACGAGCCGAAGAGGAGATGAATTCCCAACCGCTCGGTACACAACGCCGAACCCAGCGCGAGAAGGATCAGGAATGCCATTCCATTCTCGCTGATTGCGCCGTGCTTGCGAAAGGTGTGCTCGAACTCCCGCAGCAGAAACCGCACTCCGTAAATCATGATCGCGGCGAAAAGCACGATGCCGGCCAGCGTGATCCAGATGGGAGTAGTCTTGTGAGCCGCGCGGATCAGCACCACGATATAGGCGAGAATGCACCATCCCGTCACATCGTCCACCGCGGCGCAAGCTATCGCAAGGCTGCCAAGCTTGGTTTTCATCATGTCCCGTTCCTGCAGAATGCGTGCCAGAACCGGGAAGGCGGTGATGCTCATGGCCGCGCCCATGAATAAAGCGAAGTTCGTGAACGAGACGCTATCGTCGGAGAGCCGGGGATAGAGAAAAAGAGCCAGCAGGGAAGCCAGCACAAACGGCGCAGTAATGCTCACGTGACTTACGAGCACGGCGGAGTGACTCTCATGCTTGAGTTCCTTGGGATCGATTTCCAGGCCGACCAGGAACATGAAAATCACCACGCCGACCTGGCT
Source organism: Candidatus Sulfotelmatobacter sp. (assembly GCA_030041415.1). Classification (GTDB taxonomy): domain Bacteria; phylum Acidobacteriota; class Terriglobia; order Terriglobales; family Acidobacteriaceae; genus Sulfotelmatobacter. The sequence continues at coordinate 3,896 of JASHNX010000236.1, forward strand.
CAAAGCGTTGAGAAATCCAAGGCTGCCCGAGGGGAACAAGTAGGCCGAGAAATGCGGAGCGATCCATCCCAGTAGCGACGGGCCTAGCAGGATGCCGGCAAACATTTCGCCGACAACGCGCGGCTGATGGAAGCGCTGGAACAGGCTTCCCGTGACGCGACACACGGCGAGTATCACCGTGATCTGCAGCACCAGAGTGAAGAGATTCGGCATTACCGACCCCCCTTTCGAGGAGCGTCTTCTTTGCGTGTGGCTTTGAACACAGCAGACGCGCAGGATGAGCACGTCGCGTCCGACAGTTGACCCGAGATAACGCTGGAATCAGCCTCTTTCTCAACGTTCGCCACCAGCCTGAGTTGAGCCGGGCCGCTACAACTCTGCAGCGATTCCCTGGAAGTCACGGTGGCGCGAATCGCGTTCCCTTCCAGCGTACCCGTCGCTGCAATCCTCGGTTCGCCGGGGATGCTGAGAAGGAAGCTCTTGCCGGACTGAGAGATGGAAATGACCTTGTCCGGAATGGAGGCAAAAAAGCCTGAGCATCCGGTTTGTGCGCCTGCATCGATCTGAAAGGCCCACAAACCGTCAATCGCTCGTGGAGCGGTTAAACCGCGCCCAGTCTTGAGCACTCCGGCGAGCCCGATTAATGGAAGCGCCACGAGAAAGGCGTAGGCGAAGACGAAATTTCTGCTCCTGCCCGACATTTTCGCTTACCTCACCTTGATCGAGCTCGCGGCGCGATGAACGCAACCATACTACGGGAGACCGGCGCGGAAGCCGGGATTTCCTGTAAATCCTTTTGCCCCTACGCCTGCGGACGAAATGCGTTCGAAGTCAGATCGCCCAGCAGCTTGTGCCAGGGATGCTTTTCGTTCTGCTCGACTTCCGCAACCATCTTCTGCATCTTCTGCAGCACCGGTGGCGTGGCGTCGTCGTAGACATCGCCCTGCAGCAGTTTCAGAACATCCAGCCGATAGCGCGAGTCGTTGATGAAATACGTGAACAGGACGTTGAGCCGGTAGTAGACGGTAATAAAGTCGTACCAGTTCTTCGTTCCGAGTCGCAGGGTGTTTTCGAAGTTGGCGAAACTCTCGCGCGAGAAATTGTTCTTTTCCAGCGCGGCGAGAATGTCTTTGTGCGCGAATCGCGAACTGTTCAGCGCGATGCTCACTCCCGTCGAGAAGATCGGATCCACAAATCGACCAGCATCGCCCACCATCATGAAGCGGTCGCCGCAAAGCTGCTTCATGGCGTAGCTGTAATCCCCTTCGTCCTTGAACGGGCGAATGCGGTCGGCTTTTCGGAGGGTTTCCTCGATCATCGGCCGTGTTCCCACGGAGCTCCAGAAGAACTTTTCGCGATCTTCTTTCGACTTGGCGAAATTCTTCTTCTGCGTCACGACGCCGATGCTGGTCACGTCGTCGGTAATCGGAATCTGCCAGATCCACGTGTTCGAGATCGGAAGGAAATGAATGTAGATGTAATCGAGATTGGTGTCGCGCTTGGCGAAGACCTTGCGATCGTATCCTCCGAACCAGGAGTGAATGGCGTACTGATCGAAGACCGTGTCGGAAATCTTCAGCTTCAGCTGGTTGCCGAGGAACGTGTTGCGGCCGCTGGCGTCCACCACCATTTTCGCGCTCACGCCCAGTTCTTTCTGCCCCATCTGGAAGCGGACGATCGGTTCCTTGGGACCGAAGTCGACGGAGCTCACTTTGATTCCGTCATAAACCGTTGCGCCAAGCTTGTTAGCATGTTGCAGCAGCATAAGGTCGAACTTGCCCCGATCGACGTGATAGGTGTGATTCTTGTCGACACCGGGCTGCTGCCTCTCGTCAAATCGGATGTCGACATTGCAATCCGGAGCCAGACCCTCGAGATCGTGAACATACGGCGTCTTCTTGTCGTCCGTAGTCCAAACCGCGCCGTATTTGTGCGGGAACTTCGCTGCTTCCATTTGCGGCAAAAAGTCGAGATCTTTGAACACGCGAGTCGAGGAGGGGACAAGGGACTCACCTACGTGCGGGCGCGGGAACAGTTCGCGCTCAAAAACGACACAACTGACCCCAGCCTTGGCCAGGTAGGCCCCCATGGATGATCCAGCCGGGCCCCCACCGATAATCGCAACATCAAAATCTGGCTTCGTGATAACCAAAGATTCCTCCTGAGATTCGGTTCAAAGCTTTTAGACGGTATTGGCGGCTTGCCTGAAGGCATCCACGGTCATATCGCCGAGCAGCTTATGCCACGGATGTTTGGGATTCTGCTCGACTTCTGCAACCATCTTCTTCATTTTGTCGAGCACCGGCGGCGCCGCATCGTCGTAAACGTCGCCTTGCAGCAGCTTGAGTACATCGAGCCGATAACGAGGATCCCCCACGAAGTAGGTAAACAAAACGTTCAGCCGGTAGTACACGGAGATGAATTCGTACCAGTTCTTCGTGCCGCGGCGAAGCGTGGTTTCGTAGTCGGCAAAACTCTCGCGCGAAAAATTATTGCTCTCCAGTGCGCGCAGAACGTTCTTATGAGCAAAGCGCGAACTGTTGAGTGCGATGCTGACGCCGGTAGAAAAGATCGGATCCACGAAGCGTCCTGCGTCACCGACCAGCATGAAACGATCGCCGCAAAGCTGCTTCATGGCGTAGCTGTAATCGCCCTCGTCCTTGAAGGGACTCATCTGGTCTGACTGCTTCAGCTTTTCGCGCAGCAACGGACGGGTACCGACCGCTTCCCAGAAGAACTGCTCGCGATCCTGGCGTGATTTTGCGAAATTCTTCTTCTGGGTCACTACGCCGATGCTGGTGACTGAGTCGGTAATGGGAATCTGCCAGATCCAGGTGTTGGAGATGGGCAGGAAGTGGATGAAGATGAAATCGAGCTGCGAGTCTTTCTTTGCAAATGCCCTGCGGTCGTAACCGTCGAACCAGGTGTGGATGGCATATTGATCGAAGACCGGGTCTTTGATCTTCAGCTTCATCTGATTGCCCAGGAAGGTGTTGCGCCCGCTGCAATCGATGACCATCTTGGCGCTGACGCCCATTTCCTTGGACCCCATGTTGAAGCGGATGATGGGTTCCTTCGGACCGAAATCCACTTCCTTGACTTTTACTCCCTCGTAAACGGCCGCCCCAAGTTTATTAGCGTGCTGCAGCAACATCAGATCGAACTTGCTGCGATCGACGTGATAGGTATATTCGCGGTCGACGCCATCCTGCTCCCGCTCGTTGAAGCGGATATCGACGTAGGATTCGGGATTGATTTCGTCTCCGGAGTCCTTAAACCCGCCCTTAAAGTTCATTTCGTAAGCGCCCTGGTCTTCGGCGGTCCAGGCCGCGCCATATTTATGCGGGAACTTGGCTTCCTCCATCTGGCCGACGAAATCGAGGTCCCGGAACACGCGCATGGAAGAAGGAACGAGCGATTCGCCGACATGAGGGCGGGGAAACAATTCACGCTCAAAAACAACGCAATTGACACCTGCTTTCGCGAGGTAGGCGCCCATGGAGCCACCTGCGGGTCCGCCGCCGATGACAGCGACGTCAAAATCGGGTTTGCTTAGAACCAAAGTATTGCTCCTTTGTCGCCAATAGAAATGCGGTGAATTGTTGCGGGGGGTTGGTAGAGCACGCTGCTTGTTTACCAATATCGCCTTAGTTTGCAATCTCCGTCAAGGAGACCTTCTACCCTATGCCGGCATGGACCCAGTAGTAACCGTCGCTATGTTACCTGCAGATTCATGCTTGCGGAGACAAGCGATTGCAGGTTAGGCGCTTCTCTATCGCCGGCGATCCACGGAAATCCAGCCGTTGGCGAACCGTGGTACTGGAACTCCCGTGTCCTTTACCGGCTTCAGTAGGCAGACTAAAGTCTTCAGGTAAATACCTGTCGTTCGAAGGAAATGGATCAGCTGTCGCAAACCAGATTGATCTTTCTTGCAATCCTTCCCCTCTGGTATCGAAGCGAGAAACACCCGTGTGTTTCGTGATTTCGGAACGGATGGGTTGGGTCAGTCCACGCTACAAGAGTACATCGCTTTATTAGCCGTTAGTCAGGGAGATCAATAAAGAATGCCTCAAGCTCTCGATGTCTCGCAGGGGGAGTTGCAGAAAATACGTGTCCTTGCTGCAGAAAACACGCGGATGGGCAGCCAGTTGCTCGTCGAGGCGCTGGCGCAGGAGCGCGAATTCGATATAGCCGGAATCGAAGGGAAAGCGCATGCTCTCGGCGATGCAATCGCGCAGCGCAAGCCTCACGTGCTGCTGCTCAGTACGACCCTGGAAGGATCTGCAACTTTGGGATTTGAAATCGCCCGCCAGGTGCGTTCTGCGTGCTCGGATACCAAGATCATCCTCTTGATGGACAGTGCTACGCCAAGCGCAGTGGTGGAAGCTTTCCGTAGCGGGGCGCAAGGTGTTTTCTCCCGCACCGAGTCTTCCAAGGCATTGGCCAAATGCATTCGCAGTGTTCACCTGGGACAGATATGGGCCAACAGCGCGGAGTTGCGCTATTTGCTGCAGGCCTTACGCGAAGCTCCGACCATGCGAATGGTAGATTCTCGCGGCGATGTCATCCTCTCAAAACGGGAACATGATGTTGTTCAATGTGTGGCCGAGGGTTTGTCGAATCGAGAGATCGCCAAGAGACTGAAACTCACTGAACACACGGTTAAGAACTACCTCTTCCGTATCTTCGACAAGCTTGGAGTTTCCAGCCGCGTCGAGGTGGTGCTTTACGCTTTCAACCTTCGAGGGATGTTTGGCGAGCCGGTTCAGCCCGCGACAGCACCGCCGGCTCAAATGAGAACTCCATCAGCGCCTCGGAGTGAAAATCCACTCCTTTCAAAGACAAATTCGGAAGGAAAGAAATTTGCCGCTCCAGTGAAAGAGCTAGCTCGCCGGGCGCGAGTTTAACGACGACGCATCATTGACTTTACTCGTCCCAGTTTGAGGCTGAGACCGCTTATTTCCATCCAAAATTGTGCGCGGCCAGGTCGGCTATCGAATGTCCGATCAGTAGAGACGCGGTTGCCGCCGGGGATGGCACATTTAGCACATGAAGCATTCTTCCGGACGACACGAAGTGAAAGTCATCGACGAGGGTTCCATCGCGATTGAGCGCCTGCGCGCGAACCCCGGAACCGCCCGGGACCAGGTCTTGTTCGCGGAGATCGGGAAGCAGCCGCTGCAGTGCACGAACAAAGGCGGTCTTCGAAAACGATCGCCGGAATTCATCCATACCGCTACGCCAATGTTTCGCGGCCATTCGCCAAAAACCTGGGAAGGACAAGAACGAAGCCAGATCACGCAAATTGAAATCGCTGCGCCGGTAGCCTTCGCGGCGAAATGCCAGAACGGCATTTGGCCCGGCGTCCACGGTCCCATCGACTCGCCGCGTAAAGTGGACTCCGAGAAAAGGAAAGCGCGGATCGGGAACAGGGTAGATGAGCGCCCGCACCAATGACGAACGCTGCGGAACGAGGTCATAATACTCGCCGCGAAAGGGAACGATCATGATCTCCCGCTCTTCGCCCGCCATGCGGCTGATCCGATCGCTGAATAATCCAGCGCAGTTGATTACCGAGGCTGCCGGGAATGTGCCGCGATTCGTTTCGACCGAGATTTCGCCGCTGTAGCGCTTCAGCCCGATGACGGCGGTCGAAGTGATGATGCTCCCGCCTTGCTGAACAATGATTTCGGCATATTTCTCGCAGACCTTCAGGTAATCGGTAATACCGGTGGCGGGAACGAACACAGCGCGCAACCCGCTGGCGTGCGGTTCGATTTCCCGCAGCTCTTCGGGACTAAGGAGTCGGAGTCCGGTTAGGCCGTTCGCTTCGCCGCGATGCTGCAATCTGGTAAGACCGGGAAATTCAGATTCATTAGTGGCTACGATCACTTTGCCGCAAACCTTATGGGGAATATTGTGCTCGCGGCAGAATGCAAGCATGGCGCGCGCACCCTCGACACAGAGCGTCGCTTTCAACGATCCAGGTTTGTAGTAGACGCCGGAGTGGATAACACCGCTGTTGTGGCTACTCTGATGCTGGCCGACACGCTTTTCTTTTTCCAGGACCAGCAGGCGAAGCCGGGGAAACCGTTTGGTGATTTCGAGAGCGACCGCGAGGGCGACGACGCCAGCGCCGATGATGACCACGTCGTAGCGTGAGTCGGCCATGACGGACGATCTTATCGCACGGCTGATTCGACTGTCGCTCTCACTGTGCGCTCACAATTAATGTAACGGGAGAACTCTGATGCGAGAGTGCTCCCGAAGTACCAGTTACCGTGATCGGATAGGTGCCTGGTTGCGTCCCTTGCTGCTGGGTGCCCGTGGTGCCACCACCTCCGCCGCTCCCGCCACCGTTTGTGCCTCCTGCGCCGCAAGAGTTCAGCAATAGTGCCAGCGCAAACAAGGCGAGCAACGAAGGGACGGGGAGTGTGGACGTTCTGTATCTTCTTGTGCGCCGTCTGGTTGCGAAGACAGCCAGTGCCGGGAGAGCAAGCCAAAGAGCATAGAAGATTGCTCTGCCTCCGCGAAAACGCAAGAGATCGGCTGAGCTTGCCGTGGTGTTGATTGTCACGACGACGGCAGCTGAAGAGTTGCCAGGAGTCACCGAGTTGGGGCTAAAAGTACAAGGCGCGGGTGCGCCGGAACACGAGAAGCTGACAGCGTTAATAAACGAAGTGCCTACCGGAAATACATTGAAATTGTAGCTTGCTGATTCCCCCGGGGTAATTGTCTGGGTCAAGGGAGTCGGCGTGCTAACCGTGAAATCCTGCGACACGTTCAGGCTAATACTCCAGCTATGGCTGGGCGCCCCGGAAACATCTTGGGTCTCGATCTTGATGTTGTAGGTGCCAGGAGCGGCATTGTTGGTGATATTGAACGAAGCCTTTAGAGATGCGGTTGTGCCGGCACTGACCGCGATCGGATTCGGTGGCGTGAGCGTGCACTGCGTGCCCGCTAAGGCCAACGCATCGCAAGTGGCATTGATCTGCCCACTGTACCCGTAGATGGAGGTGAGCGTGAGGTTGGCTGTCGCCGAGCCGGCTGGGCCGGCAGAAAGGGTCTGGGTTCCGGAAATCGTGTAATCACCGACATCGAATGGCACCTCGTACGTGTTTGTGATCGATCCGGATGTGCCTTGCACGGCAATGTGATAAGCGCCCGCAGAAGCAGTTGCCGCGTTGACAGTAAGCGTAGCCGTAGCCGGAAATGAACTCACCGTCGAAGGTACGACGCTGCAACTACTGCTTCCGAAAATTCCTGCGCAGCTTAAAGTCACGGTATTGCTGAAGCCATCTTGCGAAGCGATGCTGATCGGGCCGCTTGTTCCTGTGCTTCCCGCATTCACCTCTGGAAACGGGCCAGGCTCGCTAAGGATGAAGGTAGGATTCAGAACGACATTTAATGTGAAGGACTCTGTCGATGGGACCGGTCCTGCGCTGGTGGTGGCTTGCAACGTTACAGTGTAGGAACCGACCGGGGTGGTTGGGGGAACGGTTACGGTTGCTGTCATGTTCACCGGCGAAGAGGCTGTAGGATTCACAGTTGCGCTCGGCGTGAACCCGCAGCTCGCTCCGGCAATGGGAGGAGTGAAACCACAACTCACGGTCACGCTTTGAGTGAACGTGCCTTGCACCGTGACCTGGAAACTCACTGCAGGCGAGACCGTTCCGCGGGGTTCGGTCACGCTGGTCGGCGAGGTGGCTGTCAATTCCAGATCGATTACGTGGAGAGTAGCGGCGGCGGTATGGATTGTGCCGTTCGGATCGGAGCCGACGCCTTGCACGTTGAAAAAGTAATCGGCGACGGCGTTGGTACCGGCAGTAACCAGAAATGCCGCTCCCTGAGGAGTGGGGGTAAGGCTTGCAAAGTTTGGTGTGCAGGGAGTAGGAGGGCTCGTTGTACCGGCAACGCAACTTAAGGCGACCGAGTTGTTGTATCCATTCAGAGCAGTCAGAGTTCCGTCGAGCGTGCCCGTATATCCAGCGAAAACGGTGAGTGGCGTGTTCGTGATCGCGATCTGGAAATCGGGTGTGGCCAGCAAATTAAACTGCCAGATTCCGCGGCCATAGGTGGAAGCGCGCAACAGCTTTTGACCGCCGGAGTTAAACAGCGCAAGTCCGGTCACGGCAACATCGGGGAGAAAACCGAACGCGCCGACTTGAGTTGGGTATGGTCCGACTTCGCTCCAGACGGGCGGAAAAGACGTCGGGCTTTCGAAAACCCCGACATCGGTGCCCACATAAACGATATGCGCGGCCGGATCGACTACAACTGTGTTGGGGGGAGAATCTGGAAGATTATTTGGAGAAATTCCGGTGAAATCGATCCAGCTGGCGCCGGCGTTAGTTGTCTGCCAAACGTGTCCAGGGCCCCCGGTGAAACCCATGACGGTGACGTACGCCGTATTGCCAGTGGGGTCGGATGTATCGATCGCGACATCGGAGATAGGAAATTGATTGGGATTGATGCTCGCGGCGCCGGGTCCATTGAGAGTGACATTCGTGAAGGTCGACGAACCTCCTGACATAGCCGAAGCGTCAGTCGTTACCCAGACATTTCCGCCGATCGGTGTAGTCAAGTTATTCGGCCCGGGACCGTCGGTGGTCGCGTAGATCACCTCAGAGCCGCTGACGTTCGTTGCTCCGCCAGCAGCCAGCGCACGCACCGTGTTTACTTCCGTGCCTGAGCAAGT
>JASHNX010000237.1 GCA_030041415.1 Candidatus Sulfotelmatobacter sp.
TCTACCCGCTCGACTGGAGCCCGGTGTGCACCAAAGAGCACGCGTGCATGGTCAACGACAAGAAGCAATTCGAAGAACTAGACGCGCAGGTGCTCGGCATCAGCGTCGACAGCGTGTGGTCTCACAAGGCCTACGCCGACAAAATGGGCATTCACTACCCGCTGCTTGCCGATTTCCAGCCGCGCGGAGCGGTCGGCGAAAAATACGGAGTTTATCTGGCAGACAAAGGCATCACCGGCCGCGCCATCTACATTATCGATCGTGATGGCAAGCTGGCGTGGCAGAAGGCCTACGACATTCCGGTCGTGCCCGACATTAAAGAAGTCTCGCAGGCGCTTGCTGGCGTGAAGTGAGCCGCGGCTTAGAGCGAAATCTGAGAAGCCCCTCGCTCTCCGCTTGTTGATTTGAGCTGAGAGTTGATTTGAGCTGAGAGTCGGCCGAGATCTAGATGCTTTTCGCCGCGCTTCCGTCTAGCCCTAGCTCGCGAGCAATGGACCTCATCGCCTCGATGCAGAAGCCGATGTGCTCGTCCAGATCGACTCCCAGCGCGGCCGCGCCGTTCACGATGTCATCGCGGTTCACTTTGCGAGCGAAGGCCTTGTCTTTCATCCTTTTTCTCACCGACTTCACGTCGACTTCGGCAAGAGATTTTCCAGGCTTGATCAGAGCAGCGGCTGTAATAAATCCGGCAAGTTCATCACAAGCAAATAGCGCCTTCTCCATCGGCGTATCTCGCGTCACGCCGGTGTATTCGGCATGAGACATAACGGCGCGGCAGATAATTTCCGGCCATCCGCGCTCTTTGAGAATCTCATTGCCTTTATAAGGATGATCTTCGAGGCTGGGATATTTTTCGTAATCGAAATCGTGAATGAGGCCGACGATCGCCCAGAGGTCTCCCTCATTGAGCCCTAATTGTTCAGCTTCGCTGGCAGAAGATCCTATGAATTTTCCGGCGCATACTCTCATGCAAGCTTCTACGGCCAGCGCATGTTTGCGCAAACTTTCCGATTGGGTGAACTCAGTTAGTAAACACCATGCGGCTTCACGATCGATCATGTATGTTTCCTTATTTGGTGCGGCATTTCCGCCCCACAAACTCCACCGCACAAACCAAGATTTACCGCTTCCCGCATTTTAATCTTGACTTCCACAGGCGTTGTAAAGCAGATTGTGCAGCAAGCCGAAACCTCTCCCCTACGTTCGGCGGTTCGGCGCTCAGTAAGGAGTAGCCCGCTCTGGCACTCCCACAACCCGATGGCCACGACTCTTGCCCCGGTCGACTCTAGGGAAGTCGTTCGTTGCGATCACTGCCTGCTGGTTCAATTCCGTACGGTAAACAATAATTGCCGCCGCTGCCACTCGTCACTCGATGAGGAACCCGAGCCCGAGCCGGTGGTAATGACCCCGCCGGTCATGATGCCCATGCCGGGCACCGGCCGCGGGCATCTGAATTTGGCAACTTCTATCCGCTCGCTGCGCCTGCGGAATGGACTCAGCCAGCGGCAGCTTGCCGGACGGATGGCCGTGCCGCGAACCTACGTTTCCAAGATCGAAAACGAAAAAGCCACGCCCACGCTGTCTTCCCTGGAGCGGCTGGCGCGAGCCCTGGAGGTGACCGTGCCGGAACTGCTAAGCGGCGGCGAACGCAGCCGCCAGGAAGAAATCAGCGAATTGATGAAGGATCAGTTCATCGCCGAAATTCTGCCCTTCGTGACACAACTGAATGGCATGCAGATGTCGAGCATTCTGACCCAGGTGCGGGACTTGACGCTGCGGCCGAGAAGGACAGCGTAGTCGAAGAAACTTGTGTAGGGCAGCCGCTCTCGGCTGTCCAGCCGGGTAAGCTCCGGCTGTTTTGCAGACTTCTATCCGGGCAACACGCCAACTCGCACGCCGGGACCGGCAATCGGTCCCGGCTTTTTTGTAGTTGCGACGAGCCCGCATGGATCGCTCAACGGGAAGCAGCCCCGGCTTTGAGACTACCCGCGCTCCCTCGGCGCAGCAATCCCGAGGAATACCAGCACAGCCCGATTCAGCTGCACCATATCCTCGTCCGCAAGCCGGCCAACCCGCATGCCGATCCTTGATTTCGGGACGGTGGTGATTTTATCCACCATCAGCCGGCAAACGGCGCGCAGCCCATTGCTTTCGTCCGGCTCAATCACGAGTCGAAACAGCGGGGCATCGGTCGGGTCAGTGGTAAATGCACACACAGTTACCGAATCTGTTTTGTCAAAGCGGTCATCCTGCAGAATCACCACCGGGCGAGGCTTACCGGCGTGATCCTTGCCGCCGGCCGCAGTCCAGATTTCCCCGCGCTTCATTCAGTCGAGCCTGACGCCCCGCCCAACTCGCCGATCGCATCAATGAAATCCTGATCCTGCCTGGCATGAGGGCTGCGGGCGACAGCCACTGACTGCCGGTGCGCCTCCGCAACAAGGGCGGGCGAGCGCACGTCCGGAACCCATATTTGGATAGGCCGCAAGCCCTGCTTGCGCAGGCGTTGCCGGTGCGCTCTGACTTTCTCGCGCGATGGCTTGGCTCCGCTTCGAATTGGCATATTTGCGGCCTCGCTTCCCTGGGCTCCAGGTTACATGTAACCATAACACTGCGCTCGCCAGTTTGCAAGCGTGGGCTGGCCGCCCCGGTCTCGAGTCCGGCACCGTCGTGGCGTGCTGAATCTTCCCGACACACGGCAACATCTACGCATCATGAGCGCGGAAGTATCCCAAATCGGTTACACATCGTCCCCCCTCGCTAACCCCATCTCTGATCGCGGAGAGTCACTCACGGATGGATCCCCCACACAGGAGATTTCCTACGTTGACGATTCTCTGCTTGACTCTTACTCCCGGGCTGTCACCAGCGCAGTCGATCGAGTCAGCCCATCGGTCGTAAACATTGAAGTTCATCAAGCCGCGGGGCGCGCCCGCTCCGGCGAAGAACGCGAACGTCGCGGAGGAGGGTCGGGATTCGTATTCACGCCTGACGGTCTGATCCTCACCAACAGCCACGTCGTGCACGATGCGCGGCGAATCGAGGTCACATTTGCCGACGGCCGCCGCATGCCGGCCAGTGCAATCGGAGACGACCCGGCCAGTGACCTCGCCGTGATCCGAATCAATGAGACGCGAGTGGACGAACCTGGGTTCGCGGCCGTGGTTCTGGGCGACTCGCAACAGCTTCGCGTTGGACAAGTGGCGATTGCGATTGGCAACCCCTACGGGTTTCAGTCGACGGTAACGGCGGGTGTGGTGAGCGCGCTCGGCCGGTCGCTGCGATCGTATTCCGGACGCTTGATCGATGACGTGATTCAAACAGATGCAGCGCTCAACCCTGGTAACTCAGGTGGCCCGTTGGTTGACTCAACGGGGCGGGTGATCGGCGTCAACACAGCCACTATCTTGCCGGCGCAGGGAATCTGTTTCGCGATCGGCATCAATACGGCCAAGTTCGTGGCCAGTCGCCTTCTGCGCGACGGGCGCATCCGCCGCAGCTACATCGGGGTTTCCGGTCAAACTGTCCCCATCCATCGCCGGGTGGTTCGCTTTTACGACTTGCCGAAAGAGTCAGGGGCGTTGGTCTTGTCGGTGGAGGAGAAAAGTCCTGCGCATCGCGCAGGCCTGCGTGAAGGTGACGTAATCATTGCGCTCGAAGGTCAACCTGTCGCGGGAGTTGACGACTTGCATCGCCTTTTGACTGACATTCGGGTCGGAGTTAGTTGTTCTCTGGAGGTGCTGCGGCACACGGAGAAGCTTCCGCTGAATATCGTGCCGGAAGAGGCGAAGTAAGCACGAAGGTGTGACGCGTTATCCTGAGATCCCTCGCTAAGGCGTGGGATTTCGAGCGCGGCTCCCCTTCGACTCTACTCAGGGTCACACCGCGCGAGCGCCTCAACTTCTCCACTTCAGCGTGACGGGTCCGCTCATGGGGTGTTTCACCTCGCCCCCCGTCCGCTTGCCCTCAAGATAGGCCGCCTTCAACTGGAAATACCACTTTGCCGGGCGATCCGCGTCGTCAATCAGCATGAGATGGGGATTGTGCCTTAGACCTTCAGCTTGCAATTCCATTGTGCGGCGGTCCTGCTCGACAAACTTTGAAAAGACAAACTTCAGCAACTCTGCTCCGAAGGGAAACCAACGAAAGACGTTCCAGGCGGCAACAACATCGATGCGGCATTGATTGCGGGTAATCGGAGTAACTGTGGTTAGTGAAGAAAACCAATATTTCCCCGCACGGATCACTTCCCTTCGTAGATTCGGCAGGACGAAATCGATCGTAGTAGTTATCGAGTCGGCGTCGGCGTACAGGCGCAGTAGCCTGTAGGGAGCCGAGTTTGAGCTGGGCGTGTGCGCGCTCATGCGAAAACCGCTCGGAATCGGCTCGAAGTTTTTCTTCTTCTCGTGAATGCTGTGGCGGCTCCGCCACCACCAGGCCTGATGCACAAACGGCCCGTGCGCGGGATCCATGAGGCCGATGATTCCATGGTCGATGCTGACGGGCATATCTGCTGTGAGGTATGCGAGTTTGTATTTTTCGCTGAACTTCTCGACTTGCGGCGCGGCGTCGGGAGCTTCGTCGCGCTTGCCGAAACCGGCGCCCGGTGGACCCGGATCGGGAAGATACACCCAGATGAAACCGTCCTGTTCCTCGCACGGATAGCTGCCAGCATAAATACGTTCGACCTTCAAATCTTGATCGCTGGTGAGCGACGGAATTAACTCGCACTGCCCGTTGTGCGCGTCAAATTGCCAGCCATGATAAGAACATTCGATATTTTCTCCATCGAAGAGGCCGCAGTGCAGCGGCATCCCGCGGTGGGGGCAAGAGTCGCGCACCGCGAAAGCCCGGCCGACACGGTCGCGTCCGATCACCAGAGGAATCTCCAGCAGCACCGCTTGATGCAGACGGTTGCGATGAACTCGATCCGCAGGCAACGCGCGATACCAGAAACCGGTGAGCATGAGTGAATCCGGGGCCTGGCGTTGAGGGGGATCGAGTTCGGGCATGACTGGAAATCATCGGCGAGGGATTTTTGCCGCCGCCGGAACTCAATATGCTAGCATTCGCAGGACTTTCCGAGCACTCAGCCGTCGGGAGACTACCTGATTGGAATTTGTCAGCCACTTTCGCCGGCTTACGCCGGTTCAGCGCAATACTTTCATTGCTTGTTTTCTTGGCTGGTCGCTGGATGCCTTTGACTTCTTCATCCTGACGTTCTGCGTAAGCGCAATCGCAACCCAGTTTCAGGCGAAAGTATCAGCAGTCGCCGAGGCGATCTTCCTAACCCTGGCCATGCGCCCGGTGGGCGCGTTCCTATTTGGAGTGATGGCTGACAAGTTTGGCCGTCGGATCACTCTGATGATCGACATCGTAGCTTATTCAGTCTTCGAGCTGGCGTCCGCCTTTGCTCCATCGTTGAAAGTGTTGCTTATTACCCGGCTTTTATTTGGGATCGCCATGGGCGGGGAGTGGGGTGTGGGCGCGGCATTGGCGTTCGAGACATTGCCGGCTGAAGGCCGGGGATTTTTTTCTGGTCTATTGCAGGAGGGTTATTCCGTCGGTTATCTGTTTGCGGCATTGGCTTACCGCATCTTGTTTCCCAGCTTCGGTTGGCGGGGCATGTTTGTAGTAGGAGCGCTCCCGGCGCTGCTGGTGGTCTACATTCGCACCAAGGTTGAAGAATCTCCTGCTTGGCTGCAAGGCCGCGTGGCAACGCATCCTGAAACGCGGTTGGGAGCGGACATTCGAGCCTACGCGGGCACGTTTGTTTTTCTGGTGGTGCTGATGTTTGCTTTCAATTCCTTCAGCCATGGAACGCAGGATTTGTATCCCACATTCCTGCAAAAGGATCATCATTACACGCCGCAAATCGTGGGACTGATCGCAATCATCGCCAATGTTGGGGCGCTTTTGGGAGGCATCTTTTTTGGAACGTGGTCGGAAAAGGTCGGACGAAGGAAAGCCATCATCATCGCCGCGCTGCTGGCAATTCCGGTTGCTCCGCTGTGGGCTTACTCGCACAGCGTGATCACACTGGCACTGGGCGGATTTGTGATGCAGTTTATGGTGCAGGGCGCTTGGGGCGTGATCCCCGCGCATCTAAACGAACTATCTCCCGAGGCCGTGCGGGGAACCTTCCCCGGCTTCGCCTATCAGATCGGCAATTTACTTTCTTCCCGCAATGTCGTGATTCAAGCCAGGATCGCCGAACAGCGCTTCGGAGGACGGCTAGCGCCGGTGATGGCCTGGACTCTTGTGATCATCGCGGCTCTCGTGGCTTTGGTCACGGGATTGGGCCGCGAGCGCCGGGGCGCGGACCTGTCCGCCACTTAGTAAAACGTTTTAAGTATGCAAGTTTTGGCATCCTTATGGCACAACAGTAGCATTGTCAGCCGTCGATTCCTGTGGTACGGTAAGTGAAATTTCACGCCTTAGTAATTCTTTTCAGGGGTCTAATTAACATCGGGCGGAATGTGCGTGCAGGAGCAGCGCCACTATGAAAGATATCTTAGATTCGACTCCGGCTCAGCCATCGGTCGATGACGAAAATTTTGCCAACCGGAAACTGATCCGTCCGGCGCTGCCGCGCGTGGATCACAATCATGGCAACCATAATTCGAATCATCACAACTCCAATCATATGCAGAATGGAGAGCGGCGCGAACGGCACGACCGTCCGGAGCGGGGATTTGACCGCGGCGACCGTGGCTCGGGCGGTGGACGCAAACCCGCACCGCCAGAGCAGACGAACGCCGAAAATTTCTATTACCAGAAGCAGATGCAGTCGAAAACGCCCATGGTCATCGTTCTGCAGGATGGCGAAGAGATCCACGGCGTAATCGAGTGGTATGACAAAAGCTGCATCAAGGTGGTTCGCGAAGATGGGCATCCCAACCTGATGATCTACAAACCGGCGATCAAATACATGTTCAAGGAAGAAGAGAGCGGAAGGTAGAGGGCGGGGCTTCTCTGCGTACATCGACTTCATTTATCTTCGTGCGGATTCCCTTCCATCTGTTCCAGTCGACGGCCTAACACTTGCAAATCGTCGTTCCACAATGCTGGGCTAGAAAGGTCGATTTCCAGAAAGTGATTGAGTAACTCCGCCGGTGTTTGGTCGAACCCATTTTTCAGTAGCGCGACGTATCGAGGCACAAACCAGGCCCTTCTGGTGGAATAGAGCTGGAAGTACTTCAGAGCCAACAACCCTCCGTAAACGTAGTTCACCTCGTAAAGTGGATCCTCGAACATAAGGGAAACCATGGTCCAGCGGCTGCGGAGTTCGGGCATTGTGGCTGGAAATTGCGAGAATTGGCTGTCAACCCCTAAGGTGGCGCGATCGAGGTCGTCGGCATTCCGGATCGTGCCTGCAGACACGCCATCATAAATAGCTTGCTCAAGCAGAGCATCCTGGGCACCGTAAAACGCGTCAAGCCCCTTGATGTTCATCCATCGCTCGAGGTAGTAGGAACGCAGCACGGGTGTGCTGGCGTGCTCGGCCATATAGTCAGCCAGCACCAGCTCGTTAAATTCCGCGAACGACTCGAACAGAAAATTGGGCCCGTGCTGGTAGCAAGGCAAAACCCCGTTCGCATTCATCAGCGCCCTATGCGTCGCGTGCCCGCCTTCATGGGCGATCACGGATAAGTCCTTGAATGTTCCGTCGTAACGGCCGTAGAACAGAACCGCCGTTCCGCCACGCCCCAGAGAAAACCCTCCGCCATAACGATTCTCGGCGCCACCGGGCAGAATATCGGCACGTCCATTAGTCGGATCGAGCAGCGCGTCGAATGCGGATTGATATTCCTCGCCAAGTCCTTCAAACGCTGCATGAAAAATATTGCGCGCTTCGGGCAACGAAGCTATGGGCGGGTTCGATTCGGGCGTGGGAGCCGACAGGTCCCAAGGTTGCGCCGGCTGATGATATTCCTGCTCAATCTCATGCGCTCGGATTTTCTCGTAGCGCTTCGGAATGTTTCCGTTCTGCGCTATACGAGTCAGGAGATCACGTGTATCTTTCGACTCTAGATAGAGGGTCTCATACTCGCGCGTGGGCGCATCGTCATAATGGTGTGCTCTCGCGAGAGCGTTTTGGGCCCGGACGGTGTGAATTAATGTAAAAGCGATCAGGTCTCGTTGGCTGGCGTAGCCCGCATATCTTTTCTTAAATCCTTCTTCGCGCACAAGCGGATCTGGGCTGGAAGCAATCAGGTTACGCTGGCGGATTACATCCAGGGAACCCGCGGACGTTTGAACTGTTCCGAAGTTAATGCCTGAGACTATCCGGTCGTAAAGATCGTATTGCCAATCGGAGATTTCGGGATGCAACTCATCGAGAAACCGCTGTTGCGCCTCTGGCAGCAGATGGGATTGATTTCGGCGAATATCAGAAAGTTCAAAGCTGTAGCGCTTTAACTTCGGTTCCTTGCTCAGAAAAGAGCGTAGCTGCAAGTCGGAGATGCCGAGAATCGCCGGTTCGAAAAATGCAACCTTGGCGTTGAACCCTGAATCGAGTTTGTCTTCCTCATCGCAGGCTGAATCCTTCCGATTTAAAGAACAGCGGAGATAAAGATAATCGTCATGTTTGGCGAATAGTTTCTGGACTGCATCATACTGGTCGAGAAATGCAAGCAGATCCGAACCGGAATTCAGCTGCGCTTTGAAGC
>JASHNX010000238.1 GCA_030041415.1 Candidatus Sulfotelmatobacter sp.
CCTTTACTTCACGGGCAAAGCGCCCGATATCGACACCGCGATCTCATTCGATGGAGAGTTCCACGACGGCGTGACCCACTGCATGCAAGGGACTGCCGTTACAGTCACCAAGTGGATGCCAATCAAAATGGATTGTCCGAAGGAAGAATAGCCCTCGAGTCGTTTCCGGAATCAGGGAAGTTAAGGCCCGCTGGTACTCCCACCTCATCGCGCCCATAAACTCCGGTCGTTGAAATAACACGAACAAAGACCAATTTCAGAAGGATGGGCCACGCGGCCCTGCTGATCCGCCAGGGAACAGCAGGTTCCTCCTGTCTCCGCCTCCCGTTGGTCGGCGTCGCGCGTCGGAATGACAACATTTGTGGATGGCGTCGGCCGTTTAATCCTTTCAGCTCCATCGGTGTCGATTGGGAAAGAGCAGGTTCCTCACCGCTCCTTCGGAGCGGTTCGGAATGGCAGATTGTTTAGAGGTGGCTGATTGATCGCAGCGCTGGAAGCGCTGCGCCACCCAAAATCAGCGCCACCCCAAGGTCATTGTGGCACCCAAAATCGCAGAGTGAGGATTCGGCAAAGGTGGCGGTTCCACGTCTCGCAAAAGCGAGACCCTTCGGCTGCGCTCAGGGCGGGCTGTGGGGCGCCCGGCATAAATCCCCACTCAAGCCAAAGGCGGGCTTGAATGGGGCACCCAGAGTAAATCCCCACTCAAGCCAAAGGCGGCTTGAATGGGGCACCCGGCGCCCGGCATAAATCCCCACTCAAGCCAAAGCGGGCTTGAATGGGGCACCCGCTGGGCACTTGCGCCTGTGGGATTTCCACATTGGGAATGTTTATCTGACCTTTCGTGTGGCGAGTGGCGAATTCCATACTGGTTAAACGCCTGCGGGAAGGTTTGTCCCCACCCTGTCACTCCAAAAACGGGGAGCGACAAGGGTGGGGCAACCGTTATCGTTGTTACCCCAGCCGAGAATGGGCCTGGATGGGGCCACCCACAGTTTCTACGGCGGATCGGTTCCAGTTTCCAAGAAAGCTCGACCGGCTACTTAATGCTCTTCATGGCGAGCAGGGTGCCGTAATCGTGGCCGCTGGGGTCGACCGCGCGAGCGACCACCGAGGTGAAGGCATCGCGCAACTCGGGGTACTTTGCGACTAGCGCTTTCATGACGGCCATATTGCTTTCGTACGTGTGGTTGGAATCGGCGATGCTCGGAACCTCATATTTCACGATCAGATCGAGATCGTTGCCCACGACTTCCGGAAACAGCGCCGTGAGTTTATAGGTGGCCGCGCCGGCAGAAAGGACAAAGGGCTTGCCTTCTTGAGGGAAATCGGGAGGCTCCACTTTCTGTGACTCGTCGTAGAGCTTATCCGTGGCGGCGGTGCTCATGAAGGGCAGAGGTGAAATCAAGGTGCGCGCCACGACGTAATAGAGCCACGCGTTGTGGGCTTCGCCTTTTTTCTGGAAAGCTTCAGCCTGCGTGATGAACCAGTTGCTGTCGTGGCCGTTGAAGCGCGTGTCTTTGATATAGAGGCCGCCAAGTTTCCAATCTGAGCCGAGTTGCTGAAGGATTTCCGAAACGGTGTAAACGCCTTTTGACGAAGGCGCGTCGAGGATGACGACGCCGTATTTTCCAGGAGCGAGGCCGTTCAAATAAAAAGCGGCGCTATTGGCAGTCTGGCCGTTGCTTCCAAAGACACCGCAGAAAAATTCGGCGTGAGGCAGCGCCTCGGCGCCTTGCGCCGTAAGAAGAAACGGCGGACGCGCGGTTGGCGATGCGGCGGCAAGAGCGGTCTGGTTTGACGTGATCGTGTCGGCGATGCCGGAGAAATCGGAGGTCAGGGCGGGGATGGAATTCAGGCGAAGCGTGTTGGTGTCGCCTTTGGCGATCAGGTCGTAATAATGAAGAGCGGTGTTGGTCAAGGCGGTCTGGGTGGCCGCATCCATGTCGCTGGAGGTTTCGCAGTTGGTCTGAGCGAGAACTAGGGCGGGGCAGACTAACAGCAAGGCGAGCGCAGCCAAGGCCGCGATTTGCAAGCACTGTAGCGACGACGTAAAGAGACGGTTGTCAACCACCGAACGAAGAGCGGGAAAGCGGCGAAGCGGCTCGAGCAGATTGATCACGGGCTTTTCTCCCAGAGCATATTAGTCCCACGCGTCTCAAAGTATTAATTAGAACTTGCGGCTGCAAGAGACTTCTGTCAATACGTTCTATCGGGTACTGGCACGAAAGATAGGGATGGAAGTCTGGCGGCGGGTGGTAAAATGTGCTTGTCGTGCGAAGTTATAGGATCTAAAAGGGTTTCAAGAACTGCAAAGGGCAAGGTAGCGATGAAGCGGACTCTGACGCGCCGAGGATGGGTTGCAGGCTTCGTGGGAGCGGGTTTTTTCTGGCTGCCGTTTCACGTCGCCGCTCAGACGAGTCAACCGAGTCAACCGACTCAAACGCCCGCGACCGCGAAAAGCGTTCCGCATCCTGTGCACAAGGCAATGAAGAAACCGTTGCCACCTTTGCCGAACGGCCCTCGGGGTCCGGTTCCGCAGGTCCCGCTGGATTCTTTACCGGCAGTGGCGCCGGAGGTTGCTTTTCAGAATGGGCTGCTGAGCATCGTCGCTCCGAACTCGACGTTGGGCGATGTGCTGCGCGAGGTGCGCAAAGAGACTGCGGCTGAGATCGACGTGCCGGCGAACGCGAGTGAGCGGGTTGCGGTGCGGCTCGGTCCGGCACCTCCGCGTGAGGTGATGGCCGAGCTGCTGAATGGATCGCACTTCAATTACATTTTGCTCGGTTCTCCCGAGAACACCAATGCTCTGGTGCGCGTGGTGCTGGTGGCGAAGACCGGGCCGGATATTCCGGACACAACGACTGCGCAAGCGAATCCTCCTGCACCGGTGACAGCCAAGCCTGCCGACGAAGGGGATACGGCGGAGAATACAGTCGATCCGGCGGTAGACCAGGCTGCGACGGAAGCAGACGAGACACCTCCTGACGAGCCCGGAGTGAAGACGCCGCAGCAGATGTTGCAGGAGATGCAACAGCGGCAGATGCAAATGCAACAGCAACAGCAGGCGCAGCAGGGAGAAAATAACAACGGGCAGCCAGCGACGCCAGCGCCAGGATATCCTCAGCCCGGCGGCGTGATGACGCCGCAGCGGCCGCCGATAGTGCCGCAGCAGCCGCCGCAGGAACCACAGGATCAATAAGAGGGTTTACGGCTGGGTTCGGGCTCCCGAGGGTTCCAGGCGCGTTTGCGAAACCGGAAGCGGGTGGTGAGTCTGCGCCACCTGGCGATCGGACCTATTCATTACTTCCTGCAGTAGATCCCAATCGTGAGTCACGTCGCTCTCGGAGGCCTTCGGGACGCCACGTTTCAATTCTGCGCGCAAGCGGGCCTCGATCAACTGCTGAGCAAACGATCCGGCCGCCGGGTCGGAGAAAAGATTGTTTTCGGCGAGTCCAACGTTCACGAGTTCTGCGCCCTTGCGGATGCGGAGTACGGGGCGGCCATTAGCATCGAAATCGGGGACAGCATTGCGCAGGAGCCGGCGCAAACGATCAGAGCCGATGATAGGCCATTCGCGGTCACTGGTGCCCAGCAGGTGATTCAATTCCAACTGATAGGAGCGGCGGTCTTCCGTTCCGATCGGCTTTTCCAGATCGCGATCTGCGCTGTAGACGAGAGCGTGCTGCGATGGGTCAATACGTCCCGCCCCGGTGCCGATATAAACCGCTACCACGCAGCCGGCAAAAATTGGGCTCGCCACCGCACTCGGTACGATATATTTTTTCGACTTCAAGAACGATTCGACGACGCCGTGAACCGGCTGGCTACGCGCTTCAAGGCCGGGAACCTGCGGAATGACATATCGCGACAGTTCCACTTCCGGATGGCGCGAACTGTACTTGATCAAAGTCTTAGCCATCTGCTTGGGTGTGGTGATGCCGACATCGGCAACGACGCTGCGATGCAGGGCCTTGGGGTAGTAGAAATTGATGACCTCTTTGACAAAGTCAGCGCAGTTCCGCGACACGGTGCGGAAGTGCGACTGATTGACCGACGAATTGTATTTCTCGATGAAGGCAGCATCCTGCGCGGGGGTGGTGGCGATCTGGAACGCGTAGACCGTGCGGTCGTAGGACGTGCCGACGAGCTCATACCAGTTTCCGCCTGGGCTCGCGCCGTTGGGTGCGTCGGGCGCGACACCTTCGAGATACTTGCGGCGGTACTGATCGCGGAGAAAGCTCACCAGCTTCGGATCGGAATAAAGCGGAACATCGTCGGCATCCTGAACCGCATATAAATAAGGGATGAGAGGGATGGCCAGCCAGTCGTAGCCATTGATGCCGTCATAACGACTGATGACCGCGCCCAGCTCTCCGGGTTCGCAGGGACGAAGCTTGAGCGGAGTTTCTGCGCAGACTCCAGACAAGTAAACGGCGGCGTGTCCGGTGGCGGTGAAGAATCCGAGCTTGCCGTAAGGTTCTTCGAGCAGCAGCGTGGCCGAGGCGTGAGATATGCCGGAACACGTGGTCAAGAGCACGAATAACGTGCCGAGCGCGCGCCCGATTTTGCCCCGCCCAATTTTGACGCCCCAAGACATACTTATCCTTACGATGAACTCCGCAATAAGAACACACAAATCAAAGAATAGTTGCCACTTATCATAAGTGCGAGTTACCGAAGTCAGCCGCGGAAGCCGCGCCGAAAGTTTGCAAACTCATTGATATCAGACGAATAGGACGGCCTCGATACAGGGCTGTTAAAAGTGTGTGAATCGCCGCGCAGGTATTAAGACCGTAAACGGTGCTCCGGCGAAATTCCAAACTGCGCGGGCTTCGAATCGAATTTTTTCGCGGCAATTTGAACCTCAGTTTCTTGGAATACGAAATGTTGGAACTCGGATCTCAGGAAGATTCGGGGCTCCAAAAAGGGTTCTGCTGTATGTCACGACTGGCTGATCCTCGCTAGTATCACTTCCGCTCGATCACTCCGTTCCACGTAAAGGCTTCGTCTATGCTTCGCAGCAATGGTCGTTGTGTGTTCGTTCTCGTTGTGACCTTCGCCTGTTCAGTTCTGGCTTCTTCCCAGGTCCTGTCTTCACAAACTGACGCAAGCGAGCCAGCCGCGCCGGGCAGTTCTCCCGCCGCATTCGTGTATGTGTCCGCGGCAAAAGGAAGCGGTTATGAAGTCAGCGCGTATAGCGCCGCTGTGAGCGGTGAACTGACTCCGGTTTCCGGTTCGCCATTTCCCGCGAACGCAAACTACCTTGCCGTAAACAGCAAATATCTTTTCGGCTCCAACGGGATCGACATTTACTCGTTTTCGATTGCATCCGATGGAGCGCTCACGGAGGCGGCTTCCGTTAACGCGCGCAATTACAACGAAGATGAGTGCGGAGGGCCGGAGAACCTCTTTGTCGATCGCACCGGAACAACGCTGTACGATCCGGACCTGCTGGGCAATATCTGCGCCAACAATGCCTACCAGGCGTTCAGTATTGACAGCTCCAGCGGAGCGTTGACTTATCTAGGATCTGTGATTGCGAGTCCTGCCTTCAATACTCCTTTGAACTTCATCGGCAACAATGTGTTCGGATACAGCTCCGACTGTTACCGCGACGAACCGGGTATCTTCGGATACGAACGAAGCAGCGGAGGCGAACTGACGGAGACCACAGTCGCTGCGCAAGTTCCCAAGGCGCCGGAAGGCGATTTCTACTGCCCGTATCTGTCTTCGGCAGACTCGACAGACCACGTCGCTATTCCTGTGATGCCCATGAGCACTTCGACGTTGCAGCAGGATGGAGCGTCGCAGATCGCGGTCTACACCGCGGATAGTTCCGGCAATCTCACGACGACCAGCACGGCCGCGAACATGGAAAAAACAGCGGTGAATAGCGTTACGGATATCCGCATTTCGCCGGGTGGAAAACTGATTGCCGTGGCGGGAACTTCAGGATTGCAGATATTTCATTTCAACGGAGCGAATCCGGTTACGCAATTCACCGGTTTGCTTACGACAGAGGAAGTCGATCATATTGCGTGGGGTGGTGTTGGTCATCTGTATGCCATCAGCGCCTCGGCGGGGCAATTGATGGTGTTCACCGTGACATCGACAACTGCGGCTCAAGCCGCGGGGTCGCCGTATGCGATCGGCAGCCCGCAGAACATCGCGGTACTGGAGAAGTAGGAAATTCGGCAAAGATCCCACTCAAGCCAAAAACAGGCTTGAGTGGGGCACCCGTCTTACGTGAGCTTGCCCAGCGCCCATTCTGCGCTCTTCCGCAGAACTTCATTTTCATTTTTGTCTTTATTTTCGTTTTTTCCCTGACCCTCGTCTTTTTCTTGGGCAAGTTTTTCGAGGATGGGGCGAAATTTTGTGTCGCCGCTGTTGCCCATGGCGATGAGCGCGTTGCGGCGCAGGCCGCTGCGCTTGGCGCGGCGCAGTGGAGAACCGCGGAAGATGCGGCGAAATTCGTCGCCGGTGATTTCTGCCAGCCATTCGAGCGCGGGGTTGACTAACTCGGGCCGGGGCTGAAATTCGGGAGCGCTGGTGGAGGGAGCTTTGCGGTTCCAGGGGCAGACGTCCTGGCAAATATCGCAGCCGAAAACGTGGCGGCCGATCTCGGAGCGAAGATTATCGTCATTGGGAAGTTCCCCGCGTTTTTCGATGGTGAGATAGGCAATGCATTTGTTGGAGTCGAGCTGATAAGGAGCGGTGAAGGCTTGAGTGGGACATGCGTCGATGCAGCGGGTGCAGGAACCGCAGCGATCGGGCGCGGGCAGGCGCGTTGCTTCGGGAGTGAGATCGAGCGAAGTGAGAATCACGCCGAGAAAAAGCCATGACCCGAGCTGCTGATTGATGAAGCAGGTGTTTTTACCGATCCATCCAACGCCCGCATATTTCGCGACGACGCGCTCGACGATGGGGCCGGTGTCGACGTAGCAGCGGGTGATGAGGGACGCGCTGTTATCAGGGTCGGTTGCAGGATTGGTTGATGGACTTGAGGGTGCGCGGGTTGCGCATGAGTCTTGCAGCGCAGCTTCAACCTGGCGCAGGCGACGCATGACGGATTCGTGATAGTCTTCGCGGCTCCAGGCGTAACGGGAGATCCAGCCGCGAGTTTTATCCGTGAATTGCGTGGAGTACGGCTGCGAAGTGTTGTAGTTGATGGCGCAGACCACGACGCTGCGAACCCAGGGAGCGGCGTAAGCGAGCGAGGATCGCTTCAGGCGTCCTTGATCGTCACGAGATTCGAGATATTTCATTTCTCCGGCGCGGCCCTCGGCAATCCAGCGAGGAAAATATTCGAGCTCTTTCGGATCATGAACGGGCGCGATTCCGCAGAGGTCAAAACCAGCGTCGGTTGCGGCTTTCGTGATGAGCGCGGAAATTGAAGAAGAGATGAGCGTCACGGGCAGCGAGGCGTTCTGGCTAATGTGAAACATGCCAAGCCACATTTTTTTCTCTCATTAGAAATTATGCACGCGAGATCCCTCCGCCCGCTGGTAAAAACGCGGGCGTTCGGGATGACGCCGTCGCGTGGGGATCGTCTTTCGTGGATCCAGTGACGATGAAACGCGCGGTAGCACCAATCTTGTTCCGATTCGGGAAGGCTGTTCATATTTTCGGCGGCATGAACATTTCCTTCTCTTGATCAGCGTATAAGCTTTTTTCCACGGAGTCACGCAAGGTACGCTGCGCGCCTCAAAATTTTGTTTCAGGAGAAGGTTCTATGCCGCCACTCAGCCGCACGACAACTCCCAGCATTCAGATTTCGGTGATCAACGAAAGTACAGTCTTGGCCGACGATGACGTTACTCCAGTGGTCGCCGCACTGCAGAAGCAAGTCAGCGAGGAGTTTTATCCCGTATGGGGGACGAATGCCGAATTGAAAATTGTGAACAAAGGCGCGCAGCCGCCGAGCGGAAGCTGGTGGCTGGTGCTGCTGGACGATTCCGACCAGGCAAATGCACTGGGCTACCACGACATGACATCGGAAGGATTGCCGATCGGCAAGGTGTTTGCCGCAAG
>JASHNX010000239.1 GCA_030041415.1 Candidatus Sulfotelmatobacter sp.
CGGGTTCACAGCTGCCCGAACCGGAAACGCGAATTTAGCAAGCGGAATTTTGAGAACGTGGGAAAGAACGCAAACTTTTATCCGGTGATTCTGGCGGGTGGGCGCGGCACGCGCTTTTGGCCTCTGAGCCGCAGGAAGCGTGCGAAGCAATTGCTGGCGCTCGACGGCAACCAGACGATGATTCAGCAGACCGTGACGCGCTTGCTCCCGTTGGCTCCGGCGCGGCGGTTTTGGGTGGTCACCAACGAAGATTCTCGCTCCGCAATCCTGAAGCAGCTTCCGGCATTGGCGAAGACGCAAGTGCTGGCTGAGCCGGTTGGGCGAAACAGCGCGCCTGCGATTGGGCTGGCAGCGTTTCTACTGTTGCGAGCGCATCCGGATGCGGTGATCGGAATGTTTCCCTCCGATCATGTCATTGCCAATCCAAAGGCGTTCGCCGCGACTATCAGGCGAGGAATCGAGGTCGCAGCCGCGGGCGAGAATATTGTCGTGCTCGGCATTCGGCCAACGCGTCCGGAAACCGGCTACGGTTATATCGAGGCGGGAGCAGCGACCGGCGATTCGCAACCAGGGGCGCCGATTGCACTGCGGGTGCGGCGATTCACGGAAAAGCCGGATGCGGAGAAAGCGGCAGCCTTTGTGGCCGCAGGAAATTATTTCTGGAACAGCGGAATGTTTCTATGGAGCGCGCGGACGCTGGCAAATGCGCTGCGCGAACATCTACCCAAGACTGCGGCGATCCTCGAAGAGATTGCCTCAACATATGGAACGCGAAAGTTTGCGAACGCGTTTCGGCGGTTGTATCCGAAGTGCGAAAACATCAGCATTGATTATGCCGTGCTCGAGCCGCGCTCGGCGAAGGGCGAGCGGGCGGGGAACATTTTCTGCCTGCCGGCGGACCTCGGCTGGAACGATTTGGGGTCGTGGACCGCATTGCATGAGCATCATAGGGCGAAGAGTGCATCGGTTGGGAGTAATGTGATTCAGTGCGCCGAGGTGTTTGTTCTTAATGCTGAAGGTAACTACGTGCATGCTCCCGGAAAATTTGTGGCGACGGTGGGCGTGAGAGATATTGTGGTGGTTGAGACGGAAGACGCTCTGCTGATCACCACGCGGCAACATGCACAGGACGTAGGTAAAGTGGTGAAACATCTGGATGAAAAGAAGATGCGGAGATTGACGTAGGGCATAAGCAGTCGTTAGGGAATAGGTGTTCGCACGTTGTTCTGATTACCTTGTCACCCATGACTGGTCCCGGATCACCGGTCCCAGAATGCTGAATCTCAAATGGCTCAAGAAATCAAATTCGGAACGGACGGATGGCGCGGAATCATCGCCGACGATTTCACCTTTGACAACGTGCGGCGCGTGGCAGGGGCAATTGCCTCTTATGTGTTGAAGCATGAAGACTCAAGCCGCGGAATTATCATGGGCTACGACACACGGTTTGCCTCGCAGCGGGCGGCACAGGTGGCAGCGGAAGTGATCGCGACCGCAGGAGTTCCGGTAAGAATGGCGAACGATTACACGCCCACACCGGCTGTGTCCTATGGGGTGAAAACGAATGGCGCGGCGGGCGGGGTAATGATCACTTCCAGCCATAATCCGTGGAACTGGAACGGGGTGAAATTCAAAGCAAAATTTGGCGGATCCGCGACGCCCGCGATCATGAAGAAAGTGGAAGAGGAGTTGCAGGCCGGCGCGATGCCGAATGGCACGAAGGCCGCGATCGACGAAGTCGATCTGAAAGCTCCGTATATCGCCGCGGTTTGCAAGTTCGCTGATATGGATTTGATTGGCAAAGCGAAATTTAGAGTGGCTATCGATTCCATGTATGGCTCCGGGCGGGGAGTGCTGGCGGGAATATTCCGTGATTGCGGCGTCGATCACGTGACCATCAGGCAGGAAGTGAATCCTCTGTTTCCCGAGATCAATCCGGAGCCGATCGAGCCGCACATTGCGTTGCTGCAACAGACGGTGGTGCGCGAACACTGCGATGCTGGGCTGGCGACGGATGGCGACGCCGACCGCATTGGAGCGGTTGCAGAAGACGGCAGCTTTGTAGACTCGCACAAGATCTTTTCCGTTCTCTTGCGCTGGCTGCTGGAGCGCAAGAAATGGCCAGGCGACGTAGTTCGTGCTTTCAACACCACGCGCATGCTCGACCGCATTGCGGCCAAGCATGGACGAAAACTTTACGAGACGCAGATTGGATTCAAGTACACGGCCGACCTGATGATGGAACATGAGATTCTGATTGGCGGAGAGGAATCGGGAGGGATCGGTTATTCGCGCTTTCTCCCGGAGCGCGACGGCATTTTGAATTGCCTGATGCTGGCGAACGCAATAGCGGAAGAAGGCAAACCGCTCGGGCAACTCGTCGCAGATTTGCAGCGAGACTTCGGGCCGCACTATTACGGGAGACGCGATCTGCACATTCCGGAAGATGTAAAGCAGAATGCGATCGTGCGTGCGAAAGCGGAGAACACGCAGAGGCTGGGGCGCTATCAGGTGGTGAAGAAAGAATATCTCGATGGCGTCAAGTTTTTTCTGGACGCGCCGACGAATGGAAATGGAGCGGAGGCGTGGATCCTTTTTCGCGCCTCGGGCACTGAGCCGCTGTTGCGCGCCTATGCGGAAGCGGCGTCGCCGGAACTGGTCAGTGAAATTCTGGCAGCCGGCGAGAAGTTTGTGATGAGCACAAGCTAAACCCACCGGGCGAGTCGTCCGATAAACCAGCAAAATCGTTTCTGCCCGGCTGCGAAACTCCACATTTTCTGTATCTATGGTGCGATACTAAAAGCACGATACCTACAGCACACATGACTTTTGCCGGAGCCACAAATCCGGCCCCTGCGGATACGCCGGAGGCGCGTCGTTACAACCGCATCCATCGCCGGCTGGGAGTCGCTGATTTCGCCATCGGCTCGGGATTCCTGATTGTTTTGCTGCTTACCGGGTGGAGCGGATGGTTGCGCGACTTGGCTTTGCGGCGGGGTTTTCAGAATTACACGCTGGCGGTTTTCATTTACTTATTTCTGCTGCTGTTCGTCGGTAAGGTACTGGCGTTTGGGCTGGACTATTACGGGTTCCGGCTGGAAAAACAATATCAGCTCTCCACGCAAAAAATGCGGGCCTGGGTTTGGGATGAAGCGAAGGGCTTTCTGGTGGGGCTGGTGCTGGCCGGCATTGTCGTGGAGTTGGTGTATTTTCTGATTCGGCAGTGGCCCCAATATTGGTGGATCCTGGCTTGGGCGATCTTCATGGGGCTGTTCGTTGTGATGGCACAACTCGCGCCGGTGGTGCTTTTTCCGATCTTCTACAAATTCGAGCCGCTGGAAAACGAAGACCTGCGGCGGCGGCTGATCGTGCTGAGCGAACACGCAGGCACCCGGGTGCGTGGCGTTTACCGCTGGAAGCTTTCGGAAAAAACCAAGAAAGCGAATGCGGCGCTCACGGGATTGGGCAGCACGCGGCGAATTATTCTGGCAGATACGCTGCTTGATAATTATGCGCCGGATGAAATCGAAGCGGTGCTGGCGCACGAACTCGGACACCACGTGCACAAGCACATCCTGAAAAGCATTCTGGTGCAGGCGGGCGTAACGCTGCTTGGCTTCTGGGCAGCGAACTTCGTGCTGCACTATGCCGTGGATCACCACATGTTCGAGGAGCTCTCGGATTTTGCCAATCTGCCACTGCTGGCCATTACAGCGACGGTGATTTCTCTCCTATTGATGCCGGCGCTCAACGCTTATTCACGATTCAACGAGCGGCAGGCAGACCGCTACGCCTTTGAATCGATCGCCACAGTCGAACCGTTTATTTCATCGATGAACAAGCTGGCGAGCCAGAATCTGGCGGAGCGCACGCCTTCGAAGTGGATCGAGGTGTTATTTCACTCGCATCCGGCAATTTCCAAGCGTGTAGCGGCTGCCGAGGCGTGGAGCAGGGGACAGACAGCCGGTGCGTGAATGCAGCTTGGGCCTCTCGCGTTCGGGTGAGCGGGAACGGGCCGGCGCTTATCGCTTCTGCAGGATTTCTGCTACGCGGTGCAAGTCTTCTTCGGTATCCACTCCGATCGAGTCGAATGGCGTTTCTGCGACGTGGATGGAAATGCCATTTTCGAGAAAACGCAACTGCTCCAACCTTTCAGTTTTTTCCAGCCCGGACTCCGGCCAACTCACGAACCGATCGAGCGCAGGCTTGCGGTACGCATAGAGGCCGAGATGCTTGTAGTAATGCGGATGGGTGCGATCACGATCAAAGGGAATGGTGGCGCGCGAGAAATAGAGAGCTTTGCCATCGGGAGCGGTGACCACTTTCACGGCATTTGGGTTGGAAATTTCTTCCGTAGAGCAAGGCGTCTTTACGGTTCCCACCTGGACGTTGGGATCGTTCATAACGCCAATGAGAGTAGCGATCTGTTCCGGGCGGACCAGAGGCTCGTCACCCTGAATGTTGAGATAAACATCGGCCGAAAGTGAGTTGGAGATCTCATGGACGCGCTCGGTGCCGCTGCGATGCGAGGACGCGGTCAGTTGCGCGTTCCAGCCGTGGCGGCGGCAAGTCTCGAGTATTTCCGAGGAATCAGTCGCGACGATAACCTCTGCAAGCAGAGAGGAAGAACGCACAGCCTCATAGACCCAACCAACGAGGGGTTTGGCGGCGATTTCGCGCAGCATTTTGCGCGGGAGGCGCGTGGAGGCTAGGCGGGCGGGAATGATGGCGACAGCCTTCATCGGTGGACCAGTTTCCAGTCTCCCGCCGGAACTGGCAAATATTCAGTTTCTATACGGACCGTGCCGGCTCAGGCGCTGCTTTTACCGAAGCCACTTCCGAAGTCCTTTGGTCCAATTTTCTGCGGATGCGGCGGACTTCGACGAAAATCAGCGCAGTCAAGGTACACATCAAGCTAGTTAACATCAGCCAAAGTGGATCCATTGTAGCGGGCTCCCCTTCCCGCGAGCAGATATGTTTCCGTCTCCGTGCCGCCGAATTATTGAATGGAACTGGCGGTATTGGAGAACACGTTGTTGGCGTTGGAGCCAATCAGCCTGATCGTCCCAACGACCAGAACTAGAATAACGGCCAACATAACTGCGTACTCGGCGATGTCCTGGCCGGCGTCATCGCGCCATAGACCTCTGATTCGATTGACCACGGCAGACTCCTTTCTCCCCCTGAAACAGGAGAGTATACCTATTTTTGCGCTTTGCGGAGGGATTTCTGCAAGATGACGCAGTTGGCACCTGGGGGCGGACAATGCCACTCGATGGCGGTTTGACAGCGTTTTGCGGTGACTCTTAGAATAAAAATCGCAGTGAAGATTGCAATGCAGCGGGCGGTTTTGCCCGCTGTTTTCACGCATTGTGGTGTTTCAAACCCCGCAACTCCAGATTCCTTGCATCCCATTTGGCGGCGTAGCTCAGGTGGTTAGAGCGACGGTCTCATAATCCGTAGGTCAGTGGTTCGAGTCCACTCGCCGCCACCAGTTCCCAACAGTTCTTGCTGGGATACGAGTCCCGCCTCCCAGTTGCCGCGCCACCAATCAACGATTGACGCCGCTGGCCAAATAGCCGCCGTCGACCGGGAGCACCGTGCCGGTGATGAAGCTTGCAGCGTCGGAGGCCAGAAAGACAGCTGCGCCGACCAGTTCGCCCAGCTCACCGTAACGGTTCATGGGAGTCCGCATCAGCACTTCCTCGCCTCGAGGTGTGCCGCTGAGAAGCTGCTCCGTCAAAGGCGTGCGAAAGTAGCCGGGGGCGATGGCGTTGACGCAGATTCCATGCCGCGCCCACTCGATGGCGAGAGATTTCGTGAGAGAGGCCAATCCAGATTTGCTCGCGCAATAGGCAGCGACCTCATAGAGCGCGAGAAACGAACCCATCGACGCGATACTGATGATGCGGCCGTAACGGCGCTCGATCATGTGGCGGCCAAAAACCTGGCAGGCGCGCAGAGCGCCGGTGAGATTGGTATTCATCAAACTGTCCCACTCGGCCTCGGGAAAATCGAGCGTGGGAGCGCGGCGATTGTATCCGGCGGCGTTGACGAGAATATCGACCTTACCAAATTTAGCGATGGACGCGTGCAGAAGATTTTCGAGCGAAGCGCGATCGGTGACGTCGGAGGTAATCGCGAGCGAACGGCGCCCACGCGACTCGATCTCAGACGCAACGGCCCTCACCTGCTCAAGGCGTCGAGCAGTGGGCACGACGTCGGCCCCAGCTTCGGCTAGGCCAATCGCAATGGTGCGGCCGATGCCGGAATTTCCACCAATGACGACGGCGACTTTGCCGTTCAAATCGAATTGTGAGTTTCCCATGCTTCCTCGCTTTTCGTTTCCCGGCTTTCAGTCAGATGCGTCGGACCAATCCTCGATCAGTATCCTCATTATTCCTTACCAGCAACAAGACCAGGATCATGCCGACGAGAGGCACAAGGCCGGCAAGAATCACGATCGGATCGAAGGAGTGGGTGCCGGTGGCGCGGCGAGCGTCGGTAAAATATCCGACGAGTTTGAAAGCAACGATCGTCCCGATGCCGGCGCCACTGCCACTGAGCCCGCTGACCGAGGCAACGGATTCGCTGCTGAACAAATCCGAGGGCAGAACGTTGGCCATGGTTGTGAATCCGGCATAGGTGAAGGTCACAACCGCGAATAAAAAGGCGATCAAATACAGGTTGGCAGTGAAGATGGTTGGGATTAACAACGTCATGCCGATTCCACCATAAACGATGGGGAGCTTGCGCGCCGCACCCAGGGACCATCCGCGACGAACCAAATAGCCGGAAAGCCATCCGGCGAAGAAACAGCCGAGGTCCGCGGCAATAAAGGGAATCCAGATGGCGATCAAGCCGTTGCGCAGATCGATCCCTTTTGCCACCAGGTAGATTGGGAACCATTCGGCGATGAAGAAATAGATGGGGTCGGTAAATGTTTTCGCGACGATCGTACCCCACGCTTGCGGCAATTTAAGCAAATCGCGCCAGCGAGGACGAATGCTGTGATCGCCCGCTGGTTTGGATTCGCGCTTGTCGGCGACGATCATGTCGAGTTCCGCAGGCGCGATTCGGCTATGCTCCTCCGGCGGAAAATAAAGCCATCGCCAAGCAATCAGCCAGAGAAAGCCAAGCGCGCCGGGAATCATGAACGCGGGACGCCATCCCCAGCTGAAATAAATCCACAACACGATAAATGGCGCGAGAGCTGCCCCGATCGAGGAACCGCTATCGAACAACGCAGTTGCCAGAGCGCGCTCGCGTTTGGGAAACCACTCCGCGACAGTCTTAGCGGCGGCGGGCCAGTTCGCCGATTCGCCAGCGCCGAGAAGAAAACGGAATGTGGCGAAGCTATACAGGCCGTTGGCGAAGGACGTTGCCATAGAAATCAGCGAATACCAAAGGACGGTCAGGGTAAGGCCGCGGCGGGTTCCGATACGATCCATCAGCTTGCCGAACGCGGTTTGGCCGATAGAGTAAGCGACGCGAAAGGCGATGGCGATATTCGCGTAATCGGAATTCGTCCAGCGATATTCAAGCTTAAGGTATGGAGCGAGTAGAGAAAGCGTCTGGCGGTCGATGTAGTTAATGACGGTCGAGGCGAAAAGCAGGCCGCCGATCCACCAGCGCAAGCCGGGGATAGCATGGCGTGGCGACGAGTTCGGGTCTGCAGATACGCTCGAGTTGGACGCGGCAGGAATGGTGTTTCTCAGGCACTCGTGCGCAGAGCCGGACTCAGCAGCGAGGCCGAATTCTTGTCCAGATAAATTGTAGCGTTCGCGTGGGTACGTAAAATCGAAGCGGGCGCCATGGGACTGATCTCTCCTTCGAAGCAGGCTTTTATAGCCTGCGCCTTGCGGGTGTCCGGAACGACCGCGAGAATTTCTTCTGACTTGAGAATTTGCCGCACGGACATGGAAATTGCCTTCTGTGGGACCTGCGAAATATTCGCGAACCATGCCTCGCCTACCTGCTGCATGCGGCAAGCATCGTCGAGATTGACGACAAGGTAAGGATCTTCGACTTCGAAATCTGCTGGAGGGTCATTGAAGGCTAAATGCCCGTTTTCGCCGATTCCGAGGAAAGCAATATCGATGGGAGCGGAGGCGACTGCGGCGCCGACGCGGCGCACAACCTCGGCCACGTCTCCATCGCCATCGAGCAAGTGATACTTCGTGATGCCGGTTTTCTCAACCAGTTGTTCGAGGAGCATCTTGCGGAAGCTTCCCGGATGTGTGACCGGCAGGCCGATGTATTCATCGAGATGGAATAGTTCGACTCGCGGCCAATCGATGGCGGGCGCCTGGGTCAAGGCTTTAAGGAACTCGATCTGAGAAGCCGCCGTGGCAGCGATTACGCGGGCGCGCCCGCGGGCGGAAATGGCTTTGCGGATAGTGTCGGAAGCTTGCTGGGCAGCAGCCTCGCTCAACGAGAGTTTGTCGTCAAATATCTTCAGTTGCACGTGGTTCCCCTGGTTCGTGATCCGGCGAATGAGCGGCTGTCCGGTCAAGAAATACTAACCCGGCAGACTATCACTTTGTGAGAGCACGGCGCTTGACGCCGGCTATTCGTAACGCAGGGCTTCGATCGGATCGAGGCGGGAGGCGCGTAGGGCTGGAATCATTCCGCTGACCAGCCCGACGAACGTGAGGATCAGTGTGGCCACAATGACCGTTCCGGGCGCGATGATGAGGCGGATGTCTCCGGCCTCGGCGTTTTTAGCGATGGCGCTGTAGAGGGTCAAGCGGCCGACGGATATCGAGATAAAGTAGGCCAAAAGAATTCCGAGTAGCCCTCCGATAAAGGTGATGGCGAGCGATTCGGCGAGGAATTGAAAAAGAATGTCTCCGCGGCGCGCGCCCAGCGCTTTTTCGACGCCGATCTCGCGCGTACGCTGCGTGACAGAAACTAGCATGATGTTCATCAGGCCGACCCCGCCGATGCCGAGGGTGAGCGTGCCGATGAAACCCAGCAAAATCTTAAGGCCGATGGTGATGACTTCGAACTGATGGACCTGCTCCATCAGATTAAAAATACGGACGGCGCGGCGATCGGTAACGTCAAACTTGTGTTGCGTTGCGAGAACCGAGCGGGCTCCCTGCTCCAGGCGGTCGTAGTAAGGAGTTTCATAGTTGAACCAGATGGAATCGAGATAGTGCGTGTCTTTGATCTCGCTCATGGTGGTGAAAGGGATGTAAACCACGCGGTTGATGTCGTCATCGCCCTCCTGCATTTTCGCGGAGAGAATGCCGATGACCTCGAAGCTGATGCCATCGACGCGAATGCGCTGGCCGAGGGCTTCGCGTCCGGAGAAAAGTTTTGCCTTGGATTCAGAGCCGATCACGGCAACATGGGCGCGCTGCATTTCATCCTGCAGATTGTAGAAGCGGCCGGAGCCGAGCTTGAGGGCGCGCACGGATTCGACGTTGGGGTAATCGCCAGTAATGTTGAAGGTGTAGGTGCGGTCGTCGAACTGCACGTTGCACTGCTTGTCGACTTCCGGAGTGATATGCGTAATCTGCGGAAGATTGGTGGTGAGGGTATCGATATCATCGAGGGTGAAACGAATCTGCTGGCCGGCCTTCTGACCGCCGGCCTGCATGGAGGTGCGCTCGGGAATGAGGATCATCAGCTTGGTGCCGAAGTTGGCGAAGATGGCTTCGCAGGCCCTACCGAAGCCGTTGCCGTAGGCAAGAAGGATCACGACAGTGGCAATGCCCCACGCCATGCCGAGCATAGTAAGAGCGGTGCGGCGGCGATTGTGCCGCATGGCGCCATAGGCTTCGGATAAGAGATCACGGAACATAATTGGTACGAGTTGGCGTTACTTCTATAGTTTGCCTCATTCCTGCCGCAGAGCTTCGACAGGTTGGAGGCTGGCTGCTTTACGCGCGGGATAAAGGCCGGCGATGACGCCAGCTACGGTCAGGCTGGCGATCGCCAAAATTGCGGTCGAGGGAACGAGCCGGGGAGGATCGAACCCTCCTTCGGCCGGCTGCAAACCGAGAACAGCCATCAATACCGCAGCGAAGCCCATGCCGATAATGCCGCTGAACAGCGTGATTAGAACTCCTTCAAGAAAAAAGTGCGCGAGGATATTGCGGCGGGTAGCGCCGAGAGCCATCCGCAGCCCAATCTCGCGGGTGCGTTCGGTGACGGTGACGAGCATGATATTAATCACCCCAATCGCGCCCAGAGCCAGCGTAACCATGCCTACTGCTCCAAGGAACATGTTCATCGCATCAAAAATGCTGCCCATCGCCTTGGAGTTCTGAATCGTATCCCAGCCTTCGAAGGCGTCTTTGTCGTGGTAGTCAAAGAGGTGATTGTGGGCGACGATCTTGCGCACTTCATCCTGCGCGATAAGGTGATCTTCCGTCGTATCAGGCTGGTAGTTGATGAATGAGATGGAGTTCTCGTGGTTTTCGCCTTTCAGGGGAAACAGCGAGGCCATCACGTGAAACGGGATATATCCGCGCATGTTCGTGGAATTATCGTCGCCGCGGCCAACGCGCTGCACGGCGCCGATCACCTCGAAGCGGATATCGTTGAGGATGATGGTTGAGCCGACGGCGGGACGGCCAGGAAAAAGATTCTTGACGAGCTCATCGCCGAGCACAATAACGTTGCGCCGTTGAGATTCGTCGAGAGGATCCAGCCAGCGGCCTTGTTTCAGGGGCAGGTAGCGGATTTTGCTGAATTGCGGCTCAACTCCGGCAAGCTCGCCATTGGCGCTGGCGAATTCGCTGACCGCGCGAACGTCGGAACGAACCAGAACCGGCGAAGCGTTGAGCACGTGAGGAGCCTGCGTGGCGATGTCGGCGTAGTCCTGGTAAGTGAGGAGATAGTTGCGGGCCGAGCTCATGCTACCCTGCACTGCCGGGGCGCGCCCGGGATAGATGAACATGATGTTCATGCCGTACTGAGACAACTCGCGCTGATTACCAGAGCGGAAGCCTTCGCCTAGGCCAACAAGCAAAAGCAAGGATCCAACACCCCAGGCGATGCCGAACATGGTCAGAAATGAGCGCAGTTTGTGCGCCCAGAGCGTGCGGAAAATCTGCGCGAAAGTGTCCAGTACGGTGCGCATTGCTTTAATCATTCTACGATGACGGCCTGATGCGATTTTGGTGATCAGACGGATCCGAAGAAAAAGCAAACGACCTGCAGCGGGCCGGCCCGGGCACAACTGTGAAAAAATCGGCGAAATCAGGAGACAAGAGTTACGGCTACCCCTGGCAGTGTTTGCAAGTCATTGCAGCGGAAAGGCTGGCGCAGGGTTACGTCGAGAGATTACTGAAGTTTATTACGTTCTCCATAAATGATTGTTAATAAAGCTGTTAGCTATTTATCCTTGATGGAACTGCGCTCTCGGGCGAGGCCGTACAGGTCTGGCTCCGAGTCGAGTTCCGACGATGTCCGCCGCTAAAAATTCGTGGCAGACCCTCTCTAACGGGGCGAAGCTGTTCGTTTCCCTGACGATCGCCGCCGGCATGTCGGCACTGCTGGTGGCTGCGATCCGACCGAACAGCAAGAACATTGCGGAATTCATCTGCTACCTAGGGGTAGCCATACTTGCTTCGCGGCTGCGCGTGACTTTGCCCGGCATTACCGGAACCCTCTCGGTCAATTTCCTTTTCATCCTGGTTGCGATTGTCGAGCTGAGCTATCCGGAGGCGATGACTCTGGGTGCAGTTTCGATGCTGGCGCAGACTCTGTATCCCAATCGGCCAAGCGCGATTCAACTCACGTTCAATGTTTGCGCAGGGTCGCTTTCGACGGCGCTGGCGTACCTCGTTTATCACAACCCGTTGGCGGATAAATTCCTGGAAGGCCGGCCGCTGATCTTGTGCGTGGCCGCATCGGCCTATTTTTTCGCGAACGCCGGGTGCATTGCTACGGTGATTTCGCTCAGCGAAGGCAAACCTCTGCGCGGGATTCTGACGGATTGCTACTTGTGGTCGTTTCCATACTATCTGGTGGGCGCGGGAATTGCGGCGGCGATTGGATGGTTTGATCAGGAATTCAACTGGGAGACTTCACTGCTGTTCGTGCCGGCGATTTACATCATTTACCGATCGTACCGGTTGTATCTGGGAAAACTGGAAGATGAGAAACGGCACGTGGAAGAGATTGCGAACCTCCATCTGCGAACCATCGAAGCCCTCGCGCTGGCCATCGAAGCCAAAGACCAGACGACGCATGAGCACCTGCAACGGGTTCGAATCTATGCGATCGAAGTCGCAAAGGAATTGGGCATGGAGGGAACCGATCTGGAGGCATTGCACGCGGCGGCGTTGCTGCATGACATTGGCAAGCTGGCGGTGCCTGAGCACATCATTGCCAAGCCGGGGAGATTGACGCCGGAAGAATTCGAGAAAATGAAGATTCACACGATTGTGGGCGCGGAAATTCTGGAGCGGGTGCGGTTCCCCTATCCGGTGGTGCCGATCGTTCGCGCTCACCACGAGAAGTGGGATGGTTCGGGTTACCCCTTCGGATTGAAAGGGGCAGAGATTCCGCTGGGGGCGCGGATCTTATCGGCAGTGGATTATCTGGATGCGCTGGCTTCGGATCGGCAGTACCGGCGAGCCATGCCGCTGGAAGAAGTCATGAAACGGCTGGGAGCGGAATCGGGAAAGTCGTTCGATCCGAAGGTGGTGGAGGTGCTGCAGCGGCGATATCACTCGCTGGAAAATCTGGCGATTGCGCAGTCGGCACAGAACGGCAGCCTAGGATTAATTCCTGAGCGGAAGATGATGCGCGGTCCAGCGCCAGCGGCGGGATATGAACACGCCGCGGCACCGGACGCGCCGGGACGGGAAGCGACGTTCCTTTCGTCGATTGCTGCGGCACGACAGGAGGCGCAGGCACTATTTGAGCTGAGCCAGGATTTGGGAGCTTCGTTGGCTTTGGGGGAAACGCTCTCCGTTTTCTCGGTAAAACTCAAACCGATGGTTCCCTACGACGCGATCGCGATTTACGTCGTGCGCGACGGCGTTCTGGTCCCAGAGTATGTGAACGGCGACAACTATCGCCTGTTTTCGTCGCTTCAGATTCCGTTGGGAGACGGGCTTTCGGGATGGGTGGCGCAGAACAAGAAGCCGATCATCAATGGCAATCCTTCAGTTGAGCCGGGATATTTAAACGATCCCGATAAGTTCAGCACCTTACGTTCCGCTCTCGCCGTGCCGCTGGAAGGAGTGAATGGCGTGATCGGAGTGCTTGCGCTTTACCGCGCAGAGCGCGACGCGTTTACCTCAGATCATCTGCGATTGCTGCTGGCAGTGAGCGGAAAGATGGCCCTGGCCATCGAGAACGCCTTGAAATATCAGCAGGCGGAGAGCTCGGCCACGACGGATTACCTTACCGGCCTGCCCAATGCGCGCTCGCTATTTCTGCAGCTTGACCGCGAACTGGCGCGCTGCAAGCGCGACAAAACACAGCTGGCGGTGATGGTCTGCGATATGAACGGCTTCAAGAAAATCAACGATCGGTTTGGGCACCTCGAGGGAAATCGAGTGTTGCGTCTGTTCGCGCAAGCGCTGAAAGACACCTGCCGTGAATACGATTACGTTGCGCGCATGGGCGGTGACGAATTCGTGATCATCGCACCAGGGCTGCAGGCAGATGCGGCTGCGAAGAAGATCGATCTCATTCGTCCCCTAGCGCGGCAAGCGGGGTTTGACGTTTGCGGAGAAGAAATATTGTCGCTGAGTGTGGGCGTGGCGATCTCGCCCGACGACGGCGACGATGCCGAACAACTCTTGACACAAGCCGACCGCCGCATGTATGTGGAAAAACAAAAACAGCCGACACAAAAAGACCGGCGGCTGCACACGCGGATGAAATGCCGGCTGACGGTGGAATTGCATCCGCAGAGCGGCGGAGGACCAATTTTCGGCAACCTGATCGACATCAGCCTGGGCGGATGTTATGTGGAGACCGGGGCAATTTTGTCTCCAGGCTCGGGGATCAAGCTGGTCTTCTCAGTGGATGATGGAAGTTTAAGTGCCGAAGGCAATGTGGCAAGAATTCATCCCGGCTCAGGTGTCGCGGTTCAGTTCAAAGAGATGAGCCGCGAGTCGCGGGAAAAGATGTATAGGGTTCTGGAATTTGTCCAGAGCACAACCACGATGTACAACGACCGCTATTTGCAGAACCTCTTCAAGCGTTAAGTGAAATCAAGCGCGTTGGCCGCTTGATGCCAGTCCAGCACGCCCGTACACTTAAATAGAATGCACGCACACGTACACGGCACGGGGAGCCCGAAGCGAGTCCTCAAGATATCCCTAGGAGTGACGCTAGCGTATATCGTGTTGCTGGTTGTGGCGGGAATCCGGGCGCATTCTCTGGCGCTGCTGTCGGAGGCTGGACACAACCTTTCCGATTTTCTGGCACTGCTGCTCTCGCTGGTCGCGGTTTATCTGCAGTCGCGGCCGGCGAACCCCACGAAGACCTACGGCTATCACCGCGCGGGAGTGTTGGCTGCGCTGGTGAACGCGGTGTCGCTGGTAGGGGTTGCGCTTTTCATCTTTTATGAGGCAATTCGCAGATTGCAGCACCCGCAGCAGGTGCAAGCTTCGGTGATGATGGGAGTGGCGGCGGCGGGTGTGGTGATGAACGGAGCGATCGCCCTGCTGCTTTACCGATCCGGCGGCGATGTAAATATTCGCAGCGCATTGCTGCATGAAGTTGGCGACACGCTTTCGACTGCGGCGGTGATTGCGGGCGGCTGGGCGATTCTGGCCACCGGCAACTACTGGATCGACCCCGCACTGTCAGTGGGAATCGGCGTGCTGATTTTGTGGTCAGGATTTGGAATCGTGCGCGAGACCCTGAATATTCTGCTCGAAGGCACGCCACGGGGAGTGAAACTCGAGTTGGTTGAGACGGCGATTCGCTCGATTGAGGGCGTGAATGACGTGCACGACCTGCACTGCTGGAGCATCGGCTCGGAGAGCCGCGCACTCTCCTGCCATATTGCGATCGCCGACATTCCGCCCTCGGTCAGCGAGCGGATTCTGCGCGACGTGAAGGAGTGCCTGCACCATGAATTCCGCATCGACCACACCACGATTCAGTTCGAGCACATTCAATGCGAAGTTGCGCATGGGTGCGTGATCCCGGTGGGCGAGGGTGAACACCAGCACCACCAGCATTAAGCAACTTCACTTGTTCTGCTTTTCAAAAATCTCCTGAACAGCTTCAATTGTGTCGGCGTCTTCTGGCGATTTATCCGGCCTGAGCCGGACGATCCGCGGGAAGCGCAACGCGTAGCCGCTGTCGTGGCGGTCCGATTTCATCATGTTATTGAACGCAACCTCGAGGACAATCCTTGGCTCGACCGCTCTTCGGAAACCCTGATCTGCGATTGTGTGATCGAGGAACCACTTCGTCATGTCGAAGATTTCCGCGTCGGTGAGCCCGGAGTATGCTTTGCCGATATTTACCAGCCGGTCTTTGTTTGCGTCCCAGACAGCAAACGTGTAGTCGCTGAGCACGCCGATGCGCTTGCCGTGGCCGTATTCGACGGCCGTGACGACGACATCGAGTGTGGCGAGTTCGCGCTTCATTTTCAGCCAGGATTTGCCGCGCTTGCCGGGCTGGTACGGAGAGCTCAGATCCTTGATCATGAGACCTTCGTTTCCGCGTGCTCGTGCCGCTGCAAACAGAGTCTCTAATTCGTCTGGTGATGAAGCATGGAATGCCGGCGCACGAATAGCTGCCACTGCTGGGCTCACCAGACCCGCCTCGTGAAAATCGAGCGAGTCTTGAGGATTGGATTTTCTTCGAGCAGGTTCGTGCTCAGAACGACTTGGCGCACTGAGCAACTTGTCAAGAATCTGCGCTCGCTCGCGCAACGGGAGGTCGATGAGCAACTCTCCGCGAGCATAGAGAATGTCGAAAGCCAGATACGCCACCGGAACTGCACGGAGAAGTTTTTCGCTCACTTTTTTTCTTCCCAAGCGTTGCTGCAGGATGGAAAACGGACGCGCATGGCCAAGATTTGACGCTCTAGCCTCGGCCGACTCCGAAAGCGGCGCGTCGACGACGTCGCGCGAAGGGCTGGATCCCGAAGGATATTCCCAAGCCACAATTTCGCCATCGAGGATGACATCGGGTAGAGCCGTAAGG
The DNA here is from genome assembly GCA_030041415.1 of Candidatus Sulfotelmatobacter sp. Classification (GTDB taxonomy): domain Bacteria; phylum Acidobacteriota; class Terriglobia; order Terriglobales; family Acidobacteriaceae; genus Sulfotelmatobacter. The sequence goes on from JASHNX010000239.1 coordinate 16,144, forward strand.
GTGTCCGGCAATTCAGGAAAGGATTCGGTAATTTCGTCGCGAGTACGGGAGAAGAGCTTCACCACGCCGTCGGCCACATGGGCCTGCGCACGAATGCCATCGTACTTGTCTTCGACCGTGGCGTCGGCGAAATAGCTCAAACCTTCTTCGGGCGAATCAATAGGGCTGGCCAGCATGAAGCCGATGGCATGAAAGATGCGCATCTTTGCGTCATCGAGGTTCTGTTCGATTGCGAGGCGGAGGGTTTCCCCAATATCTCCCAGCAGCATGTTGGCGCGTTGCACCTGGGCGAGCCGAGCACCGGAGGCCTTGGCGACGGCTTCTTCCACAAGGCTTTCTTTTAGTCCGATCCGCAGATCACCGGTCATGATTTTGATGATGTACTTGGCTTCGAGTGGAGTCGCGCGCGAAAGCAGTTCACGAACGAGAGCGGTTTTTGCGGCCGGGCCGCGGGCCAAAGCGATCTGGCGGAAGGTTTTGCTTACTTCGAGAATGCTCAAGCCGCCGGCATGCTCGGGCAAAACGTCAGCCGCGACCGCGCCCAGGTCGCCCGCTCTGCGGTAAGCAGCAGTCAGAACCTCTTCGCTTTTTCCGGAGAGTTCAGCGATGATGCGCCACAACAAAGTTCCACCGACCTGCAGCGTGGTCTCTTCCCAGGCAGGAAACGGTTTGCCGGAGAGAAAGATGGCGGAGATTTCCGCCTCGTCGATGGAGCAGGAATTGAGATACTCGGCGACGATGGCGGTTTTCTGCAGCTTCTTAGTCGTGGCTGCGATGGCCTCGCAGGTTTCGGCAAATTTCCGCATTTGGGGATTTTCGATGCCAGAACAGGATAGACGAAGCGGCTGAGCGGGGATGGGCCGAGGTATCCCTCCCCCGCTGGTGAAAGTGCGGGCTTTGGGAGGACACCTTGAGGGGGATGTGGATTGTGCCTCGAATGACCGAGTTGCAGTAAAAAGCCGATTCCATGGGATTTTTGGGCCGTGTGTTACCCTTGTCCTTGGTGCCTTTGCGCCTGTGGAGCATCTAATTTTCGTGTCTTCCCTGCGAAATCTTGCGCGTTTTTTGGCTGCCGTGCAGCTTCTGCCCGCTCTCGAAAGCGGCGAAGAGACGCTGGTTGGCGGTCAGGCCGTGCTGGAGGGCGTGATGATGCGTTCGCCTCACGCATGGGCGATTGCTTGTCGAAAACCGTCCGGTGAAGTCGTGACGACGAGTGAACCGCTGGAGCGGCCGTCGGAAAAACACAAGTGGATGGGATGGCCGGTGGTTCGCGGGGTGATGACGCTGGGTTACGCGATGACTCTTGGCTACCGGGCGCTGCGATTTTCGGCGAATGTGGCGCTGGAAGAGCTCCAGAATGAAAAATCGGCAGGCAACGATGGAACGGGAGCTGGTGTAACTGGGACGGCTTCGCCAAAGATGGAAGGCACATCGAGCTCTGAAGCGAAAACAACGACAGCCACAATCAGCGGCTGGATGGCAACGATGAACGTAGTTTTTTCGCTCGGCTTTTTCATATTTATGTACAAATATCTTCCTCTATTGGCCGCAACGGAGTTGAAGAAGGTAAATCCGGCGCTGGGCGGGCAGATTGTATTCAATCTCGTCGATGGCGCGGTGCGGCTGATTCTGTTCCTCTCGTTTATCTGGGGAGTATCGTTGTTTCCCGATATCCGCCGTGTCTTCGAATATCACGGGGCAGAGCACAAAACGGTTTTCGCCTTTGAAGACGGCAAGCCGCTGGAAACCGTTGAAGTGCAGAAGTACTCGACCTATCATCCGCGCTGCGGCACCAGTTTCCTGATGACGGTGATGTTGATTTCGATCGGCTTCTACATGCTGATTCCCTTCACTTCGTTCTGGGCACGGTTTGCTGCACGCATCGTGCTGCTACCGGTGATCGCCGGCGTCTCATATGAGATCATCCGCTTCGCCGCGAAGAATCGCGGGTCGCTGTTTGCGCTGATGACGGCACCGGGGCTGTGGTTGCAACGAATCACGACGAAGCCCCCATCCGACGATCAGACTCTGTGCGCGATCACCGCTCTCGACCAAGCTATGTCTCTTGAAAAAGAGCACGGCGGCGAACTGGTGATTGCCTAGGGGGTTCCCCCCAAACTTCTTGCAAAATCGGCGTAAGTCACAGATCAAATCAACGACCAGCCGCGTTATTAATCCATGTTCGAACGATTGGAACAAATCGAAGTCCGTTACGAAGAGCTGACCAATGCTCTCGCATCGCCGGATATCGTCAACGATTCGGCGAAATACCAGAAGACTGCCAAGGCACATAGCGAGATTGCACCGATCGTCGAGAAATATCGGGAATACAAAGATCTACAGCGCGGAATCGCCGAGAGCAAAGCGATGCTCGTGGAAGAAAAAGACCCTGAGATGCGGGCCTACGCGCAGGAAGAGTTGAACAAGCTTGAGCCGCGGGTGGGCAGCATCGAAGAAGAGTTGAAGGTGCTGTTGCTTCCTAAAGATCCGAATGACGAGAAGAACATTATTCTCGAAATCCGCGCCGGCACGGGAGGAGACGAGGCAACACTCTTCGCTGCGGAAATCTTTCGCATGTACACCCGTTATGCGGAGACGCAGCGCTGGAAGGTGGAGGTGCTCTCAACTTCGGAATCTTCCGTCGGCGGGTTGAAAGAAGTGATTGCCATTATTGAGGGTAATCGCGTTTATTCGCAGCTGAAGTACGAAAGCGGCGTGCACCGCGTGCAGCGGGTTCCGGCTACGGAGCAGCAAGGTCGGGTTCACACTTCGGCGGTCACCGTGGCCGTGCTGCCGGAAGCAGAAGACGTCGACATAAAAATTGAGCCCAAGGATTTGCGGATCGATACTTTCTGCTCTTCCGGCCCCGGCGGGCAATCGGTAAATACGACATATTCAGCGGTGCGCATTACGCATATTCCTACGAATACCGTGGTAAGTTGCCAGGACGAGAAATCGCAGATCAAGAATCGCGAAAAGGGCATGCGAGTGCTCCGCGCGCGGCTCTACGAGATTGAAATGGAAAAGCAGCAGGAAGCCTTAGCCAAAGAGCGGCGGGCGATGGTCAAGTCGGGAGATCGAAGCGAGAAGATCCGGACTTACAATTTTCCACAGAATCGGGTCACCGATCACCGCATCGGCTTTACACTGCACCAACTGGAGGCCGTGATGGATGGCAAACTTCAGCCGCTGATTGAAGCGCTGACCACGCATTATCAGGCGGAGAAGCTAAAAGAAGAAGCCGCGAGCGCAGTGTAACCGCGACTTCGAACAACTGCCCAGGGACGCCGCGATTGTGACGACGCGGCAACTGCACGATTTGGTTCGGCACCCAAAAGGTCGAGTATGGCGCAAGTTCGATCGCGATCTTTGCTGGCTCTGGCGGCATTCGGCCTGGCTACCGCAGGCGCTGCCTGGTACGCCTCACGCTACAGCAGAGGGAGGCGCGACCCGCGGTACCGGGAATTGGATAGGCCCGGCCCCACGCCGCCCGATAAGGCTTTTCCTGCGGTATGGATTTCCCTGTACATTCTTATCGCGTGGTCGGGATGGCGAATCTGGTGCGCGGCGCCTTCGCGGGACCGTAGCGCAGCGCTTCGGCTTTGGCTGTCGCAGCTTGCTGCGAATGCGAAGTGGTCGAAGTTGTTCTTTGGCGAGCATCGCCTGCTCGCCTCTCTGACGGATTCCGTCGCGCTCGAGGGAATGATCTGGTCGTACATCAGTGCGGCATGGAAGGTCGATCGCGCTGCCGCCGGCGCATTTATTCCTTATGCTGCATGGGTGGCTTTCGCCACGGTTCTGAACGCCGAAATCGCGCGACGCAACGTTAGCAGCGCTGCGATTTGAAACCAACTCCGTCTGTCAGCTCCTGCCTGATTCTTCACATTCTTGTTCTCCTCCTCAATCGCCGGTGACATGTGGTGAAATGGTTCCGTGACCTTGAGAGAGGCTCTGAATTCGGCGACGGCGGAGCTTTCCTCAAAACAGGTTCCGTCGCCACGTATGAATGCGGAATTGCTGCTGAGGTTCGTGCTGGGCTGCGACCGGGCGTATCTGTATGCGCATCCAGAGCGTGAACTTACCGCGCAGGAATGCGGCGCCTACGAATCTGTGCTAGTTGAGCGCGAGCGCGGCGTTCCCGCGCAATACATCACGGGCCATCAGGAATTTTGGGGCATGGACCTGATCGTTACGCCCGCAGTATTGATTCCGCGGCCGGAAACGGAGCACGTGATTGAGACGGCACTTGAACTCGCGGGGCAGACGGACGCAGGCCGTTCTCTTCACATTGCCGACGTAGGGACTGGCTCGGGGTGCATTGCGCTGGCGCTGGCGAAAGAACTGCGACAGGCGAAACTTTATGCGACGGATATTTCTGCTCCAGCTCTTGAGATTGCGCGGGCGAACGCGGCGCGCCATGAACTTCAATCGCGCATCGACTTCCGTGAAGCGGACCTGCTTTCGGGACTCGAAGAGAATTCGCTGGATTTCGTGGTTTCGAATCCGCCGTACGTTGGAGAATCGGAAGAAGATCAGGTGCAACTCGAAGTGCGAAAATTCGAGCCGCGCAGCGCCGTGTTTCCCGGACATACTGGCACGGAGGTGATCGAACGGCTGATTCCGCAAGCGTCCCGCGCGCTAAAACCGGGCGGCTGGCTGGTGATGGAAATCAGCGGAACAATTGCCGAAAAAGCAGAGAGATTACTGACGGACTGGAACGACGTGGCAGTAAGAGCCGACCTGCAATCGATCCCACGCGTAATAAGGGCGCGGAAGGAGTCTCGCTAGCCGGGTCGGAACTGACCGAATTACGAACGCACCGAGGCCGGCTGAATCTCCTCGACATCGACGACATTAGTGGGATATTTTCCCGTGTAGCACGCGGAACAATAAAAAGTCTTTTCGCCCTCGCCGCAAGCTTTCTTCAGACCCTCCAGCGACAGATAAGAGAGCGAATCTGCGCCAATGTAGCGGCGAATCTCGTCGACGGTTTTATTCGCGCCAATCAACTGATCTTTCGAAGGCGTATCGACTCCGTAGTAGCAGGGAGAAATCGTCGGCGGGCAGGAGATGCGCATGTGTACTTCTTTCGCCCCCGCGTTGCGTATCATGCGAACGATCTTGCGGCTGGTGGTGCCGCGGACGATGGAATCGTCGATCAGCACGACGCGCCTGCCTTCGAGAAGCGACCGTACGGGATTCAATTTGAGCTTCACGCCAAAATCGCGGACGCTTTGTTGAGGCTCGATGAAGGTGCGGCCCACATAATGATTGCGAATGAGGCCGAAACGGAATGGGATGGCGCTCTCCGCCGCATAGCCCACGGCGGCCGTCACGCCGGAATCCGGAACAGGCACAACGAGATCGGCTTCCACGGGAGCCTCGCGAGCCAGTTGACGGCCGAGTTCTTCGCGACTCGTTTGCACCGAGCGGCCAAAAACGATGCTGTCGGGGCGCGAAAAATAAACGTGCTCGAAGATGCAGCTCGATTGGGGAGCAGCGGTCGAATAGAAACGAGAGGTAACTCCTTCCGGGCCGACAACGATCAACTCTCCCGGTTTCACATCGCGCTCATAGGTTGCGCCAATCAGATCGAACGCGCAGGTTTCGGACGCGAAGACGATGGTGTCGCGCTTTTGGCCTTCCGCCGCAGCAATACGCCCCATGGCGAGCGGCCGAAAGCCGCGCGGATCGCGGACTGCGATGATGCGATCCGGACTCATGACCACAAGTGAGAAAGCGCCTTCCACTCGGCGCAGAGCGTCGGCAATGGCCTCGGGCAGAGTCTGTTCGCGGGAGAGCGCGACGAGGTGCACGATCACCTCCGTGTCGCTGTTGGTCTGGAAAATCGAGCCCTGGCGTTCGAGCCGGCCGCGAAGTTCGGTTGCATTCACCAGGTTGCCGTTGTGCGCTACGGCAATCGATCCCTTGCTGGACTGAACCAGAATGGGCTGCGCATTGAGCAACGCAGAATCACCGGCGGTTGAGTAGCGGGTGTGGCCGATGGCCAGCGTACCGCGAATCTGCGCAAGCACATCCTCGGTAAAAATGTCGGCGACCAGACCCATCGCCCGGTGCACGCGGGATGTCAGGCCATCAGAAGTGGCGATGCCCGCCGACTCCTGGCCGCGATGCTGCAGCGCGTGCAATCCGAGATAGGCGAGCTTCTCGGCCTCGGGATGCGCGAAAATCGCAACTACACCGCATTCATCGTGAAATTTGTCGGTTCTTTGCATTTGAGTAGACAGCCTTCTTTTCAGCCCTCATTCTGCCTCTACCAACTCGGGATCGCTCCGCAAGCTGGATTGCAGCGCAGATTCGTAAGCGCGATCTAGATCTGAAATTGCGGAAGACACTACGATCTCTCCATCGATCGATAGCTCGATGCGATCCGCCGCAGTTTCACCAATGAGACTTACGTCGATTCCGAAGTTGCCCGCTATTTGTTGGATTCGCATAACGTTCGCGGGGTCGCAAGAGATGAGGATGCGGCTGGGATCTTCTCCAAAGAGCACAAACTCGGCTGGAAGATCGCCGGACACGAGATTGACGCGAGCGCCGATCCCTGCGGGAAACGCCTTCTCGGCGAGAGCTACCGCCAATCCACCTTCCGAACAATCGTGAACCGACTCGACGAGACTTTGCTGAATCAATTCGACGATCCCTTTCTGCAGAGCTGCTTCTTTCTCGAGATCGATCTCCGGCGGATAGCCCCAGAGACTTCCAAGAATTTCCTTTGCATACTCGGACGAGCCGAATTCGCTTTCCACATCGGTGATATCGGCTGCTTCGCCTGCGTGCAATAGCGCGATGGTGCGCCCGGGAGCCGAGAAGTGCATCTTCGCAGTTTTGCGGACGTCTTCGAGAATGCCCACCACGCCGAGCACTGGGGTGGGATAAATGCCTTCACCCAAAGTTTCGTTATAAAAACTGACGTTGCCGCCGGTGATAGGAATTTCGAGTTCTTCGCACGCTTTGGTGATGCCGTCGATTGTCTGCGAGAACTGCCACATGATGTGTGGCTTCTCGGGATTGCCGAAGTTAAGGCAGTTTGTAGCGCCGACCGGTGTAGCGCCGGAACACGCAACTTTGCGTGAAGCTTCGGCCACGGCATGCATTGCGCCAAGGCGGGGATCGAGATAAGACCAGCGCCCGTTGCCATCAAGTGCCATGGCGAGACCACGCTGGAGCGCATTCGGATCAGGATTCTTGATGCGAATGACTCCGGCATCGCCGGCCCCAGGTGCTTCGACGGTATTCGTCTGCACCATGTGATCGTACTGCTGCCAGACCCAACGCTTGCTGCAGATGTTGGGAGCAGCGAGAAGCCGTTTGAGAGTTTCGCTGAGACCACGAGCTTGGCCGAGTTTAATATGCTCTGGCATTTCCCGCGGCACGGGCGGCTCCCAGCGGGCGAGCGGGCGTTTGTAGACGGGAGCATCATCCGTAAGCGCCTGGTTGGGAATTTCGGCGACCACCTCGCCGTGATGCCGTACACGCAGCTTATCGTCGCTGGTCACGAAACCAACTTCGACGGCGTCGAGTCCCCACTTTTCGAATACGCGGAAGACTTCCTGTTCGCGGCCCTTCTGGGCGACAAGCAACATGCGTTCCTGGGACTCGCTGAGCATGATTTCGTACGCGCTCATGCCAGACTCGCGCTGCGGCACGCGGTCGAGTTCGATCTCGATACCAACGCCGCCGCGTGAACCCATTTCACAAGTAGAGCAAGTGAGGCCGGCCGCGCCCATATCCTGAATGCCGACGATCGCGCCGGTCTGCATGGCCTCGAGGCAGGCCTCGAGCAAAAGCTTTTCGAGAAACGGATCGCCGACCTGTACGTTCGGGCGCTTGGCTTCTGAAGCCTCGCTAAATTCTTCGCTGGCCATGGTGGCGCCGTGGATGCCGTCGCGTCCGGTTTTTGCGCCGACATAAATAACTGGATTGCCTTCGCCGGCAGCGCGGGCGTAGAAAATTTCATTCTTGCGGACCAGGCCAAGTGCAAACGCGTTGACCAGAGGATTCCCCGAGTAGCAGGGCTCAAACTTAGTTTCGCCTCCGAGATTGGGAACACCGAAACAATTTCCGTAAGAAGCGACGCCACTCACGACGCCTTCGAGGATGGCGTGATTCTTGTGGAGTTCGGACTGCCCCGGATTGGCCGACGAACTTCGCTCCTCCGGACGGCCGAGAACGGCCGTCCCCACACGAGTAGTAATTGGGCCGAAGCGTAAGGAATCCATCACGGCGACAGGCCGCGCACCCATGGTGAAAATATCGCGCAGAATTCCACCGACGCCCGTGGTTGCGCCCTGAAATGGCTCGATGAACGACGGATGATTGTGCGATTCGATTTTGAACGCGCAGGCCCAGCCGTCACCGACGTCGATGATGCCGGCATTTTCCCCGGGTCCTTGCACGACGCGCTTGCTGTGGGTGGGTAAGCGTTTGAGATGAATGCGCGAAGATTTGTAAGAGCAGTGCTCGCTCCACATCACGCTAAAGATGCCAAGCTCAGTGATGGTCGGTTCGCGGCCACCGAGAAGCTGCCGGATTTTCTCGTATTCTTCGAGCGTCAGACCGTGCTGCCGGAGGATCTCCGGGGAAAAAGCGGAGGTTATCGAGGCGCCCATGGGGAATCTCTATTGTCGCATGAAACCGTAGTCGGCGATCAGAGGTTGAGCGATCAGAGAGAACACTCGGTTAGCTGGAACTTCCGGTAAGATTTCTGCAGATGAAATCGATCATCGTGGGGACGGCGGGGCATATCGATCACGGGAAAACCGCGCTGGTGAAGGCGCTGACCGGGATCGATGCCGACCGGTTAGAGGAGGAAAAACGTCGCGGCATCACGATCGACCTTGGTTTTGCGCACATGGAGCTGGCTGGTGCGAATGGCGAAAGGCTCCGCGTAGGATTTGTGGATGTACCCGGGCATGAGCGCTTTGTACGCAACATGCTCGCGGGCGTGGGAGGAATTGACCTTGTGCTGCTGGTGATTGCGGCGGACGAAGGAATCAAGCCACAGACGCGCGAACATTTTGACATCTTGAAACTGCTGGGAGTGCGGCAGGGGATCACGGTCTTGACGAAATCGGATGCGGTGGATGCAGAGACGCTCGAGGTAGTGCGCTTGGAAGTAGAGGAGTTTCTGCGCGGGACTTTCTTAGATGACGGTGTGAATCGCACAACTTCGGTTGTTGCCGTGAGTTCCTTGACTGGCTCGGGAATCGAGCAGTTAAAGTCTGAATTGGCTGCCGCTGCGGTCCATGTGCAGGTGCGCGACCCGCAAGCCGTTGCGCGACTGCCCGTTGATCGCGTGTTCACAATGAAGGGCTTCGGTACGGTGCTTACAGGAACCCTGATCTCGGGAACGATTAAACGGGAAGATGAGCTGGGAATATTCCCGTCAGCAAAGCGCGTGCGCGTACGCGGTGTGCAGGTGCATGGACACGAAGCAGAAAAAACCATCGCTGGACAGCGCACCGCTCTGAACATTGCCGGAGCCAGCACGCACGATTTGGAGCGTGGGATGGTTCTCGCTCCGCCGGGGATTTTCGAACCAACGCGGCTGTTCGATGCGAAACTGGAATTGCTGCCTTCTGCGCCGCACGCATTGAGGAACCGGGCCCGCGTGCACTTTCACAGCTACACACTCGAAACGATAGCGGAGGTTTTGCTGCCAGAAGATGAGCTATCGGATCGAGGGAGCGGGACAAATGATGCGAAAGGTACGAAAACGCGATCCTTGCAGCTGCGGCCGGGAGACGAGAGGTTCGCCCGGATCAGACTGCGGGAACCGGCGTTGCTGTTGCCCGGAGATCGTTTTATTATCCGGCAGTTTTCGCCGGTGGTAACGATCGGCGGAGGCTTGGTTTTGGATGCTGCTCCCGCGCGTCGCGGGGTGGGGCAACGGAATTTCCTGCAGGTTCTTATCGGAGAAAGTCGTGAGGCGATTTTGCATACCCGCATCGCGCGCAGACAACACGATGGCATTACGGCATCGCAACTTGTGAGCGAAACGGGTTGGACCAAAGAGGTCATCGAGGCCCAACTATCAACTGCGCTGAAGCAGGGAGAAATTGTACGGGTTGGTGACCGGTTGGTTCATCGCCCCGCGATGGATACGCTCCAACTCCTGCTTCTTACCAACGTTGGACATTTTCAAGAGAAGAATCCGCTTGCCGGCGGAATTGCAAAAGAGGAATTGCGCGAACAGGCAAAGGTGGGAGTCGACGTATTTGAAGCCGCTCTGAACTCGCTTCTCAAGGATAAGAAGATCGAAGCTTCAGGCGAACTCGTGAGGCTGCCGGGACGCGGAGTCGCATTGAAAGATGAGGAGGCAGAGTCGAAGGCCAAGATCGAAGAAACATTTAAAGCGGCAGGTTTAGCAGTGCCGGCCTTGAATGAGGTTCTTGCGGGACTGAAGATCGATCGGGCTCGCGCGCAAAAGATTGTGACCTTGTTGCTGCGTGAAAAAGCATTGATCAAGATCTCGGACGAACTGGTGTTTCATCGCCGCGCACTCGAAGAACTTCGCCGCAAAATGGCGGCTTACAAATCCAAAACGCAACGAATCGACGTGGCGCAGTTTAAGACGCTGGCTGGAGTAACCCGAAAGTATGCGATTCCTCTGCTGGAATATCTGGACCGGGAGCGCGTCACAAAGCGCGTCGGAGACGCGAGAGAGATTTTGTGATCGGGCAATCGGTTCACCTCGTACGTGCGACGCTTGATCCGCGCGCAATAGCTGAGCCCAACGATCCATTAGCCCAATTGTTTCAAAGCTTTTCTTCCGGAAATTCCAGTTCGAGACCCAGCGGATCAGTGAAGCGATTGGTGAGATTTGCGAGGCCTGTAAGCATATGCAGATCGACGATTTCAGGATCGGAGAAGTGCTTCTTGATTGCATCGAAGTCGGCCTGCGAAATTTCGTGCGGAGCACGCGTCAGTTTCTCCACGTATTCCAGGGCCGCTCGTTCTTTCCCGTTGTACCGCGAATAATTTCCGTCTTGCAGTGCTGACCAGTCTTCGGCGGTCAATCCGACGCGCTTCGACGAGGCGACGTGGTGTTGCGAACAATAGCGGCAACCGTTTATGAACGAGACGCGAAGATAGACGAGTTCGTAAAGCTTGCGATCGAGTGAGCGCCCCACGGTGCCGTAAAAACTTAGAAAGTTCTTAAGCATCTCGGGGCGATGGGCAAGAGCCTTCTGCACATTCCCGGGTTTGCCGCGGAGCGTGGTCTCATAAATCTCGCGCACTTCCGGCGATGCCGAGCTGGGTTCAACCAAGCTGATGCGGGCCATACGTTCTCCAGGAAAACTAAACTCTTACCCATCATAGAGGATTCCAGAACCAACCGCCGCAGAGAGCTGCACTACGGAAAACAC
>JASHNX010000240.1 GCA_030041415.1 Candidatus Sulfotelmatobacter sp.
TCTCGATTCCATCGCCGAGTTTCGCATTCTGACCGGCAATTTCGACGCGGAATATGGTGAATTCAGCGGCGGCCAGATCAATGTGGTTACGAAATCCGGCACCAATTCCTTCCACGGCGACCTCTTCGAATTTCTGCGCAATACCGATCTGGACGCGCGCAGCTATTTCTCACCAGATCGCGGCACATTCATTCAAAACCAATTTGGCGGAACTTTGGGCGGTCCCATCCGGCGTAACAAGATTTTTTTCTTTTCCGACTATCAGGGCACGCGCCAGAGGCAAGGAGTCGATACTGGGCTGATCCCCGTTCCCTCGATCGATGAGCGCAACGGAAACTTCTCCGCGCTGGCTAGTTCGTTCTATACGACCCAGATCATCAATGGGGAATCAATAGTCACGCCTGCGCTCGTCTCCGGTCCGGCCTGGGCCGAGACTCTCGCACAGAGCTTTGGCTATCCCATTCTCGCCGGGGAGCCTTACTATTTTCCTGGCTGCTCAAGCACGAACTACACTTCGAGAACGGGAACGCCGCAGGCTTGCGTCCTTCCAGCCCTGCAAATTCCGAGCGGCGCGTGGTCTTCTCCCGCGCGGCATTTGCTGCAATACATTCCCGTTCCCAATCAACCGGGGAATTTCTTTTCCACCTCTGCTAGCAATCAAGCGCTGCGCGATGACAAGGGCGCGCTGCGCCTCGATGCAAACACCCGATGGGGGCTTGTTTCTGCATACTACTTTCTGGACGATTATTCCCTGAACAATCCTTATCCGGTCGCTCAGGGCGGCGCCAGCGTTCCTGGATTCAACGCGCTATACCTGGGGCGCGCGCAGTTGCTGAGCTTCGGGGACATAAAAACGCTGAGTACGACCGAGGTCAACGAGACCCACTTCAGCTACATGCGGTCTTTCAACGATCTGGGAAAACCCTTAGGCGGTCTGGGCGTGAGTCTCGCGTCCCAGGGTTTTACAACATCCTCGGGAACACCGTCCATCATCGCGCTCGCACCCCAGAATGAAGGAGTGGAGAATATCGTCTTCAACAATTTCTCCACTGGCACAAATACGAACGAACTCAAGCAAGCAAATAATACCTACCAGTGGCTGGACAACTTCTCGAAAGTGCTTGGACGCCACACCCTGAAAATTGGCGGCGAGTTTCATTTCGACCAGGTCAACGTGAATCCGATTGCCCAGTTCAACGGAAGTTTTCTCTTTACCGGGAGCGAGACTGGCCTGGATTTTGCCGATTTCCTGCTCGGCGCTCCCAGCCAATACAGCCAGAGCCAGCTCAATCCTTTTTACGGCCGCAATAAATACGCTGGCGTCTTCGCGCAGGATAGCTGGCGGGCAAATTCCAGCCTCACGCTGAATTACGGCTTGCGCTGGGATCGCATCGAACCGTGGTATGAAAAGTACAACCAGATTTCGACGACCGAACCTGGCAGACAATCGACAGTTTTTCCCGGTGCGCCAGCAGGCATTCTTTATCCCACGGATCCGGGAGTGCCGCGCACCCTCGCGCCTCCGGGCGACGAATTTGCGCCGCGCCTTGGCCTGGCTTATTCGCCGAAGCAATCTGATGGCTTGCTCGGCAAACTCCTCGGTGGTCCCGGGAAGACCAGCATTCGTGCCGGGTTCGGAATCTACTACACTTCCATCGAGGCGCTTACCATTGGGGTGCTTGCTGCCAATGCGCCCTACGGAACCACCTACAGCAGCCCCGCTCCACCTTTGTTTGCCGATCCGTTTGTAACCGCTTCCAACGGAAACAATCTGGGACAGTATTTTCCCGTGAGTCTTGCCCCTTTAAACGCCTCGACCAGCCATCCGGATAACAGCATCGACTGGTCGCAATATGAACCGATCAGCGGCATCCCTGCCTATTCCACCCACAACCGCATCCCTTATACCGAGCAATATATGTTTTCCATTGAGCGTCAGCTCGGCGACAAAACTTTGCTTACCGCCAGCTATGTTGGGAATCAGGCCCATCGACTTCTGGTGCTGGTGGAATCGAATCCGGGCGATCCCGCGCTTTGCTTGAGTCTCAGCCAAACCAGCCAAGTGGCGCCCGGCTCAGCCACCTGTGGGCCTTTCGGAGAAAGCAACCGGTACGTCACAACGTCCGGCCAGATCATCAACGGAACCCGCGGGCCTCTCGGTCCGCATTTCGGCAGCAACACCGATCAATCCACAATCGGCAATTCCAACTACAACGCCCTCCAGTTAAGCCTGCGCCATACCAGCGGGGCTTTACAGTTTTTTGCCAGCTACACCTTCAGCAAATCTCTCGACCAATCCTCGAACCTTGGCGAAGAAGTGAACCCGATCAATCCTGCACTCAGCCGCGCTCTCTCCGCCTTCGATGTGCAACAGAATTTCGTAGCGAGCTATGCTTATGAGCTTCCACTCCCGCGTCTCTTCCGAACCGCGAATGGATGGACGAATGGCTGGACGCTCTCCGGCATCACCCGCTTCAGCACCGGGTTTCCAGTCACTCTCCTCAATTATGGGGATAATTCGTTGCTGGGAGCCGAGCCTAACGGAGTCAACAACTACGGCGTCGATGAGCCGCAATACGCCCCCGGTCCGCTGCGCTTGAATTCCAACCCGCGCAACGGGCAGCCCTACTTCGACACTTCGCTGTTCAGCCTTCAGCCCCTCGGCACGCCGGGGAACGCAAGACGCCGATTCTTCTTCGGACCGGGGCTCGACAATTACGATCTCGCGCTACAAAAAACTTTGCCTCTGGGAGAGTCCAGGTCCCTCCAGTTTCGTTTCGAGGGCTTCAACATCTTTAATCATGCCCAGTTTTACGGGCCAGCTTCGGTCAATGGCAACATCAACAGTCCGTCATTCGGAGATGTCGTCAGCGCCGCCCCACCCCGGCTGATGCAGGCTGCATTGAAATTCCTCTTTTAAGGCCGGACTGGCTGGCCCTTTGGGTTTTTGCGACCTTCATTTCGCCCCGCGCATCGAATAGCGGTGGTACGATAATAGGTCCAGTCATTGGACGGCACTTATACATCGCCGAATCCGGCACGACACTCGTTGTTCGACAACATAGGAGCGTCCGCCGAAAACGCGACGTTTACAAGGAGGAGAAACGAACATGGCAGGTAATGGGATCGTCGAGGTGACCGATGCAAACTTCGACGCAGACGTGTTGAAGTCAGATAAACCCGTTCTAGTCGACTTCTGGGCAACGTGGTGCGGCCCGTGCCGCGCGATCGCTCCGATTGTCGAGGAATTGGCCAAGGATTATCAGGGCAAGATCAAGATCGGCAAAATGGATGTGGACGCCAATAGCGCCACTCCCATGCGCTACAAAGTCACGGGAATTCCGACTCTCTTAGTTTTCAAAGGCGGTCAAGTCGTCGAACAGCTCGTAGGCTACCGTCCAAAGGAAGCCATTGCGCAAGCATTAGATCGGCACCTCATCTAAATAATACCGAGTACGAAAAGCGACGCCCGGGTAAAGCCCGGGCGTCGGTGCGTTCAAGCGAATACTATTGCGCAAGTTATACTAAACAGAGGATGAGCGCATTTTCCGCGGCTACCAGGCTGCGCTGATAGCACCCGTCGAAGCGGACTAACACCTGCGAGATCAATCCGCCTTGTGCCAGCTGGAATCGCGCGAGTAAGCGTTCAGCGTTTTGGCACTCTCAGCTGTCCCCTTGCCTAAATCCTTTTCGTAGACTATGCCATTCCGGTCGACTATAAAGGTCATCACCCCCGAGTTACGATATTCGGCCGGGTATGCCAGGAACGCAAATCCGCCGGTCATTTTTCCATCCTGAATATAACTCTTCGTTTCGCCAGCGTTTCTCTCTCCGGTAAGGACTCGGAAATAATAGCCATGGAACGGTTGCGCGCTCGAGGACATGGCCGACGCTTCTGCCACGAGCGGCCCGATGGGACTTTCGGTTTCGCCGGCGCTCACCTGCCAGTAGAGGCCGTTTTGCTTGCCCGGGTCGCTCATCAGTTTCTCCGCGTAGACGTGCGCGGCGTTGCCGTCATGCGCCTGGCCGTAATACTGCTTTTGCGCGTCAACCAACTCGTGGCAAACCTGGATGACCGCTAGTTCGTTCCTGCCAACTCTGCGATAAAGGATCTCCTGCTTGCCCGCGGCCGTGTCGAAATACCAGACATTTCCCTTGTGGGCGAGAGGAATCGGAGTCGGCCAATTTTCCGCTCCGATATAAAGCGTCGTCTCTCCGTTCGGTTCCATCACCAGGCGGTGCATCTGCTCGTACTTCTTCACGAACCCGGCCCGGTTCTCGTGGTCCTCGGAAGGATCGCCCGAGGAGACAATCTCTTTCGCATCGGGGCCAAGTATTCTCAGTAACGTCGGTTGATCATCCGCCTTGAGAGCTGCGACCAACGCGTGGCTCGCCTTCCCTGCGGAGGCAAATGTTTCCTGCCCTGATTGCTGAGCAGCGGCGGAAACCGGAGCCAATGCCATCACCAAAGAAAAGATCGCAATGCCGGTAACCGCCCCGAAAACGCCCGAATCCGAAATCTCGCCACTATGCCGATGCTGGTACATGGTGTTTCTCCTTGCAGTTTCTATCAATCTTGAGAAGTGGCTTGGTAGTTTGTGCCGGTCCGGTTAGCGCCGGCCACCACCCCCGCCACCACCGTGAAACCCGCCGCCACCGCCGAAGCTGGAACGCCCGCGTGAACCAAAGTCACGAGCTTCCGCCCCGTGATTAATTCCGCCGAATGCTCCCGGGTGCCCGCCAACAGCGCCGTGGCCTGCCCCTCCGTTGAATCCACGAAGGCCTCGGTCACCCGGCGCAAACCCTCCGCGGTAACCGCCGAAACCGCCCCCGAACCCGCCGCCATGGAAGTAGGCGTTGCGGTCGTAGAATGCGCGGCTATGAAATGCATAGGGATGGCCGCCCCAAAAAATTCCTCCATGAGCCCAATTGAATCCCCAGGCATGCCAGCCCCAGCCGAATCCGAAAAACGGTCCAATCGGAAAGCCGATGCCGAACGAGAAATACGGCCCACCGATTCCCCACCACGGATAGAATCCCGGCCATATCCCTACTGGATATCCATAGACATATGCCGGGTTATATACCGGCACGTAAACCAGATCGGGATCTGCCGGTTCGATATCGATGTCGTCTCCCTGATTCGATACTGTCTGCTGCGGAGTGCTCTTCAGGTTTCCGGCTTGCTGCGCCTGACGCCGCATATGTTGAATGGCGTTCATGACGTCGGCTTGCTGGTTAACGTTGGCGTCGCCTAGTTCCGATGTCCACGATAGATCCTTATCCATGTTCGCGAGCACGGTCTGGAACTGGCACAAGGCTTTCACGCTTGGATCCCAATCCTGCTTGTCAACCGCGTCTCCCAGGTCCTTGCCTTTGAGGTCCGGATTCTGCTGCAGAAAACGCTCGGCCTCGACAATCTGCGTCGGATACGCCGAAGCGGCAAGAATCTGCGCGACCAGCGCATCCGGATAAAGAGCGATCGGCGCGACCAACTCCTGCAGTTGCTCTGGGGTGAGATGCGACGGCGCAGGCTGATCCGGCGCTGGCGCACCATTCGGCGGAGGCGCCTGATCCTGATCTGGCGGCGCAGCTTGATCCTGTCCTGGAGGCGGCGCCTGGTCTTGCGGCGGGGCCGCATCATCCTGACCGTGTAGCTGCGGCACGACTGGGCTCACCGCGAACGCAAACGTGCACGCCAGAAACCACGTTAACAACCTATGTCTAAAAAAGTTCGCTTTCATTGCATCGACCTCCGTTCCACTTACCCTTCCGAAAGAACACTTCTCGTTCACTTTAGTCTCTCGAGCTCCCTTTGTTTAGTCGTTTAGATGCACACGCCGGCGTTTTTGCATTTCACCTTTACGCATCGTTACAAAGAGCGCCAGCGGGATTACTGAAAGGCCACCCACAGAAATAATGGGCACGTTGGTTACCTTGCTCGGCGGCAGGCCTTCTAGCATCCTTATGCAAGATGCTTGAATTTCAACAGCTTACGGGCCTCGATTCGGCCGAGACGACGGCCGGGCAGATTTGCGCGGCCGTGGCTAGAATTTTCCGCGTTCGCGAAACCGAAGTCGGCTTGTTGGAGCTGAGCGGAACGATGCTGAATTTCGTTTATCCGCCCGAGTTGAAAACAGCCGGAGCGATTCCACTTTCCAGTTCCGCAGTCGCAGCCCGCACCGCGCGCACGAAAGAAGCCGAGCTTTCGAACGGCTTCACACAAGTCAAGCACTTCAGCATTTTCGAGCTGGTCAAACTGGGCGATAGAGGGCTCGACGCCCAGGTCATTCAAAAACTCATGTCGGCGCCCGTCGTCGCTCGCGACGGAAAAGTGATTGGCGTGATTCAGGTATCCCGCAAAGCTCCCCGCCTCGAAGCCGCCGGGCCGGATTTCACTCCCGAGGATTTGCAAAAGCTGCAGGCGGTTGGCTGCTTCGTGGGAACGCTGCTCGGCAACGCGAAGCTGGCCGCGTCGGCAGGAGCGCTGTAATCCTGCGCTCTATTCACGATCACAACGCTTGGCGAGCAGGTCATGCTGTGCAAAGCCCGAACGCGTGCGAGTGAGTATCGTCATCCAGTCGTCAAACGGATTTTGAGACGGCTGTAGCCGGCCCGGGTTCATAATGTTCGCCGGATCGAGGCTGCGTTTGATCGCGGCAATTGCCTGCACTCCCAACGTCGAAATCTCATCCGCCAGCCATGGTAAGTGCTCGGTGCCCACCGCGTGATGGTGCGACAGCGTAGCGCCGTGATCGATAAACGACTGCTGCACCGCTCTCTTCACCTTCAAATACTGATCCATCTCGGTTCCGGCATTTTGCCGGAAGCCGAAAGTAAAATAAACGCTTGCGCCGCATTGATACGTGTGGCTGATGTGGCATCCAGTCCACGGGCACACTCCGCTCTTCTCGATCGCATCTCGCAGCACCGCCATGGTGTCTCTATATAAAGGAAGGATGTTGCTCCATACCGTCGATGTCTCGCTCACGTCCGTCGTAACGTCGCGATCCAGCAAAAAGTCACGGATGTGAGGAAAATCGTACTTGCTGGCCTCGAACGATTTGCCCGCGCTCGCGCCGAGACTGACCGCGCCGCATTTTCGGTAGATGCCCTGCACCTGC
The DNA here is from genome assembly GCA_030041415.1 of Candidatus Sulfotelmatobacter sp. Taxonomy (GTDB): domain Bacteria; phylum Acidobacteriota; class Terriglobia; order Terriglobales; family Acidobacteriaceae; genus Sulfotelmatobacter. The sequence continues at coordinate 7,125 of JASHNX010000240.1, forward strand.
TTCAACTGCCGTGCAACCGCACTTTCACTGCCTTCAAAAGCGGTCAGCATTAAGCACGCTCTTGGCAGAGAGATTCGTTTCGCGCGCAAATAACCTTTGAACAAACTACCGGCAATTTTCGACATGCCCGATGACGGGGGCCGAAACGCCATCGACAATGCGGTTTTGTCCGGATCATTCAGGCGCACCATCGAGGGCATGCATTCCTTTCGCACACATTCCCGCATGGCTTCAATTCCAGCTTCGAATTCCGGAAAAAGGTATCCCGGCACGATGCGCCTTTCCGGCTGCGGATGCACCCGCATCGTCGCTTCGGTGATGACTCCGAACGTGCCTTCGCTTCCAATGCACAGATGCTTTATGTCGATGCCGTTTGACGATTTGGGAACAGTACGAGTTGCTAACTCACCTTCGGGAGTCACCATTCGCAGGGCGACGACCATGTCTTCGATCTTGCCGTACTTGTCGCTCTGCATTCCTGCCGATCGGGTGGCGATCCAACCGCCCAGGGTGGAGTGCAGAAACGAATCGGGGAAATGCCCCAGCGTCATCCCGTATGCATTCAGGTGCGCTTCGAGATCGGGGCCAAAAACTCCTGCTTCGATCCGCGCGGTGAACGATCGCGCGTCGACCTCCAAAACCCGCCGCATTCGTCGCATATCCAGCGACACAGCCATGCGCCCGGATTCCATTCGTTCGAGGCAGCCGGAAATATTCGATCCGCCACCGAACGGAATGACCGCCACGTCGCGCTCAACTGCCGCGCGCAGCGTCAGGCACACGTCGCTTTCGCTTTCGGGGTAAACAACAAGATCCGGCGCGCCCGCAGCAAGCCCGCGGCGCAGCCGGAACAGATCGCGAAATCCTTTGCCGTAGGCGTGGATCACGCGCTCTTTGCGATCATCCGAAATTTGCCTGGGATCAAGAAACGAGCGCAACTGAGTTAGAAACTTCTCGTCGAAGTATGCTTCGGGAAGATCGATGGATTGAGCATTCCACTCGCGCCGGCCGAAATCATCCTGCTCGATTTCGAGCACTTCTTTCGCGTAAGGCCAGAAGCCAGGGTGAGCCGAAGGATCGAATTCGGCATCCTCGTTTCCCCAACCCCACCATTTCATGTGCCTGGGCTCGTAGACCATACATGTCCCCACCGGCTTGCCGAATGCTACGTGGATCGCCAGCGCCACGATATTATCCCTTTTGCTGAACCCCGGCGACGAACTCGTGAGCCGGATCATCCTGACCAAGCATGCGAATCCTGTGCGCGAGCGTCTCAACGAAACAACGCCTTTGCTCTCGTGCCAATTGCCCCTGCCCGGAGTTCGGGGGAGCCGCCAACGCTTCTCCAAAACGTACTGTCACCGAACCGAATCGTGGAATCGACTTTCCCTTGGGCAAGATTCGATGCGTGCCATCGACGTAAGCAGGCACGATAGGTACGCCCAGTTTAGTGGCAAACAAGCCCGCGCCTTGCTTGAAGGTCCGCATTTCGCCATCCGGCGAGCGTGTGCCTTCGGGATACAGAATCAGTGCGCCCCCGCTCTCCTCGAGAAATTCACGGCCCGAATCTATGCATGCGGCCAGCGATTTGGGTCCGGGCCGCCGGTCGATCGGAATGACGTTCATCCATCGCGAGACCAGCCATCGCATGCTGCGTGATTGAAAAAAATAATCGCTAGCGCCAATCAACGCGAAACTGCGAAAACTGCGTCCGCTTGCAGTCATCAGCGCCGCGCTGTCGGCGTGACTTGAGTGATTGCTGCAGAGGAGGAAGGGACCATCCGGAAGATGATGCCGTCCTTCTACCAGCAGGGGGCAATAGAGAGTAAAAAATGTGCGGCAAAAATTCTCAAATATTGCAGCGCCCGCTGCCGGCGCGTGGAACGCTGCCTCCGGTCTGCGCGAAACGTTCATCGCTAGGATCTATATATCTCAGCTTTGATTCTCTTCGAAGATAGGCTTTGTTGCACCAAGAAATTTCTGCGATCAGGATTTTATCCAGTATTGTGAAGACCGGCGGCGATGCCGTTCATGGTGGCTCCCAGGGCGTAATCGAGAGACGCGCCGTCAGCTGAATCGGCAACACCGGCGCGCTTGCGCCGCAGAAGGTCGACTTGAATCAGGCTCAGAGGATCGACGTAAGGATTGCGCAGGCGGATGGATCGGAGAAGTACTGGATTTTTCTCCAGCAATTCTTTTTGGCCGGTGACGGCGAGCAGAGCCTCTTTTGTTCGCTCGAACTCATGGCGCAACATTTCATAGACACGGTCGCGAAGCGAGGCATCGGTTACCAAATCGGCGTAGAGCCGCGCGATCGTGAAGTCGGCTTTAGCCATAGCGATTTCGACGCTGCGAATCAGGCTGGCGAACAGCGGGAAGCCTTTCATCATTTCACATAGTAGTTCCTTTTCTTTGGCGCCGCGCCCGGCGAACCCGGCAAGCGCGTGTCCGACGCCGAACCACGCGGGCACAGCGTGCCGGCTTTGCATCCAGCCAAAAACCCATGGGATGGCCCGCAGATCGTCAAGCCTTCGGTCCTTCGCAGCATTTGATCCGCGCCGCGCAGGGCGCGAACCAATGCGCGCGTGTTCGAGCTCGTTGACCGGAGTAGCGTGCTCGAAGTATTCGAGCACGTCAGAATTTTCTGCGATGTGGCTGCGGTAAAAGGCGAAAGCATCTGCCGACATCGACTCCATGGCCTCATGCCAGCGTCGCGTTGTCTCAGCCGAAATTCGCGTTGGCATCGTCAGAGCCTCGAGGCAGGCGGCAATCATGATTTCCAGGTTCCACCCCGCGAGCACTGGATCGGAATATTTCCAGCTCAAAACCTCTCCCTGCTCCGTGATGCGAATTTCTCCAGAAAAATCGCCAGCTGGCTGAGCGAGGATAGCGGCGTGGGTTGGGCTGCCCCCACGGCCTACTGTTCCGCCGCGCCCGTGGAAAAGACGCAACGTAACTCCGCACTCGCGCGCAGCTTCATGCAGGTTGTGCTGTGCCTTGTACAACTCCCAGGTGCTGGTCAACATGCCTCCATCTTTGTTGGAATCCGAATAACCGAGCATGACCTCGTGACGGCGTCCCCAGGAATCAAGAGGCGTCTTGAACTCGGAGGATTTCCATACGCGGCGCATGATCGCCGCAGAAGAACGCAGCGCCTCGATCGATTCGAATAAAGGAACTGGCATCAGGCCAGGATCGTTTTTATTCGCCATCACAGACACCCCGCCAAGTGCAGACAGGCGAACCACTGCAAAAACATCATGCTCGGATTCGGTGCCGCTGATGACGAAACGGCGAATCGCGTTAGAGGAATGTGTCTTCTTTAATTCCGCTATCGCGCGAAAGGTTGCGGCAAGGTCAGCCGACGCGGCAGAAAGTTCCGCTCCATGCCGCTTCGATCGCGGTGGGTCCTCCGACCTCGACGCCAATTCCGCCAGAGCTTGAGAGAGCACTCGCGCATGCTGGCGAATATCGAGAGCATGAAGATGAAATCCGAAAGTCTTTACTTTATTCAGGAGCAACGAAACCCACTCGGCCATTCGCCCGCCGTGGTTGTCACGAAGACTGTCGCGCATGATGACTAAATCATCTGCAAATTGCTCCGCTGACTTGTAGGCGTGCGGATGTTTCGACGAGTTGCGGCTGAAGCGCAAACGCGCGATCAAATAATCGAGAAAGTGACGGTAAACCTCGGCGCTTGTGATTTGTTTCCAGCGGGAGTATTTCTCCCCCAGTTCGCGCTCGTGATCGCGAACCCTCCCTGAGAGCGCCTCGGATACGCCAATCCGGCGGATCGACATGCTCAAGTGCTCGATCAAGCGCGTGGTCTCGGCGACGTAATGATCGATGACCACGTGGCGGGCCATGCCGATGGCAGCACGAGTAGAGTCGGCGGTGACAAACGGATTTCCGTCGCGGTCTCCCCCGATCCACGATCCAAAAGAGAGTATCGGCGAAGCTTCGATCGATGCACCATAAACCTCACGCAGCGCATCTTCGATTTCCGCATAAAGCCGCGGAACAGCTTCGAAGAGAACCATGGGAAAGTAGTCGAGGCCCATGTGAATCTCGTCGCGTACCGTGGGCTTGTTCAGCCGAACCTCGTCCGTCTGCCAGAGCGCGGTAATTTCCGCCATGATCAAGGATTCGCATTCGCGGGCTTCGGAATCCGAAAGCGGCAATTGGTCAAGGCGTTCCAGCAGGGCGGCAATGCGATTGCGCTTGATGCGGACCGTGCGCCGCGTAATCTCAGTCGGGTGCGCGGTGAAAACCGGTTCGACTTTGATCTTGCCCAGGGAGCTGAGCATGCCCTCGGCGGTAATTCCGGTGCCGCGCATGCGCAACAAAGTACCGCGGAACGAACCCTGCAGCGCGGTTTCAACAGACTGGAGCTGGGCCGCCCGACGGCGGCGCTTGCGATGGTTGGTTTCAGCGAGGTTCGTGAGTTCGAAATAAATCGCGAAGGCTTTGGTGACCCGATACGCATCTTCGACCGGGAGGGCAGCAACAACCTCGCGGGCGCGCGCCATCAGTCTCAAGCTGCGTTCAAATTCATTGCTGGTGTCTAATTCGCGTTGCTCGATCAGTTGCCGGCGCAACTGCTCCACCACATCGAAGAACCCTTCACCCTCCTGCTCGACCAGCACGCGGCCCAGCAGAATCCCCAGCGAACGAACGTCGCGACGTAGCGGAAGCTCCTTGGCGGGATCGGCGCGATTTGCGATTAATTCGGCGAGCCGCGCGGCCTGAGAGCCATCCCCCCATAATGCGGTGTCGTCCATAGAATATTTTAACGGAGCCAAGGAATCGGAGTTTGAGGATTCCAGAAAGTCACAGCCTGATCGCTTAAAAGCGGAGTTCATCCAAACCGGCGACGAGGACCGCTATCTTCTTTGTTCTATTGAGCATGCCCACCCCACGAAAATCACGCTTTTGTGCCCTCCGCGTACATGTCCTTTTTCTCTTTGTTTTTGGCTCACTGATAACTGTTGCTACGTACCTTGGAAATCTATATAAATGCCGAATCCACCGACAAACTGAGGTTGAGCCGTCCCCCGGCCCAGGCAGCCTGGAACCCGAGGACACGGTTCCATGGCTGACGCATGCGACACAACCTGGGACACGCAAATTCTGCTCGCCTGGCGGCAGGTCCGCTCTCAGTTCTCGTAAGTCTCGCTTTCCTGGTTGGTTGTCAGGGATTGAGCGGCGGCTCCAATCAGCAGACCACTCCCTCCGACAAGCTGCCCGTTAGCACTCTTTCCTTTGGAAGCACCAGCGTCAGTTTCGGTGACGTTGCCGTTGGCAGCACGAAGGGAGCAACGCTCACAGCAACAAACTCCGGCAGCTCCTCGGTCACGATTACCAGCGTGACGATCAGCAGCCAGAATTTCCTGCTGACTTCGCCCACGCTACCAGTCACCTTGCCCGCAGGGCAGAACACGGCGATCGGCATCACGTTTTCGCCGAACGCCGCAGAAGCATTCAACGCCACCGCTACCGTTAGCAGCGACGCTTCGAACGCGACGGCGAACATCCCTCTGAATGGATCGGGCACGGCTGCAGCCCCGGCCGGGCAACTTGGTCCCAATCCGACGAGCCTCAGCTTTGGCAGCGTGACCATTGGGAACGAAGATTCACTCTCCGAAACCATCACCAATACCGGCGGCACGAGCGTCACCATTTCGCAGATCGCCGTGAGTGGCGCCGGGTTTGGCATCAGCGGAGTCGCAACCCCGCTGACACTCGCCCAGAATCAGAGCGCAGCCTTCACTGTCACGTTTGACCCGGCATCTTCTGGAAGCGCCAGTGGCACGGTCACGGTGACCTCGAATGCATCGAACTCAACCTTAGCGCTTGCTCTTTCGGGAACCGGCACCACAGCCATCGGACAGCTCAGCGTAACGCCCACGACGTTGGGAATCGGAAACGTAGTTGTCGGCACCAGCGGAACAGCTTCCGGCAGTCTGACAGCGACCGGGGCGAACGTTACGCTCACGGCCGCCAATTCAACCAATTCCGTCTTCAGCGTAAGCGGCTTGTCATTGCCTGTGACCATCACTGCCGGTCAAGGCTTGCCGTTTACGGTGACCTTCAGTCCGACAGCCACTGGAGCGGCAAGCGCGACGCTCGACTTCACCAGCAATGCCCAAACTACGACCACTGCGGAAGCGCTGACCGGCACCGGAACCGCGCCACCAACTTACTCGGTCAATCTCTCCTGGACGGCGAGCACGTCTCCTGACATCTCCGGTTACAACGTCTATCGCGCGGTGTATGCCAGTTCGTGCGGATCGTTTTCCAAGATCAATCCTTCTTTGAATACGACTACCCTCTATACCGACTCCGTTGTCATCGACGGCACCAATTACTGTTATGCCACCACTGCCGTAAATTCGAGCAATGAAGAAAGTGGCTATTCGAATGTTGTCTCGAACGTGCAGATACCGGCTCCGTAGGCTGCGATAACCCTATCTGTCTCGGACAAAAAAAGCCGCCCGAAACCGGGCGGCTTTACTACTCGTGCTCAATTGCTAATTTCTGAGAAGACCTAAAATTTCAGCATTGTCAGTTTCGCGTTGCCTCATCGCCGACTTCCGCGCGATGGAAATCTATCGGGCAGGTACACTTCACAGCAATCGCAAATCCTGATCCCGGTGGGTCGGGTTGAACCCGAATGACTTCGCGTCTTTTATCGAATGAAGGTCGGCGGAGGATTTTTCTTCAGAACTTCACTTGCAACTCAGTCAAGCCGCGCAGACCGAGATTGTGCCGCCACACCAACGGTTGGCCAAGCTCCAGATCGAGGTTAGGCATCCGGCGGAGCAGGGTTTCGAACGCGATCTGGCCTTCAATTCGCGCCAAAGGGGCGCCGAAGCAAAAATGGGCAGCCCAGCCGA
>JASHNX010000241.1 GCA_030041415.1 Candidatus Sulfotelmatobacter sp.
CACGCGTGAAAATCGCCATCAGTGTCGGAACGCCCGTCGCCCCAGGTGGCAGCGATGCCACCAAGGAAGCCGAACTCCCGCGCGCCTACAGCTTCGACTTCCTGCGTAGCTGCGCCAAGCCAAAACTATTTGTCAGCGGGTCGCGCGATCCATTTGGCCCGCACGGGAGGCTAGAAGCTTTGGTCGCATTTGCCTCCAATCCCAAGAAACTCGTTTTCATCGAATCCGCCGATCACTTCTTTGCCGGCCGGCTTCACGAGCTTCGCGAAACTATCGAAGCCTGGCTAAAGGAAACGCTTCCGAATTAGTCTGAATCGGTAAGTCTGGCGTCATTCCGAGCGAAGCCGTTCTTTCCGGGCGGAGCGAGGAATCTCGCGTGTACAGCCGTGAATTCCGCCACTCACCCTATAATCCTTCCGATGCCCCTCGCTCGATCCGACGCTCGCGAGATGCGCTCCGCTGCCCGCGAAATCTTCCTCGCCGCTCTTACCAACGCTTCCATCTCCAGCGCGTTCGCGCGGCACGTGCATTGCGAACGCGGCGTGCTCCGCATCTGCGAAGATCTGTACGACCTGCATTCCTATTCGCGCGTCGTCGTTATCTCCATCGGCAAAGCCGCGCATTCCATGGCAGAAGCGCTCACCCGGCAAATCGGCGAGCCATCATCGCAAAACTCTATCACCGGGATCGTCGCCACCAGCGTCAATCCGCCGGCACAGATTCGCGGATTTCGCTACTTCCTCGGCGGCCATCCCACACCCAATCCGGAATCGATCGCCGCGGCTTCCGCCATCCTTAAGCTGGTTGAGTTTCAGACTGCGGCATCGCTGGTCATTTTTCTCCTCAGCGGCGGAGGTTCTTCCATCGTCGAGAAACCCATTGACGATGAAATCTCTCTAGACGATCTCATCGTCACTTACCGTGCCCTCGTTCACTCCGGCGCACCGATCGCCGAAATCAATACCATCCGCAAGCATCTCTCCGCGGTCAAAGGCGGACGTCTCGCGCGCGCCGCATTTCCTGCGCAGCAGGTTTCGCTTTTCGTCTCCGATGTTCCGGACGCCACGCCCGACGCTCTCGCCTCCGGCCCCACGATGCCCGATTCCACGACCGTCGAAGACTGCTACCGCATTGCCGAGAAGCACAGCCTGCTCGACCAATTGCCGCAGTCCACGCGGGAATTGTTTGAACGCCATGCTCTCGAGGAAACTCCTAAGTCCGACGACCAGGCCTTCCAGCGCTCGCGCTTCTGGACCATCCTCTCGAACGCCAGCGCGCTCGAGCAGGCGCGCGTAGCCGCGCAGAGCGCCGGCTTCTCAGTGCACGAAGACAGCTCCTGCGACGATTGGGACTACGCCGCTGCCGCAGATTATTTGCTGAATCGCTTGCGCGAACTCCGCGAGCAAGCTCCGCTCGTATGTCTGCTTTCGGGCGGCGAAGTTACTGTGAAAGTCACCGACGCTGGGGTCGGTGGTCGCAACCAGCAATTCGCTCTTGCCTGCGCAACCAAAATTGCAGGAGAAAACATCGCTGTGTTGAGCGCCGGCACCGACGGCATTGATGGCAATAGTCCCGCAGCGGGCGCCGTTGCCGACGGGACTACGATCGCTCGCGCCCAAGCCCTCGGGCTTGACACAAAATCTGCTCTCGACTCTTTCAATGCTTATCCATTCTTCAAAGCACTCGGAGATTCGATCGAAACCGGTCCCACCGGAAACAACCTGCGCGATCTACGCATTCTGCTCGCTTTCTAGCGAATTTCAGAGAGGCGCGTCTTACATGCGCGCCGACTCGCACCAACCCTTTGTCATTCCGACGCGCGACGCCGAACGAAGAGAGGCGGAGCCAGGAGGAACCTGCTTTTGTTTTCTCTTGCGCTCTGCGTGACAGCCGTTCTGAAATTGCGACTTTACTTCCACCCAACTCATCTGCTTAATCTGTAAGGTGACCACACCCGAGATTAACCAGGCCCAGCCGCCGCGCGACCCTGTTTGCGGCATGATCGTCAACCCCGCAACCGCGAAACACATCCACGCGCATGCCGGGGAAAATTATTACTTCTGTTGTGCAGGCTGCGCTCAAAAATTCAAAGCCGATCCTGCGAAATATCTCACCGCGAAACCGACCACACACACCTCCGGATTGGTCATGCTCGGCCCTCCCGCCGTGGCTGCAAACCCTGCGCAAGATCACCACGGTGTGTCAGGCCGGGCGAACGCTCCCTCGGCCAAAGCTGCATCCATCACCTACGTGTGCCCCATGTGCGCGGAAGTTCGTGAACCGAGACCCGGAGCCTGTCCTTCCTGCGGCATGGCCCTCGAGCCCGAACTTCCCATTGCAGCCTCGCGCACCGAGTACACCTGCCCGATGCATCCCGAAATCGTTCGCTCCGCCCCTGGTTCGTGCCCGATCTGCGGTATGGCCCTCGAACCGCGCACCGTTACAACGACAGCAGAAGAAAATCCCGAACTGCGCGATATGACGCGACGCTTCTGGATCAGTGTCGTGCTCACCGTCCCGCTTTTGGCGATTGCCATGAGCACAATGTTTTCGCAGGATCATATCCTCGCTGGGGCGCGCCTTCCTTGGCTTGAATTCATCCTCGCCACCCCCGTTGTTCTCTGGTGCGGCTGGCCGTTCTTTCAGCGTTTCTGGACTTCGCTCGTCAATCGCAGCCCCAACATGTTTACGCTGATCGGCCTTGGTACCGGAGTCGCGTACTCTTACAGCGTCGTCGCAACCATTGCGCCGCAGATTTTCCCGGCATCGCTGCGCGCTGGTTCGATGAGCACGCCTGGCTATCCCGACGTCTACTTCGAATCTGCCGCCGCTATTACTGCTCTCGTTCTCCTCGGCCAGGTTATGGAACTTCGCGCCCGCAGCCGTACCAGCGCCGCCATCCGTGCCTTGCTCGATCTCAGCCCGAAAACCGCGCGAATCCTCATTTCCGTCGCGGAGAAAGCCGACGCCAATAACCCTGGCGAGTTGGTAGATGGTGGCGAGATCGCAGAGGGTGGCGAGTTTACAGAAGAAGAAAAAGACATTCCTCTCGATCAGGTCCGTCCCGGCGACCGCCTCCGCGTTCGCCCGGGCGAAAAAATCCCCGTCGACGGCGTCATTCTCGATGGCCACAGTTCAATCGACGAGTCGATGATCACGGGAGAATCCATCCCAGTCGCAAAGTCTGCAGGAGATAAGGTCATCGGCGCAACCATCAACGGATCGGGATCGTTCATCATGCGCGCCGAACGCGTCGGTCGCGAAACCGTGCTCGCCCGCATCGTTCAACTCGTTGGCCAGGCCCAGCGCAGCCGCGCTCCCATTCAGCGCCTCGCCGACCGCGTGTCAGGCTACTTCGTGCCCGCTGTTGTCGCAATCTCTGTCATCACGTTCTTCGCATGGCTGCTGGCCGGCCCGCAACCGCGCCTTGCGCATGCTCTCGTCAACGCGGTTGCCGTCCTGATCATCGCCTGCCCATGCGCTCTCGGGCTCGCCACGCCCATGGCAATTATGGTCGGCGTCGGTCGCGGCGCTCACGCCGGAGTTCTCATTAAAAACGCCGAGTCTCTCGAAATTCTCGAAAAAGTCGACACACTCGTTTTCGACAAAACCGGCACGTTGACCGAAGGCAAGCCGAAACTCATCGGCTTCACTGCTGAGAATCCGACTGATGGAGATGAAGTTCTTCGTCTCGCCGCGAGCCTTGAGCGTGCTAGCGAGCATCCCCTCGCCACTGCAATCGTTCAAGGAGCGACGGAGCGTGGCCTCAAATTGTCTGACCCTTCCGAGGTCGCCGTTGTCTCGGGCAAGGGAATTCAGGGCGTGGTCGATGGGAGAAAAGTTGCTGTCGGCAACGCCGCGATGATGACTCAGGCAGGTGCCCTCCAACCCCACGAAGGGAACTCGCCTGGCAACACTCCAACGGGAACCTCATTTTTCATCGCCATCAATGGGAAGTACGCTGGCAGCGTGACAGTTGCAGATCGCGTCAAGGGGACGACCCCCAACGCTCTCCGCGAACTCAGAGCTCAGCATCTCCGCCTGATCATGCTCACCGGCGACAATCGTAATGCCGCCGCGGAAATCGCGAAGGAACTCGGCATCGATGAATTCGAAGCCGAAGTTTTGCCCGAGCAGAAGCTTGAGATCATTCGCAAGCTGCAAGGGCAGGGAAGAGTTGTCGCCATGGCTGGAGACGGCATCAACGACGCGCCCGCGCTCGCGCAAGCCAATGTCGGCATTGCCATGGGAACCGGCACGGACGTCGCCATGGAATCGGGCGGTATCACGCTGATTAAGGGCGATCTTTCGGCCATCGTGCGCGCCCGCAAGCTCAGCCAGGCCACCATGCGCAACATCCGCCAGAATTTATTTTTTGCTTTTATCTACAACGCGATTGGAGTGCCCATCGCTGCCGGTGTGCTCTACCCATTTTTCGGATTGTTGCTCAGTCCGATTTTCGCCGCCGCAGCCATGAGCTTCAGTTCTGTCTCTGTGATCACAAACGCGCTGCGTCTACGCAACGCTCCGTTGTAGTCGCCCAAGCGCTCACCAGCATTGGACGTCTGGATGGCAGTCCGCGTCCAAAGTAAATGTACCTTTCTCGATCGATCCATCGCTGAAATGCAGTTCATAGCTCGGTAAGTGGTTCCTCGTGTCGTGACCAGTTAAATCTATCGTCCCACTCGTCGCTGCATCGCACTTTTCCTGCCCAACCAGGCACCGGGTCGCCCAGGCGGTCTGCGTTGAGGTTTCATAGACGACCTTTAGCGGGCCGGGCTTCCCGCCGACTTCATACATCACGCTGATGTACGGACGCGCCGACTCTTCAATTTTTCTGCTGCATCTGGTCTTTACCTTGGTGAGAGTTATTCCGGACTCCGCCTCGTCAGCCGGGCCGCATCCAAGCCAGGGGCGGGCATAAGAATATCGGAGGTTGTGGCCTTGAGCACCTTGTGCCGGGCCCAGCGCGTCTTGTTGTGCTGCCGACACAACCGTAAAAGCGACGAGCAATGCCGGCACGCAAAAGCATCTGTGCAAGGCGGACCTCTTCACATTTATCGTGGACACATCTGTCTGCAGAAATGACCCTAAAGCTTTCCCAGATACTCGATCACATCCGGCTCGTTCCAATCCACTGCGCCGATAAACTTCCGCCGCACAACCCCGGTGCGATCGATGATGTAGGTTTCCGGGAACTTGAACGTCCCATAGAGATCGCTGCTTTTCTGTTCGGCATCCCGCACCGAAAGCAGATTGACGTTGTGATCCCGTAGAAATCGGTGGTAAGCGTCTTCATCCTGATCTACGCTGATCGCCAGCACCGTGATGCCTTTATCTTTCATTTTTTGCTGCATCTGCACCAGCGATGGCATCTCTTCGACGCACGGTGGGCACCACGTCGCCCAGAAATTCAGAACAACGATCTGCCCCTTCATTTGACTCAAAGTAACTGAGCGCTGCGCGTCGCGCACCGTAAAATCCGGTGCCGCGGAGCCAATCCGCGCCGGCCGCGAGCGGCTGTAGCAGCCGTAAAATCCGAGGCTCAGAAGAATGGCAAATAAGATGGGAAAGCAGCCGGCGCGTCGCACACCGCTATAATAATAAATTCGGCTTATGGTTGCGAGAGACATGGTTTCCGGTCAGCCTGAAGTTTCCATTATTGTCCCTGCGCGCAACGAAGAATCCTCTCTTGCCGCATGCCTGGAATCGATTGTCGCGCAAGCTGGAGTCGCTTTCGAAATCATCGTTGTTAACGACCAATCAACTGATTGCACCCTGGAAATCGCCTGGTCATTTTCCAATCTGGGCGTGCGCGTTGTCGACGCAGCCCCGCTCCCGGCGAACTGGACGGGCAAAAACAACGCCCTCGTTTCGGGAGTCAAACTCGCCCGTGGCAATTGGTTCCTGTTTACCGACGCCGATACGGTCCACTTGCCTGGATCGCTTGTTCGCGCTATCGCCGAAGCTCGCGACCACCATGCCGACATGCTCTCGTATTCTCCCAAGCAGATTACCGTCACGTTCTGGGAGATGGCGACGATGCCGGTGATCTTTGCCGAGCTGGCTCGCCAATATTCACCCTCCAAGGTGCGCGACCAGAAATCGCCCGTAGCTGCTGCCAACGGTCAATATATTTTGATCAAAAGGGAAGTCTACGATGCTGTCGGCGGCCACGCTGCCATCGCCGATCAAATTCTTGAAGATGTCGCCCTTGCTCGCGCCGTGAAACGCTCCGGCCGCACAATTTTCTTCCGCTACGCTGCCGACGCCGTCCGCACCCGAATGTATCGCAACTTCGCGCAGCTCCGCGAGGGCTGGACAAAGAATCTGGCATTGCTGTTTCCGAGTCCAGCAAAACTGGCCCTCAAGATGCTCGTGCTCTGGAGCCTCCCGGTCGCGATGTTGCTCGCTTACAGATACAGGGGGCTGCACGGTTGGCTGAGTGCAATTTACGTTCTAGGCTTCGTCTATCTCGTAACTCGGCTCCGCCGTGCCAACTTCACCCGGGATCGCGAGATAGTCGGGGCGCTCTTCGGCTACCCCATGTTCGTTTACCTGCTCCTGCGGTCGAAACGCGCGCGTGCGAAGGGCAACATTTCATGGAAGGGTCGGAGCTACTCGGATCCGTCCGCGCACACGGAAAATCCTGCCCAGCATGTGATCGATAAAAAACATCATTCACTAGCAACTAATCACTAACCACTATGCTCTATCTCACCCGCAAAGCCGAGTTCGCCGCTTCGCACTACTACCACAACCCCGCATTCACTCCTGAGGAAAATCAGCGCGTTTTCGGCAAATGCAACAATCCCAACGGCCACGGCCATAACTACGTCCTTGAAGTTACCGTCAAAGGCGAAGTCGATCCCCGCTCCGGGTTCGTCGTCGATCTCAAGCAGCTCAAAGAAATCATGCATAGCGAAGTCCTGGATGCCATGGACCATCGCTTCCTCAACAAAGAAGTCCCCGAGTTCGCGCAGCAAATTCCGACCACCGAAAACATCGCCATCGCCATCTGGCAGCGGCTAGCCGGCAAGCTGCAACGAGCGCTGTTGCATCGCGTCCGCGTCTACGAAACCCCGGACCTGTTCGTCGATTTCTACGGAGGAGAATGATGCGCCGTAATCACCAACGGTCGCGTCGTCGTGTTTGCTCGCAGAACCGTGAAAGAGCGGCCCTTCAGGGCGGCGTTAATCCCATTTATTTCGACTGGCCTTTAGCTTCCGTGGTGAAGCACGCATGATCGCCTATCTTTCCCGCCGCTATCTTTTTTCCGCTTCGCACCGCCTCCACAGCGATGCGATGTCTGACGAAGAAAACCGTGAAATCTACGGCAAGTGCAACAATCCTTACGGCCATGGGCACAACTACACGCTTCAAGTCACCTTGAGCGGCCCGGTCGATCCCCAGACCGGCATGGTCTGCAACCTCGCCGGCCTCGACGGATTCATTGAGAGGGAAGTGCTCGCCCGCTACGACCACCAGAACCTGAATACGTTGTCCGAATTCGCCACGCAGGTTCCGACGACGGAAAACCTCTGCATTCACATCTACGAAATAGTGCACCGTGGCTTCACTCTGGCGCATCTGGAAAGGGTGCGGATCGAAGAAACCATGCTGAATGCGTTCGAATACGACGGCGAGGGAACTTCCTCAGAGTAGTATTGATGCCAAATTACTCAATCTCCATGAAACCCACAATCGAATCTCCAACTCTCACCAGCGCCACATTCGAAGACCTCGTCCAGGAAATGCTCGTCCGCCTCGGCGAAGACCCCAACCGCGAGGGCCTGCAGCTCACGCCTGAACGCGTCCACAAGTCGTTGCAGTTTCTTACTCGCGGCTATAGCGAAGATCCGGAAACCCTGCTCAAAGGCGCTCTCTTCACCGTCTCTTATGACGAAATGGTCATCGTCAAGGACATCGAGATGTTTAGCCTCTGCGAGCATCACATGCTGCCGTTTTTCGGCAAAGTGCACGTTGCCTACATCCCCAACGGCAAGGTGATCGGCCTCAGCAAGCTTCCGCGCCTCATCGAGCTCTTTTCGCGCCGGCTGCAGATTCAGGAGCGTTTGACGACCCAGATCGCTGAAACTATCCAGAAGGTCATCGAACCGCAGGGCGTCGGCGTGGTGATCGAGGCCCGCCATCTCTGCATGATGATGCGCGGCGTTGAAAAGCAGCACTCCGCCGCAGTCACATCGTCCATGCTTGGCTGCTTCCGCCAGGAAGAGGAAACGCGTCAGGAGTTCCTGTCGCTCATCCGCCAGCGCCCCAACGGAATCTGAGCCCCGGCAAGATTTTGTTGCGGCGTCATCCCGAGCGGAGGCGTCCTCTCCAGGCGGAGCGAGGGATCTCCCCTTGAATGGGCCCAACTTGTTTGTGCCAGGATGGATTTGCGAGCGCAAGGCACCTGCGGGATATTGTCTCCTCACTTCTCGCGCTGGCGCGAGCCGTTTTACATAGCACCGCACTCAGTCTAGAATTGCGTCGCCCTGTCAGAGATACGTCTAGCCACACATTAAAGAGAGGAACCAACCATGCGCAAAGCCTTACTCCTCACCGCGGCGCTGATGGCCTTAACAACATTCGCTGTCCCGTCTCACGGCCAGGCGAAGATCGAAGCCGTAAAGCCCGCCGACAACCCATCGCAAGTCGTGCTCGCCGCATGGAACGACATCGGCCGCAAGCTCATCGCCATGGCCGAAGATTTCCCGGAAGACAAATACGATTTCAAGCCCACGCCCGCGCAGCGTACCTTCGCCGAACAACTGCTGCACGCTTCCGGTGTCAATTATTTTTTCACCAATCCCGTGCGCGGAGAGAAACCTCCCGCTGACGAAAACCCCAACCGCGCCGACTTCAAAACCAAAGCCGACATCGTCTCCTACGTGAAAAAATCCTTCGCCGACGGTGCAGCCGCCATCAAAGCCAAAGGCGATAAAGGAATGTCCGATCTGGTCGTCGACCCCTACGCGCGCCAGTATGTCCGCGTTTCAGACTTCGCCTACGGCTTCATCGAGCATTCGGGCGAACACTACGGCCAGCTCGTTGTTTATTACCGGATATCAGGATTGGTGCCACCAGAATCGCGGCCGAAGAAATAGTAGTCAAGATTCTGGCCCGGTAGAAGGTGTCATCCCGAAGCCCCGCTTTTTCACCAGCGGGGCGAGGGATCTCCCACCGCACAGAACCTGCAGGGCGCAATAACCATCACCGCCATCCCGCCGCATATGGATATCTCATCTCCCGCTCCCCAAACACCTTGATTAACAACGCCCCGGAAACGAATCCTCCAACATGCGCCCAAAAAGCAACCCCCCCCATGTTGTGCGACTGCACGGCCAGCACCGTCGCCGTCCCGCTGAGAAAATTCAGCAGGAACCAGTATCCGAGAATGATCCAAGCCGGAATCCACATCACGAACACGAAGAACCATGTGAGCACCCTTGCTCGCGGATACAGCACGAAATACGCTCCCAGCACGCCCGCAATCGCCCCGCTCGCTCCCAGCGCCGGCACCATCGAATGAACGTCCACGGCGACTTGCGTGCTCATCGCCATCAATCCGCACAGCAGATAAAACACCAGATACTTAAAATGTCCAAGATAATCTTCAACATTGTCCCCGAAGATCCACAAAAACCACATGTTACCTATCACGTGCATCCATGAAGCGTGGAGGAACAAAGAAGTGAAGAAGGGAACTATGACCGCAGGCAAGGGATACTTCGCCGATCCCGTGAGAAGCGATGCTACATGCGACGGCACCACCCCAAACTGCCGGATCAGGCTATTCAGTGCACGCGGATCGAGCGACGCCTCGAACAAAAAGATCAGCAGGTTGATGACAATCAGGAAGCGTGTCACCCATGGAGTGCTATATCGAGGCTGATCATCGCGAATCGGCAGCATGCGTTAATTTGGTAATTTGGTAATTGAGTAATTGCTGAATCTTCCGGAGAGTGATAACCCACGCGAGATCTCTCGCCTCGCTGGCGAAAACGCGAGGCTTCGGGACGACGCAACCCGGGTCTGAAATTCCTCAATTACTGAATTACCAAATCACCCAATCTTCTCATGAATGGCGTCATCATCGTCGATAAGCCCTCGGGATGGACCTCCCATGATGTCGTCAACCGCATACGCCGCATTCTCGGCCAGCGCTCCGTAGGACACCTCGGCACCCTCGACCCGCTCGCCACCGGCGTGCTGCCATTGGTTGTTGGCAGCTTCACGCGCCTGGCGCAGTTCTACACTGCATCCGAGAAAACCTACGAAGCCGTGATCCGCTTCGGTTTCGCCACCACCACCTACGATGCCGACGGCGACCCCCTGGAACCCAACCTATTGTCATCCCGACCGGAGCAGTTCGTCGCCAATGGCGACGAACTGCGGAGTGGAGGGACCTTGCGTTTGCCCTCGGTCAAGCTCAACATTCAAGAACTCCAACACCTTGCAGCTACCTTCGTGGGCCTCATTGAGCAAACCCCTCCGCCATTTTCTGCGAAGAAGATTCACGGCATCCCGGCCTACAAGCTTGCACGCAAGAAGAAAGAAGTCGATCTCAAACCGGTGCAGGTCGATATCAAGGAGTTTTCCATCTTCTCACTCGAAAACGATCGCGCCCACTGCCGCGCCCGCGTCTCCTCTGGGACGTATATGCGCTCGATCGCCCACGAGTTCGGCCAGCGCCTCGGCTGCGGCGCCCATCTCGAATCCCTCCGCCGCACCGCCGTCGCTGAATTCGATATCACCCAGGCCCACACTCTCGAGGAAATACAGTCCGTAAGCGGGAAAATTTTCGGCGAGAAAGGTAATGGATCTCATTCCGAACCGGCGCGAAGCAGCGGCGAGGAACCTGCTTTTCAGGAAAAAGACGAAAGGACTGATGTCGAAAGCAGGGAGCTGCTCTCCCTCTTCATCCATCCCCGCCACCTTCTTCCTCAATTTCCCTCCGTCACCGCGGACGAAGCGACTATCGCCCGCATCCGCAACGGACGCACTGTCAACCTTCCCGAACTCTCCCGCGCACGCGAAGTCAAAGTGTTCGCCAGCCAGACCGATCTCATCGCTATCGCCACGCGCGTCGCCGGAACTTTGTTTCACCCCAAAATCGTTTTTCCCGCCGCGACCGAAAATCTTGTCAAGCCCCCAAGTCCTCCTCTTTAGGATTAAGTGATTGATTCGCCGCGAGAAATAATTTTCCAAAAATGTCCCAATTACCTTGTGCAATGTGATATAATAGAAGTATAACAATGGGAAATAGGCGCAGACTCGCTCTGCGCTTTTTCTTTTTTGGAAAAGGAGTACTTTCGCGCAGCCAAGGCTGCGCTTTTTTTATGGAGCGTTCAAGTTCAGTTGAGGAGCTGTTGGTTGCGGTTCGGTGTGACGATGGCGATTTGATTTCGGAGCCGTTCGATCCCTTGCCGGCGGGCGGGTTAACGATTCATGCCGCTTGCGAGCCTTTCGGGCATTGTACCGACCGGGCGAGCGGCAAAAAGCGCGGAGAGGCGGCGGAGGCGGCGTTCCTGGCGCGGGCCAGTGTTCTGGGTTTCAGCGTGTTGCATCCGTGGGGAGAGAGCAACCGTTACGATGCGGCGCTGGATCTTGGGCCGCGGATGGTGCGGGTGCAGATAAAATCGGCGACTGCGTTTCATGACGGTTACACGATCAAAACCACCGGGGCGAATGGGCATGTTTACACCCTTGAAGAGATTGATTTCATCGCGGCGTATCTGGTTCCGGAGGATATCTGGTACATCCTGCCGGTCGAGGCGGTGGGGGGAGCCGGGGAACAATCAAGTTCCGGCCGCACTCGCGCCGTCTGAGGACGCCATTTTATGAACGGTATCGCGAGGCATGGTGCCTGCTGGTTTGCCCGCGCGAAGCTCGCGGATGGAGCGACGTGCCGACGGTTTGCCGTAGTAGGGAGCTGGGCGCGCAATGCGCGGTATGCCCGTTGGGCAAGTAGTTTATATGGCGCGAGAACCCCCGCCCCCGGCCCGGCCCTGGGGTGAGGAGTCTGCAGCCGCCCCCACATGGCAGTCGTGGGCCTTCGCCACCCGATGCGCCAAAATGAAGCGGCTCCGATATCGTGAGTACATAACGGAGTCGAGGGATGCATTAAAGGCCGCCGTGAGGGAATACACAAAAACAGCCGCAAAGACGCAGGGCCACCAACGGCTCTGATACTTGACGTGAGCGTCCAGCCGCGCCGCGCTGTAGACGTACAGGAACAGGGCCGCCAGAAGGGCAGCAAATAGCAGAATTAGCGTGAAGCGAAACGTCTCTACTATCCGCGTGTAGCTTTTGTCCTCTTCCAAGAACGCAACGAAGTCATCGTCGCTGGACGACATGATGATCGCGAGCGCTGCGAAGAACACTGAGAACAGGATGGAGAGGACCGCGATACCCGTTCCATAGAATTCCTTGACAAGGTCGTTCGATACCCAGACAGGAGTCAACAGCGGCGTCCCGATGAGGGTGGCAGCAGCGACGCCAAAGTCCCATGAACACAGCGTCTGTCGCAGACTCATGGGGTGAACCTCTCCAGAATCTTTCTCAAGGTGCCGGCGAGCCGGTCTAGGGCAACCTCAGGAGGTGCATCGTCAAAGGGCGCTAAAGCTATAACGGGCGCATCCCGGGTAGTAACTGTCCTTCTCTCTCCCCCCGATTGGCCGACGACCTGGACGGTCCCGTACCCGTCCTCGGCCATCGCGATTTTGCTGTTTACTTCGGGGTCCTGCGCAATCGCCAAGCCGTCGCTTCTGGGCCGCGCCTCGTACTCCTCCCTGTAGGACGCAACCTCCAGGGCACGAAGCCGCTCATCCACGTTCCTCCAGACGTCGCGGTTGCTAGGATTCGAGGGGTGAAGAAAGACTCGAACGCGGGTGATGCTCTCGAGGCCTTGAATCGCCTCGCTTAGTCGCCGCTCCTCCTCTATGGGGAAAATCTCGGCCTCGACGAAAAAACTGTCCAGATTGGCTTCGAAGAGCTCCTTAAACCGGCTCGCGAAGACGCGCCTCGAAATTTCACGCCCGAAGGGATGGTAGGCGATGATATGCGACGGTAGATGGATAAAGAAGCGGGCCTTGGCCTCAATGAGATTCTCTATCATCCTATCGTCGATCTCGCGAGTCTCGGGGATCGCGATCTCCTCCTCCGTGCGGGGCCTAAACTTCACCAGGAACCCATGGACAAACTCCCCTAGCGGGGTCTGGATGCGGCCGAGGCGAAAAAAACCCCAATTTAGACCACGGTGGACGGCTATTGCTTGTGGGCGCGCTGCCTCCGCAAAAAGCCCGGCAATGATCGGATCCTGCTTGTCTGTTCGCGCAGTGATCACATTTAAACGGCCGAAGTAATAACGGACCTCCCTTTGCGCCATGCAGGCAGCCTTTCCGCGGTGGGGAAACCTATGTTACACGGACTGCAGCCTAAATGTCCGGGGGCAATCCGCGTCAATAATTATTGGCTTACGCCGCTCTGGTGTATACCGGTGCAAATGCCACCACAAAAACAAGTCCGCCGCAGCGTAACCCTCCCCGCGCGGGTCGCCCTGCAGGTCGGACGCATATTGAAGCGGCGATGAGGAATCCGCTATTGTCACACCTGCCAAGAATCACCGGCCCTGAACAAGTTTTCACGAGTCTTTAACCGCCCAGTAATATCCCGCAGCTCATACTTCCTGATCCGGAGGATTCATTATGAAGCTGAAGAAAACTCTATTGGCGGGAGTTGCGCTCGCACTGATTTCATCAACCTACCTCACCGCAGCCGACGCCGGTGGCGTTGGTTCAGGCAAGATCAAGCATGTTCTGCTCATCAGCGTTGATGGCATGCACGCGGTCGATTTCTACAACTGCGCTCACGGCATCCTAGGCATTAATGGGGGCGAACCATATTGCCCCAATCTGATAACCCTTAGCCAGAATGGCATTAATTATGTGAACGCTACATCCTCCAAGCCCTCCGACTCGTTCCCCGGAATGGCAGCGTTGGCCTCCGGGGGCACGCCCAAGTCAACCGGCCTTTACTACGATGTTGCCTATGATCGCTCGTTGGACCCTCCTACGATCAAAACCGGCTCTGGCTTATCCGGAGGCCCTTGTACTCCGTACGGCACGCCGACTGGAACCACCACCGACAACGATCAGGGCATCGACATTAACGACGCCCTACTGAATGGCGGCGCTCCGGGAGCATCACTCACCGACGGCGGCATTGCCTCCATCGACCCCATGCGCCTGGAACGCGACCCGCAGAACGGCTGCGCTCCGGTTTATCCCTGGAACTTCATCCGGATCAACACTGCTTTCGGGGTAATTCATGCCGCTGGCGGATATACGGCATGGATCGATAAGCATCCCTCTTATTCGTTTGTCGGCGGTCCCGGCGGCAACGGGCTCGACGATTATTATTCTCCCGAAGTCGACTCGACGGTTGTCCCCTTGCCGGGAGTGAAAACCGTTGCCGGCGTCCCCTGCGATCCCATCCGCGATCCTGCCGGTACTTCGGCATGGAATGCCAGCTTCGAAAACATTCAGTGCTATGACGCGATCAAAGTCTACGCGCTGATCAATGAGATTGAGGGCAAGACTCATATGGGTGCGCCAGCGCAGGTGCCGGCCATTTTCGGCATGAACTTCCAGTCTGTGTACGTCGGCGAATCGGTCAATGAAGCGAACGTTGGCGCGGGCGGTTATCAGAACGCCGCAGCGGTGCCCAGCCAAAGATTGTTGGAAGAGGTCGAGTACGTTGACACCGCCATCGGCCAGATCGTTGCTGCGTTGAAGAGCAACGGGATTTATGACAGCACTCTGGTCATCGTAACGGCCAAGCACGGCGAATCGCCCATCGATCCCACGCGGTACGTTGCCGACGGCAACGATACGCCAGCCACTCTGCTTGGGACTCTCATTCCTTATTCCGAGTCGCCGCTGAACTCCACAGGCGTCGGCGCTACTGAGGATGACGTCTCGGTGCTCTGGCTGAAGAAAGGCGTTGCCGTAGAAAGTGCAGTGAACATTCTCGAGTCGGATGCAACGGAGATTGGGCTGGGAGAGATTCTCTACGGCGCGACGCTTGCGCCTAACTATAACGTCGGCGGCTGGGAAGCCAGCGACGATCCCAGAACGCCTGACATTATTGTCACTCCCAATATCGGCGTGACTTACTCGGGCAGCACGGCGATGATCGGAGATCACGGCGGCTTCGCGCACGATGACACCAACGTTATTTTGCTGGTCGCTAACCCAGGCTTCTCATCGCAAACCGTTTCTTCCGAAACTGCCACCATTCAAGTCGCTCCGACCATGGTGAGCGCGCTCGGATTGAGTCCTACACTGTTGCAATCCGTGCAAATGGAAGGCACCGCCGTTCTGCCGGAAGTCTCCGGCCAGTTGGCGAAACTCAAGTAGACGATGCCGCCGTCAAAAAGGGCTGCCATGCAGCCCTTTTTATTTTGCGTTTGCATTTTGCCGCTGAGGATTTCTGCTCCAGATTTTCACCTCGCCGCAATGTTGCAGTGACCTTTTCTGCAATTTCAATTCTTACTATTGAAAATAGTTTCCCAAAATCCTCCCTTCGGAGAAATCTATGACACGCTCTCTGACGTTTCGTTTGGGAGTCTGCGCGGCCGTGCTGACTCTGGCGGTTTCAACCCTCCTCGCGCAGACCGGAAATCGCAACAGCACAAGCTCCATCCAGCACGTTTTGCTTCTCAGCATCGATGGAATGCATGCCCTTGATTTCATCAACTGCGCCAACGGGATCGCCGGCGCGAACGGCGGTCAGCCTTATTGCCCGAATCTCGCCAGCCTCCAGCCCACCGGCGTGGACTATCTTTTCGCCTACACCTCTGAGCCGTCCGACTCTTTTCCCGGATTGATGGCCCTCATGACCGGCGGATCTCCGCGCAGCGTCGGCGCCTTTTACGACGATGCCTACGATCGCTCGCTCGACGCTCCCGCCCAAACCACCGGTGACGGCCTTGCAGCCGGCCCCTGCGTGCCCTACGGCTCGCCCACCGGAACCACCACCGAGTACGATGAAGGAATCGATATCAACCAGACCCTGCTCAACGGCGGCGCGCCCAGTGGCGTCGACGGCGGAGTTCAGTCGATCGATTCCAAGCGCCTGGTGCGCGACCCGGCGACAGGCTGCACGCCCGTTTATCCCTGGAATTTCGTCCGAACCAATACGATATTCGGCGTTGTTCACGCCTCCGGAGGCTACACCGCCTGGTCCGACAAGCATCCTTCCTATTCGTCGGTCAACGGTCCCGGCAACGGCACCAACGTCGACGACTATTACTCGCCCGAAATCAATTCCATCCCCGTCAATCTCCCCGGCGTCAATGCCGGCCCCCTCAGTTGCAACCCCTTGCCCGACCAGACCGCGGTTTCTTCCTCGGACACCTGGACCAGCAGCTTCCTGAACATCCAGTGCTACGACACGTTGAAAGTCAACGCCATTGTTAACGAGATCAATGGCAAGAACCACAACGGCACATCGCCCGCTCCCGTACCCGCCGTCTTTGGAATGAACTTCCAGGCGGTGAGCGTCGGACAGAAGCTGATCGAAAAAACACTCACTCCGACCGTCACCGGCGGATACTTGGACGGTCAGGGAACTCCGACGCCGGCTCTCCTGCGAAATATCGAATTTGTCGATCTTTCCATCGGAGAAATGATCGCAGCACTGCAAAAAGATGGTTTGCTCAACACTACGCTAATTATCGTTACCGCCAAGCACGGCCAGAGCCCGATCGATTCCTCGCGTTATCTGGGCATCTCGACCTTTGCCGGTGACCCAATCTCCACGTCTCCAGCCACTATTGCAGCCAATGCCGGATGCTTGCCTTACTCGGAATCGCCCCTCAACCCGACCGGCCTCGGTCCTACCGAAGACGATGTCTCTCTCGTTTGGCTCGACAAGAGCTGCACCGCCGAAGATGTCGTGAAGATGATCGAGACCCAATCGCCATCCACCAGCAACATTGCCGGCATCGGCGAAATGTTCTGGGGAGCCGGCATCACCCAGCTTTACAACGCGCCCGGCCTGCCTCCGGATGGCGATCCGCGCACTCCCGATATCGTCACCACTCCCGATATCGGCGTCACTTACTCCGGCAGCACCAAGAAACTAGCCGAGCACGGCGGCTTCGCGCATGACGACACCAACGTCATGATGTTGCTTTCGAATCCCATATTCACGGCAACCACCGTGACCACGCCGGTCCAAACCATGGAAGTCGCTCCGACCATTCTCAAGGCACTCGGCCTCGACCCCAACGCTTTGCAATCGGTTCAGCAGGAGGGAACTGCCGTCCTTCCGAAATCGTTCTGAGCTTTACGACCGCCGACAATCCCCATCCTCTCTCACAAGGAGGATGGGGAGTTTTTTGGGAATGGCATTCTAGGAATCGACGGACCTCAAGGTCTGTACCAAAAGGTCTGTACCAAGCATTGCCGCAAATCGGCCCGCGGGATATCCTCCACTAATGGAGAAAAGGCCGGCCCAATCAAAGGGCGAGCACAAATTAGGCCTGGCGACCGATTTGGTTGACGACATCGAGCTCGGCAGGCTTGCGCCTGAGAACCTACTCCTTAAGGTTGCCCGACTGGCGCGGATCATGGCAGACGGTCGCATCTCTGACTGGATTGACCGCGAGCTGGGGGGATATTTCTCGGACGATCCGCTGTCGGTCGAATGGATGAGGAAAACCGGCCGGTACACGGACGAACAGAATCAGATCGGGTACTGGATGCCTTTCGCGCAGATCGATGCGCAAATCGCTGCAAACACGCTTCAGATGCAACAGCTCAAGGTGCCAAATGTTCACTTCGCACCATCGAGCTCGAACCCAGAGGAACTTGTCACCGGGTTCGCTGGCCTGACGGTGTCGACCGCAACCGCCCCGGTCCAGGCCGTGCTGCGCCAGCTTAACGAGCTTAATGGGCACGTATCACAGTTGTCAGCCATCCGTTCGAAGGTCCTCGCCCTGCTTCACAGGTTCGTCACGAGGAGCTACTACGAGCTACTGTTCGGCAGCCAACAAGAGTCTCTCTTCGAAAAGCAGCGGGCCATCATCGATTCCCGGCTGGCTTTCTCGTGCGGCGACGTGTTAAAAAAAGTGCCGAGCGTTTACGACCGGCTGCGCGACGGCGACTCCGAGTCCATCAGCCAAGCGCTGACGACCTGTCGGCGGATCATCGATGCTTTCGCAGATTCCGTTCAGCCACCCTCCGACGGTACTGTCAGCATCGGAGACAAAGTGCTCAAGCTAACTGCCAGCCATCACCAAAATCGCATTAACGCCTTCGTTCATGCCCACTGCCCCAGCGCGTCGCGCCGCAGGCGTATTCGGCGCGCCCTCGACGACATCTACGATAGGTTGAACACAGGCGTGCATCAGGATGTTACCGCCGAGGAGGCGCGCTTCCTGTTTTTGGAGACATATCTGTTGATAGGGGAGGTGCTTGCGCTGCGGCCCATCGATGAGACCGCAAAGGCATCGTAGAGACATTGTGACGCTTGAGGTGTTTTCGCAATGTCCGATAACAGGTATTATGTAAAGTGATAGACCGGTGCGGGCCGGACGTCTACTGCTGCTTGATATTGGGATTCTTCGATTTGGGCGCAGACGTTCGCCGCGGGTTCAGAAGGACAAAAAGGCAGAAATACGCAACCGTCAGGCTACATCTTGTACTTGCCCAGATCTTCGTCGTTCAGGCCTTCGAGATATTTGCGTAGCTCTTCGGCAGTTACGCGGTCCGACATATTGGCCGCCTGCTTCGAATTCTTTAGCACGATTTCATCCACAAAGATTGGACAATCCACCCGCAGCGCCAGCGCCAGTGCATCCGACGGACGCGAATCCACGCTCACAATTTCTCCGCCCCGCTCCAGCCAGATCACCGCGTAGAACGTGTCATCTTTCAATTCCGTCACCACGACTTTGTGTACCTGCGTCTCCAGGCCAGTCAGCACATTCTTGATCAAATCGTGGGTCATCGGGCGCGGCGTGGTCACCTTCTCCATCTCCAGCGCAATGGCGTTCGCCTCGTACACACCCACCCAGATGGGCAGCACACTCTCGCCCGCCACGTCCTTCAAAATTACAATCGGCATGTTGCTTACCGGATCCATTAAAAGGCCGCGGATGGTCATTTCTACTTCCATTGGAACCCCTCCAACTGCGACTACCGAACCTCTCGCGCCCGCTTCGGCCGCGACTTATTTCTTCTTCGCTTATACCACCATTTCTCCCAGCAGGCTGTTCGGAAAGCTGGCCAGCACTCGCGTTTGGACATAGCCGCCAACCCTCGGCGACGTGCCTTGCGGCACTGCAAAATTGAGAGTCTTGTTCTGGCTGGTGCGCCCGACCCATTGATTGCGCGCCTCGTTTCTGCTTTCAACCATTACTTCCAATTCAGTCCCTATGTAATTCTTATAGCGAGCGATCTGAATATCCTTCTGCTTTGCCATCAGTACCTCAAGGCGGCGGGATTTCTCCTCATCGGGAATGGCATCATCCAGAGCAACCGCGGGCGTATTCGGGCGCGGAGAATATTTGAAGGTGAAAATGCCGTCGTAGCCGACCTCATCGAGCAGGCTCAAGGTCTGATTGAAGTCTTCTTCTGTCTCGCCGGGGAAACCGACGATGATATCGCTCGTAATGCTGATATCACGTTTGGCGGACTTCATCCAAGCGATGCGCTCAAGATATTGCTCTCGCGTGTAAAGGCGCTGCATGGCGTTCAAGACTTTGTCCGATCCGCTTTGCACCGGCAGATGTACATGATCGCAAAGCGTGGGGACGGCATCGATGGCTTCGATGATGTCGCGGCCGAAATCCCTGGGATGGGATGTAGTAAAGCGCACGCGCTTAATGCCGGCAATTTCTCCTATCGCGGCCAGTAATTCGGCGAAGCTTTGCTTCCCTGCCGGATCTTTGTAGGAATTCACGTTCTGGCCGAGCAGTTGAATTTCCGTATAGCCGAGATCGGCCATCTGCCGCGCTTCCCCGAGGACGGAGTCCGATGTCCGGCTGCGCTCTTTCCCGCGCGTGAAAGGCACAACGCAATACGCGCAGAATTTGTCGCAGCCTTCAATGATGGTGATGTATCCGCGATGCGGATTGGTGCGCGCGGTGTATTCGGTTTCGAAACACTGGTCGGTTTCGCGATCGTCTAATCCTGTAATCCGGAGGCCAGTGATGTGGACGAGTTG